>NZ_JBHVWZ010000034.1:0-95139 GCF_042881985.1 Streptomyces sp. NPDC058246 | reverse complement strand
GTTCCCCGCGCCCCTGAAAAGGGGCGCGGGGAACTGCGCAATTCTTGAGCCCCCATGTACGGGAACGGGCAGGGGCGGCGGGGGCGAGGAAACCCACCACCGCCCCACCGACCGGACGGTCACCCGTACTTCTTGATCTCCCGATGCGCCAGCGACCGCTGGTGGACCTCGTCGGGGCCGTCGGCGAGCTTCAGGGTGCGCGCGGCGGCCCAGAGTTCGGCGAGCGGGAAGTCCTGGCTGACGCCCCCGGCCCCGTGCAGCTGGACGGCCTTGTCGAGGATGTCGACGACGGTACGCGGCGTGGCGATCTTGATGGCCTGGATCTCGGTGTGGGCGCCCTTGTTGCCCACGGTGTCCATCATCCAGGCGGTCTTCAGGACGAGCAGCCGCAGTTGCTCGACGGCGACGCGCGCGTCGGCGATCCAGTTCTGCACGACGCCCTGCTGGGCCAGCGGCCTGCCGAAGGCCGTGCGGGACACGGCCCGGCGGCACATCAGCTCGATCGCCCGCTCGGCCATGCCGATCAGCCGCATGCAGTGGTGGATCCGCCCGGGCCCGAGCCGAGCCTGGGCGATGGCGAAGCCGCCGCCCTCCTCGCCGACCAGGTTGGCCACGGGGACCCGGGCGTGGTCGAAGACGACCTCGGCGTGGCCGCCGTGGGAGTGGTCCTCGTAGCCGTACACCTGCATGGCGCGCCGGACCTCGACCCCGGGCGTGTCGCGCGGCACCAGCACCATCGACTGCTGACGGCGGATGTCGGAACCATCCGGGTCCGTCTTGCCCATCACGATGAAGATCTTGCAGTCCGGGTTCATCGCCCCGGAGATGTACCACTTGCGGCCGGTGATGACGTACTCGGCGGAACCGTCGGAGGATCGCTCGATGCGCGTGGTGATGTTCGTGGCGTCGGAGGAGGCCACCTCGGGCTCGGTCATCGCGAACGCCGAGCGGATCTCGCCGGCGAGCAGCGGCTCAAGCCACTGCTTCTTCTGCTGCTCGTCGCCGAACTGCGCGAGCACCTCCATGTTGCCGGTGTCGGGCGCGGCGCAGTTCAGCGCGGTGGGCGCCAGGTGCGGGCTGCGGCCGGTGATCTCGGCGAGCGGCGCGTACTGGAGGTTGGTGAGCCCGGCGCCGTACTCGGAGTCCGGGAGGAAGAGGTTCCACAGGCCCTGCCTGCGGGCCTCGGCCTTCAACTCCCCGACCACGGCGGGCGTGTCCCACGGGGAGGCGAGCTGAGCGCGCTGCTCCTCGGCGACGGCTTCCGCCGGATAGACATACTCGTCCATGAAGGCGAGCAGCTTTCCGCGCAGCTCTTCGGTGCGCGCGTCGAATGCGAAGTCCATGGCGGATCAGCCTTCCTGAAGGGTGGTCAGGCCGTGCTCGATGAAGAAGGGGACCAGTTCACCGATGCGGTCGAAGCCGGCGCCGACCGTCTGGCCGAGCGTGTAGCGGTAGTGGATGCCCTCCAGGATCACGGCGAGCTTGAACCAGGCGAACGCCGTGTACCAGGAGACGGCGGACACATCGCGCCCCGAGCGCGCGGCGTACCGCTCGATGATCTCGGCCGGGTCCGGGTGTCCGGCGGCCGAAGCGGTCGTGCTGATGGGGGAGTCGGGCAGGTCCAGCGGCGCGCTGTACATCACCAGCAGGCCGAGGTCGGTGAGCGGATCACCGAGGGTGGACATCTCCCAGTCCAGGATGGCCTTGATCCGGTCGTCCGTGCCGATCAGCACGTTGTCGAGCCGGTAGTCGCCGTGCACGACGGCGGGCGCGGGGGAGTGCGGCAGTTCGCGTCCCAGGGCCGCGTGCAACTCGTCGACGCCGGCGAGTTCGCGGTTCCTGGAGGCGTCCAGCTGCTTGCCCCAGCGGCGCAGTTGCCGGTCGAGGAAGCCCTCGGGCCGGCCGAAGTCCGCGAGGCCCACCTCGGCGGGGTCCACCGAGTGCAGTTCGACCAGGGTGTCCACCAGGCCGAGCACCGCGTCGCGGGTGCGTTCGGGGCCGAGCGGGGCGAGCTGCTCGGCGGTGCGGTACGGCGTGCCCTCCACGAACTCCATGACGTAGAACGGCGCGCCGAGCACCGACTCGTCCTCGCACAGCAGCACCGGACGGGGCACCGGCACGGCCGTCGGGTGCAGTGCGCTGATCACCCGGTGCTCGCGCTTCATGTCGTGCGCGGTGGCCAGCACATGGCCCAGCGGAGGCCGACGGACGACCCAGTTCGTGGCGCCGTCCGTGACCGCGTACGTGAGGTTCGACCGTCCGCCTTCGATCAGCCGGCCGGTCAGGGGGCCGTTCACCAGTCCGGGCCGCTCACGGTCGAGCAGGCCGCGCAACTGGTCGAGATCGAGACCTGGCGGGTGGTCTGGGCTCATCATTGCTCCTACGCACACGGAAACGGGACGTGACTATGATGCCGACCAGTCGGTATGTCGTCCAGCGGGTGCGCGAAACGTGATCGGCGTCTCCCCCGGGGTCAGGGAATCCGGGGGAGACGCCGTACGACGGGAGGGCTCAGTGGTCGTCCCAGTGTCCCTCGTGCTGGGCGTGCCGGTGCCCGTCGTGCACGTAGTCGAGGTGATCGCCGTGCTCCACGGCCGGGTGCCCGCAGCCCTCGCCGTGCTGGTGGCCGTGCCCGTCGTGCGCGGTGTGAGTGCTCGGCTCGCACTCGTCCCAGTGCCCCGCGTGCTCGCGGTGCAGATGGCCGTCGTGCGCGTAGTCGATGTGGTCCCCGTGGCGGACCTCGGTGTGACCGCAGTCCGGGCCGTGGATGTGCTCGTGGGTGGGGTGCTCCTGGTGAAGGGTGGTCATGGTGCTCACCTTCGGTGTGGCGTGGAATGACGGCTCAGGCTAGCGCCGCAAAGTGTCGCAATTGCCCCCATTTCGTCTCACGTGTCGCCCGAGTACCCCAGAGGGTCGAGACCATGAAGGCGCAGGGACTCGATCGGTCCGCGAGACACCCCCGTGGGCCGGCGGGAGCCGTCAGAACACCAGCGCCGCCGCGCACACCGCCAGTGCCACCGTGCACAGGGCCGCCGTCGTCGCGTGCCGGGGCGTGAGTGCCGGGGGGCCGCCCGGGCCGGATGCCGCGAGGACGCGGATACGGCGGTGCGCCACCGCCAGGAATCCCAGCCAGAGGGCGCAGCAGAGGGCGCAGGCGACGACCCCGGCCACCGAGCCGCCGCCGTGCAGGGCGGTCTTCGTGGCCAGCACGGCGGCGACCGTGCTGGAGAGGGTCGTACGGCGCCAGGCGAGACGCGTGCGTTCCGGCTGGAGCCCCGGGTCCCGTTCCCCCGCGGGGGTGCTCGTCGTGGTCATCCCGCCCAGCCGACGAGTACGACGACGACCATGGCCACGGCGACGACCGCGACGGCGATGCTCAGCACGGCCGGGAAGCGCGACACCGGCAGGTCATCGCCCTTCCGCATCGCCCGCTCGCACCGGATCCAGTGGTTGACGGCGCGCAGTGAGCAGAGCACGCCCGCGCCCAGCAGGGCCAGGGCCAGGCCGACGCGCCAGCCCCACCGGAGGTCGGGCAGGAACTGGTCCACGGCGAAGCCGCCGCCGATCAGGGCGAGGGCGGTGCGCAGCCAGGCCAAGAAGGTCCGCTCGTTGGCCAACGAGAACCGGTAGTCGGGCGTCCGGCCCTCCGCCCGGACCTCCCCGGGCGCGAACCACATCCGGACATTACGCACGAGTTCGATCACGCCCTGGACCCTACCGGGGCGCCCGGCACGGGGCGTTGTCAGTGCCCCCCGCTACGGTTCGGGCCATGGAAGTTCCCACGTCACTGGCTTCGTACGCGCTGCCCGGCTACGGCATCGCGGCCTCCGAGCACCTGATCCGGCTGCCCGGATTCTGGCCCGCGTACTACGGCCCGACCTGGGGCGAGTTCGCGGAAGAGCCGGAGCTGTTCGGCGCGGACACGGCGGACGTCGACGCGGCCGCCGAGGCGTTGTACGACGCCACGGAGGTCTGGCCCGCGTACCCCCTGCCGATGGCGGGCGGGCACCTCCTGTGGATCGTCCACAGCAACCTCCCGGACGACCCCGGCACCAGCTATCTGATCACGCACCCCGACTGGCGCCGGCACGGTCACCTCGCCTCGATCGAGGGTCACTTCAGCGGGCCGGGGCTGTCCTGGCCCGAGCTGGTCGCCGTCGCGTCCTCCGCTCCGGCGGACGCCGAGGGTATACGCGACCCCGACCTGCGGCTGCTCCTGCTGCTCCCCGCGTTCGGTGACGCCGACGTCCCGGTGGCGGAGGCGGTGGAGCGGATCGCGGGCGCGCTCACGACGGTCGGGGTGTCCGAGGACGCGGCGGCCGAGGCGGCGGAGCGGTTTCTGGACCATCCGTTCTGGGACGGCCCCACCTGGGCGGTGCAGGGACAGAGCCCGCTCAGCGGCAGTACCGGCCGACCCTCCCCGCTTGCGGTGTGCGACGGCCCGCACAGCCCCAGAACCGTCCTGCTCGGACCGGCCATCACCGCGGGCCAGGAGCAGGCGCTGGCCGACGCGCTCGCCGGTGGCCGGACCCCGGGGGATCAGCCTCCCGCCCGGTAGTCCCGCAAACGCTCGTACGCGGCCAGGCCGTCCGGTACCCACGTCCAGTCCGCCAGGCGCGCCTCCACCTCCTCCTCGGAGAGGAAGTCGTGCCAGGCGACCTCTTCGGCCTGCGGGTTCACCGGGAGGTCGCAGCGCACCTCGTACACGGCGGACCACCAGCTCTGACCGGCGCCGTTGTCGTACAGGAACTTGAAGAGGGGCGAGGGCCTGGGCAGCCCGGTGACGCCGAGCTCCTCCTCGGCCTCACGCAGCGCCGCGTCGTCGTACGACTCGCCGGCTCCGACGACTCCGCCGACGAACATGTCGTAGAGGGAGGGAAAGACCAGCTTGGTGGGGGTGCGGCGATGGACGAAGATCCGGCCCTCGGCGTCCCGGGCCCGGATGAAGACGCATCGGTGGCGCAGGCCGCGCGCGTACGCCTGTCCGCGTGGGGACTGCCCGACCACCTGGTCGTTCTCGTCCACGATGTCGAGGATCTCGTCAGCGGGACCGGTGCTCCCGTCGACGGGCGTGTCCCCGTCCGCAGTCGGGTCCCGGTCGACGGGCTTGTCCCGGTCCATGGTCAGGTCCCGGTCCATGGTCGTGTGCCCGTGGACGGTCGTGTCCCCGTCCGTAGTCGTGTCCCGGTCCACGGTCAGGTCCCGGTCCACGGTCAGGTCCCCGTCCATGGTCAGATCCCCTTCCAGGGTCAGGTCCCCGTCGACGGTCGTGTCCCCGTCCATGGTCGTGTGCCCGTGGACGGTCGTGTCCCCGTCCACGGTCGAGTCTCCGTCCTCAGTCATGTCGCCATCCAAGCAGCCGGGAGCCCGGCGGGGGCAGTACCGCCCGCGCCGCCCGGACCATGACGCTCAACGGGTCTGAAGGTCCCGTGACGGCTCCGCCGGTGCCGCCCCGCTCGGCATCGCCGGATGCAGGCCCAGCAGGACGATCCCCACGACGACGCCCGCGAGTCCGGCCGCCTGCCAGGTGAGGGCCCCCACGTCGGTACGCAGCTGGTCACCGAGGAAACCCACCCCGCAGAGGATCCCGGCCAGAGGCTGGGCCGCGGTGAGCGCGGGCAGCGACATCCGCAGCGGCGCCGTCTCGAAGGCGCTCTGGACCAGGACCAGGCCCGTCACACCGAGCACCAGCACCGCGTACGGCTGCCAGCCGGTGAGCAGCTCGCTCCAGCCCCCCGCCCCGAACCGCTGCCCGCTGACCCGCGTGAGCGCGTCCTGGACGCCGTACAGCAGCCCGGCGGCGAGGGAGAGCAGCACGGGGCCTGCGCTCAGCCGTGACCTCTTCGCGTACGTGGTGAGCAGCAGCGCGAGGCCGACCATGACCCCGATGATCAGCCAGTGCCGAAGCGGGTCGGCTACGGCGTCGCCGCCCTGCGGCTGACCCGCCACGATGAACGCCGAGACGCCGCCCGCGAGCAGCACGAGGCCGGTCCAGCCCTGTCGTCCCAGCGGCTGCTTGGTCTGGTGGCGGGAGAGCGCGAGGGCGAACAGCAGGTTTGTCGCGAGGAGCGGTTCCACCAGGGAGATCTCGCCCTTGCCCAGGGCGATCGCGCCGAGGACCATGCCGCAGACCATGAGCCCGATGCCGCCCAGCCAGCGGGGGACCCGGATCAGGTCGAGCAGCAGACGGGGGGAGAGGAAGTCGCTCAGCGGCGCGTGCGAGGCGACGTTCTGCTGGAGCACGAAGCCGAAGCCGAGACAGCAGGCCGCGCTCACGGCGAGGATCAGAACGAGAACCGACACGCTGTGTACCTCGAGACGTCAGGCGGGCCACGGTTGCGTGCCGCCGACTGTAGTGCCAAGGACCGGAGCCTGCCCCCAGGAGTACCCGGAACCAGGCAGTTGACTCGGTCACTCTTCTTGCCGAAGGATCTGACCGATCAGTAACAAGGAGTGGCCGACCTGCACGGTCAACCACCACCAATGTCTCATCAACCAGCGAAGCTGCCGATCGGTACGTGACAAACGCCTCATGACCACGCCCGTGGGGAACTTCTTGAGGACCCCTCAGGACGACGCCGATCCGACCAGCCGATCCGACCAGTCGGAATGCCGAGAGGACGGGCCCATGGCCTACGACGCAGATGTGATCGTCATCGGAGCGGGCCTCGCGGGGCTCGCGGCGACCGCGGAGCTCGTCGACGCGGGCCGTACGGTGATCCTCCTCGACCAGGAGCCGGAGCAGTCGATCGGCGGCCAGGCGCACTGGTCCTTCGGCGGGCTCTTCTTCGTCGACTCTCCCGAGCAGCGCCGCCTGCGGATCAAGGACAGCCACGCGCTCGCCCTCCAGGACTGGCTGGGCACCGCCGCCTTCGACCGGCCCGAGGACCACTGGCCGCGGCAATGGGCCGAGGCGTACGTCGACTTCGCGGCCGGCGAGAAGCGATCCTGGCTGCACCGGCAGGGCGTGCGCTTCTTCCCGGTGGTCGGCTGGGCCGAGCGCGGTGGCTATGACGCCAACGGGCACGGGAACTCGGTGCCCCGCTTCCACATCACGTGGGGGACCGGACCCGGCCTGGTGGCTCCCTTCGAGCGGCGGGTACGGGCCGGGGTCGCCCGCGGACTCGTGCAGCTGAGGTTCCGCCACCGCGTCACGGGCCTCGCGCGCAGCGCCGGTTCCGTGGACACGGTGACCGGCGAGGTCCTGGAGCCGTCCGGGATCGAGCGCGGGCAGGCCAGCAGTCGCACGGTCACCGGCGCCTTCGAACTCAAGGCCCAGGCGGTGATCGTCACGTCCGGCGGCATCGGCGGCGACCACGACCTCGTCCGCGCCAACTGGCCCGAGCGGCTGGGCACCCCGCCCGAGAGGATGGTCTCCGGCGTCCCCGCGCACGTGGACGGCAGGATGCTCGGGATCGCCGAGGACGCGGGCGCCCACCTCATCAACCGCGACCGCATGTGGCACTACACCGAGGGCATCCAGAACTGGAACCCCATCTGGGCCAACCACGGCATCCGCATCCTCCCCGGCCCGTCCTCCCTCTGGCTCGACGCGCGCGGAAACCGGCTGCCCGTGCCGCTCTTCCCCGGCTTCGACACGCTCGGGACGCTCGAACACATCATGAGTACCGGGTACGACTACACGTGGTTCGTGCTCGACCAGAAGATCATCGGCAAGGAGTTCGCGCTCTCGGGCTCGGAGCAGAACCCCGACCTGACCGGCAAGTCGGTCAAGGACGTCATCGGGCGGGCCCGCGCCGACGTCCCCGGACCGGTCAAGGCGTTCATGGACAACGGCGTGGACTTCGTCGTCGAGAAGGACCTCGGCGCGCTCGTCCGCGGGATGAACGCGCTCACCAAGGAGCCGCTCATCGACGAGACGGAGCTGCGCCGCGTGATCGTCGCGCGCGACCGGGAGATGGCGAACCCGTTCACCAAGGACCTCCAGGTGACGGCGATCCACGGCGCCCGCAGGTTCCTCGGCGACAAGCTGATCCGTACCGCGTCCCCGCACCGCATCCTCGACCCCAAGGCGGGCCCGCTGATCGCCGTCCGTCTCAACATCCTCACCCGCAAGACCCTCGGCGGACTGGAGACCGACCTCTCCTCGCGCGTGCTGACCGGGGGCGGCGAGCCGCTGGAGGGCGTGTACGCCGCCGGTGAGGCCGCCGGATTCGGCGGCGGCGGAGTGCACGGATACCGCTCGCTCGAAGGCACGTTCCTCGGCGGCTGCCTGTTCTCCGGCCGCACGGCGGGCCGAGCGGCGGCCAAGGCGCTGGGCTGAGCGGCGGCCAAGGCGCTGGGCTGAGCGGCGGCCAAGGGGGTGGGCTCGGCGCCGGGGGGGCGAGACGGGGGCGGTCTCGGCGCCGGGGAGGCCGAGACGGGGGTGGGCTGAGCTCCGGGGAGGTCGAGAGGGGGGCGAGCTCCGGGAGGCCGAGACGGGGGGGCGGGCTCAGCACCGGGGAGATCGAGGGGTGCCGGGGCGGGCCGAACCCGCTCGCGGAGGCGGTCGGCCGCAGGGTCAACTTCACGGCCCGCGAGGGCAGTTGACACGTGTAG
The DNA here is from genome assembly GCF_042881985.1 of Streptomyces sp. NPDC058246. Taxonomy (NCBI): domain Bacteria; kingdom Bacillati; phylum Actinomycetota; class Actinomycetes; order Kitasatosporales; family Streptomycetaceae; genus Streptomyces; species Streptomyces sp. NPDC058246. Next base: position 86,580 of record NZ_JBHVWZ010000034.1, on the reverse strand, counting down.
CGATTTGGTCGGCCCTTGACTAAAAGCATTGGCTGCGGGTTTGCTGTGCGTGATCGACTCCTGACGAACCGCGCCCTGTGAGGAAAGACCCGCGGTGTCACCACCCCCACCTCCCCTCGGCCGCGGTCGCAAGCGCGCGGCTCAGGCCTTCGACGCCGCGCTCGACGACGCCGAACTCGCCGCCGCGCGCACCTCGTTGAACCAGGGGCGCTGGACGGCGGTCCGCGCGCTGCTCGCCGCGACCGGCGACGACTGGGACCGCCGCGGCCACCGCGTCACCGTGCTCGCCCAGGAGTCCGCCGCGCTTCCCTGGGTCCGCGACTGGCAGCTCGCCGAACCCGAGTCCGCCGACGCCGCCGTACTTCTCGGCTGCGCGACCGTCCAGCGCGCCCTGAGCGGCAAGGAACGCCCCGAGCGCGCCCGCGAGGCCTGCCACGCCGCCGCCGTGCTCGCACCCGCCGACCCCACCCCCTGGCTCGGCCTGCTTCTCCTGGAACGCTCGCTGGGCACCGAGGACGACGTGGTCCGGCTCTTCGACGAGGTGCGGCACCGGTACGCCGATCACCACCACGCCCACCATCTGATGGTCGCCCGGCTCGCCGAGCGGCGCGCCGCTGCGGGCCAGGATCCGCTGCACGAGGTGTACGACTTCGCCAACTGGGCCGCCGAACAGGCGCCCGCCGACTCGCCGCTCGCCATCCTCCCCGTCGTCGCGCACGCCGAGCGCTACCGCGTGCTCGCCACCAGCGGCAGCGAGCCCGCCGACCCGGTCGCCTCCGGGCACTGGGTCGGACGCCGGGCCCGCCAGGTGATGAAGGCGGCCTTCGACTGGTGGCTGGAGTGGGAGCGCGACGACCATCCGCGCCGCCTCGTCGACCTCAACTTCCTCGCCCACGCCAAGTACTGCGAGGGCCGGGGCGCCGAGGCCGCCGCCCTGTTCCACCGCATCGCGGAGCACGCCACCCCGGCGCCGTGGTCGTACCCGGACCGCGATCCGTACAAAGCCTTCCGCGCCGCACGCGACAGCGCGCTCGGCGCGGTGTGAATCACCAAGAGCGACCAACCGACCCCGACCACCCCCGAGAACCGGACATCCGAAAGGACGACCCCGCGATGACGACGGGCAGTTCGAGCACATCGAGCACATCGAGTACGTCGAACACGGGCAGACCGGCGGCCGCCGCCGACGGCGGAGGCATCCGCACGTTCAAGGGACAGGAGCGCGCCTTGCGCGCCGACCGGCTGGGCGCGGGCGGTCTGCTGCTCTCCGTCCTCGCGGCGACCGCCCCGCTCATGGTGGTCGCGGGTGTCATGCCCACCACATTCGCGGTGATGGGCATCGTCGGGCAGCCGCTGCTCTTCGCCATCCTCGGCGTCGTCCTCGTGCTCTTCAGCGTCGGGTACGCCGAGATGAGCCGTCACGTCCACAACGCGGGCGCCTTCTACGCGTACATCTCGCGGGGCCTCGGCGGCACCGCGGGCGCAGGGGCCGCGCTGGTCGCGCTCGTCGCGTACAACGCCCTCCAGGTGGGCATCTACGGCATCTTCGGCTTCGAGGTGTCCGGACTGTTCTCCACTTACCTCGACCTCGAAGTCGCCTGGTGGATACCGGCGTTGGTGGCGGTCCTGGTCGTCGGCGCGCTCGGCTGGCTGAAGATCGACGTCAACGCGCGGGTGCTGGGCGTGCTGCTGGTCATCGAGGTGGCCCTCGTCGTCATCTTCGACATCGCCGCCGTCGCCGACCCGGCGAAGGAGGGCCTGTCGCTGCACGCCTTCAACCCCGACACGCTCACCGGCGCCGGGGTCGGCACCGCGCTGTGCTTCTGCATCGCTGCCTTCCTCGGCTTCGAACAGGCCCCGGTGTACGCCGAGGAGACCAGCCGGCCGCACGTCCTGGTGCCACGCGTGATGTTCCTCGCCGTCGCCGGTGTCGCCGTCTTCTTCGCGGTCAGCTGCTGGGCGCTCACCGTGGCCGCCGGCCCCTCCGGGATCGTCGGCGCCTCCCAGAAGCAGAGCGCGGGCCTGCTCTTCTTCCTCACCGAGTCGCGGCTCGGCGGCACCTTCACGGACGTCCTGCACGTCCTGTTCGTGACCGGAATGTTCGCGGCGATGCTCAGCTTCCACAACGTCGTGGCGCGCTACGCCTTCGCCATGGGCCGGGAGGGACTGCTGCCCTCCGCCTTCGGCCGGACGACCGGCACGAGCGGCGCCCCCGGCACCGGCTCGCTGCTCCAGACCGCCATATCCCTGGTGTTCGTGATCGGCTTCGCGGTCGCCGACGACAAGCCGACCGGCGACCCGACCGCACCCGTGCTGCACCTGTTCACCTGGGGCGGCAACATCGGGGCGCTCGGTGTCATCGTGCTGATGGCCGCCGCCTCGCTCTCCGTCATCGTCTTCTTCGCCCGCCGCGGCGCCGCGCGGGCCCAGGCCTGGCGCCTCGCCACGTCCGCGGTCGCGGGCGTCGCGCTGCTCGTCATCGCGGTCTACACGGTCAAGGACTTCGACGTCCTGGTCGGAGCCGGACCTGGCTCCTCGCTGAGCTGGCTGCTGCCCGCCATCATCGGGGCGGCCCTGTTCGTCGGCGTGATCCAGGGCCTGGTGCTGCGCTCCCGCAGGCCCGAGGCACATGCCCGGATCGGGCTCGGCAACGAGGCGTTCCAGCTGGACAAGGCGGCCGAGTCCGTGTCCTGAAGCGGCCTGCCTGGAGCACGCTCCCTGAACGGCACGTAAGAAGTCATTACGGAACGCTGACGGGCACCCGCCGCCGCTGGCCTTTTGGGGGTCGCGGGTGCTCGAATCAGTGTGTGAACCCTGAACAGCCCGAGGAGCGCGAGCCGGCACCAGAACCGGAGCGAGGACCGGAGCAAGAACCGGAACGGTCCGACGAACGCGCCCGGGAGCGACCCCCAAAGCGCCGCCCGGAGCGGCCGGCGCGCGAACGGGATCAGGAACGGCCGGAGGAGCGGAGTCCCCAGCGGCCGAGGCAGCGCGGTCCGGAGCGGCCGGAGGAGCGGAGTCCGGAGCGGCCGGAGGAGCGCGGCACGCCGATCGGTCGTCGGGTCCTGCTCGGGACGCTCGGACTCGGCGCCCTCGGCGTGATCGCCGCGCCCCCGCTCCAGCGCGGTCTCGAATCCTTCCTCGCCGGCGCCTCCCAGAAGGACCCCACCGGCCTGACCGGCCTGCTGCCCAACGGCGGCGGGTTCCGCTACTACTCGGTGGCCACGTCGGTCCCGCACAAGGACGAGACCACCTACCGCCTCACCATCGACGGCCTGGTCGACCGCCCCAGGACCTACACCCTGGCGGACCTGCGGGCCCTGCCGCAGACCCGGCTCGTACACGACGTCCAGTGCGTCACGGGCTGGCGCGTCCCGGGCACGCCCTTCGAGGGCGTCCGGCTGTCCCGGCTGTTGGACGCCGCGGGAGTGCGCCCCTCGGCCGGGGCGATCCGCTTCACCTGCTTCGACGGGACCTACACCGAGAGCCTCACGATGGAGCAGGCCCGGCGTGCCGACGTCCTGGTGGCCCTGCGCATGCAGGACAAGCCCGTCGGCCACAACCACGGGGGCCCCGTCCGCCTCTACGTAGCCCCCATGTACTTCTACAAATCCGCCAAGTGGCTCTCCGGTATCACGGTCACCAAGGAGGTCCGCCCCGGGTACTGGGAGGACCGGGGGTACGACGTGGACGCGTGGGTCGGCCGTTCGAACGGACGTGACGATGCACCCACGAGTTGACGACACCCCGGCCGTGTCCGCGCACTCCTCCCGGGTGCGGCGCTTCAGCCGCGCCGAGCGCTGGGTGCACCGCGGGACCGCCGTCCTGATGGGCGTGTGCGTGGCCACCGCGGCCTGCCTCTACATCCCCCAGTTCGCCGAACTCGTCGGTCGCCGTGAGCTCGTGGTGCGGGTGCACGAGTGGGCGGGGCTGATGCTCCCCGTGCCCGTCCTGGCGGGCCTGGCCTCCCGCGCATTCCGCGCGGACCTGGGCTTCCTGAACCGTTTCGGGCCGCACGACCGGGTGTGGCTGCGCGCGGCCCTGCGGCGCGACAAGCGTCCGCGGTCCCGGCCTGCGGGCAAGTTCAACGCCGGACAGAAGATCTACGCGGCCTGGATCGCCGGGGCCTCGCTCGTGATGCTGGGCACGGGTCTTTTGATGTGGTTCACCCATCTCACCCCGTTGATGTGGCGCACTTCGGCGACGTTCGTCCACGACTGGCTGGCCCTGACGATCGGCATCGTCCTGGCCGGACACATCGGCATGGCGCTGGGGGACCCGGAGGCCCGGGAGGGCCTGCGGACGGGCTCCGTGAGCCGCGACTGGGCGGATACCGAGCATCCGCTGTGGCGCCCCTAGGAGTTATGCGTCCCCGAAGTCCAGCAGCACCTTGCACGACCGGCTCCGGTCCGCCGCCAAGGCGAACCCCGCCTCCGCCTCCCCGAGGGGCACCACCGCACTGATCAACGCGTCGAAGCGAGGCTCACCCGCCAGCAGCGCCAACGCCTCGTCGAACTCCACGTCGAAGCGGAACGCACCGCGCAGTTCGATCTCCCGGCTCACCACCAGATTCCCCGCGAAGGGACTCTGCCCGGACGGCAGCATGCCGAGCTGGACGACGACCCCGCCTCGCCGGACGAGGCGCAGACAGGTGTCGAGCCCCGCCGCGACCCCCGACGCCTCGATCGCGACGTCGACCTCCTGGGGCCACCCGGGACCGGCGGCGTCATCGGCCCGTACGACGGAATCCGCGCCCGCCGCGACGGCGTACTCCAGCGCCCGCGGCAGCAGGTCCGTCACCGTGACCCGCGCCGCGCCCGCGGCCTTCACGGCGGCCACCACGAGGCAGCCGATGGGCCCGGCCCCCGTGACCAGCACATGCCGGCCCGCCACCGCACCGGCCCGCCGTACCGCGTGCAGCGCGACGGACAACGGCTCGGCGAGCGCGGCCCGGGTGAGGCCGAGCCCGCTGGGGAGCGCCCGCAACTGCCCGGCCGGGACCACGACTTGGGCCGCGAAAGCGCCCTGTACGTGCGGTGTGCGCGCCGCGCTGCCCAGGTACCGCGTGTCGCGGCAGACGTTCGCGCGGCCGTCGACGCACTCGGGGCAGACCCCGCAGGGAGTCGCCGGGTGCACGGCGACCGGAGTACCCGCCACCGGACCTGAGGCTCCGGCACCGTAGGAGAGCACCGTCCCGACGACCTCGTGCCCCAGCACCATCGGCTCCCGCAGCCGGAAGTCACCGACCCCGCCGTGGCGCCAGTAGTGCAGGTCGGAACCGCACACCCCGCCGTACCGGACGGCGACGAGCGCCTGGCCGGGGCCGGGCGAGGGCACGGGCAGTTCGTCGACCCGCAGGTCGCCCCGGCCGTGGATCACGCAACCGAACATGGCCGACTCCCCTTCAGAGCACACTCGTCATGCCGCCGTCGACGTACAGCACCTGCCCGCTGACGAAGTCCGCCGCGGGAGAGGCGAGGAACAGCAGCCCGCCGACCAGGTCGTCCGTACGGCCCCACCGCCCGGCCGGGGTGCGCCGCCGCACCCACGCGCTGAACTCCTCGTCCGCCACCAGGGGCCTGGTGAGTTCGGTCTCGATGTAGCCGGGGCCCAGCCCGTTGACCTGCACGCCGTGCGGGCCCCAGTCCGCGCACATGCCCTTGGTGAGCATCTTCAGCGCGCCCTTGGTGGCCGCGTACGGGGCGATGCCCGGCCGGACCACCTCGCTCTGCAACGAGCAGATGTTGATGATCTTTCCGTGGCCGCGCTCGGTCATCCGGCGGGCCGCCTCGCGCCCGACCAGGAACGCGCTCGTCAGGTTGGTGTTCAGGATCCGGTGCCAGTCCGCGTCCGTGAACTCCAGCAGCGGGGCGCGCAGTTGCATGCCCGCGTTGTTGACGAGGATGTCGAGCGGGCCCACCCGCTCCTCGATGTCCGCCGTGCCGGCGGCCACCGACGCTGCGTCGGTGACGTCGAACACCGCCGTGTGGATGTCACCGGGCAGTTCCGAGGCCGCCTCGGTGAGCCGTTCGGGGTCGCGCCCGTTGAGGACGACGGTGCAGCCGGCCTCCGCGAGACCCCGTGCCAGCGCGAGTCCGATGCCGCGGCTGGAACCGGTGACCAGAGCCGTACGGCCGCTGATGTCGAAGAGCGGGTGACTCATCCGCGTACTCCTAGATCACGAGGGACAGCAGCAGGACCAGTCCACCGGCCACCACCGAGATGATCGTCTCCATCACGGACCAGGTCTTGACGGTCTGGCCGACACTCAGCCCGAAGTACTCCTTGACCAGCCAGAAGCCCGCGTCGTTGACGTGACTGAAGAAGAGCGAGCCCGCTCCGATCGCGAGGACGAGGAGGGAGGTGTGGGCGGTCGACATGTCGGCCGCGAGGGGGGCGACGAGACCGGCCGCCGAGATGGTGGCGACGGTCGCCGAACCCGTGGCGAGCCGGATGGCCACCGCGATCAGCCAGGCCAGCAGCAGCGCGGGGATCGACCAGTCCTTGGAGATGTCCAGGATCATCTGGCCCACGCCGGAGTCGATCAGCGTCTGCTTGAAGCCGCCGCCCGCGCCGACGATCAGCAGGATGCCGGCGATCGGGGCGAGGGACTTCTCGACGGTCGTCGAGAGGCGCTCCTTGGTGAAGCCGGCCGCCCGGCCCAGCGTGAACATACCGACGATCACGGCCGCGAGCAGCGCGATCAGCGGCGAGCCGATGACGTCGAAGACACGCTGCACCTTGTGCGCGGGGTCGTCGACGACGATGTCGACCAGGGCCTTGGACAGCATCAGCACGACCGGCAGCAGCATCGTGGCGAGGGTGGCGCCGAAGCCGGGACGCTTCTCCAGCTCCTCGGACGCGCGGGCCGGGATCATGCGGTCGGGAGCGGGGACGTCCACCCAGCGGGCCGCGTACCGCGAGAACAGCGGACCGGCCACGATCACCGTCGGGATGGCGACCAGGACACCGAGCGCGAGCGTGAGGCCGAGGTTGGCCTTGACGGCGTCGATGGCGACCAGCGGGCCGGGGTGCGGCGGGATCAGGCCGTGCATCACGGACAGACCGGCCAGCGCCGGGATGCCGATGCGCATCAGGGAGTAGTTGCCGCGCTTGGCGACCATCAGGACCACCGGGATCAGCAGCACGATGCCGACCTCGAAGAACAGCGGCAGACCGATCACCGAGGCGATCAGGACCATCGCCCACGGCATGGCGCGCCCGCCCGCCTTGGCGAGGATCGTGTCGACGATCTGGTCGGCGCCGCCGGAGTCGGCCAGCAGCTTGCCGAGGATCGCGCCCAGCGCGATCAGGACGCCCACACCGGCGACGGTGGAGCCGAGACCGGTGGTGAAGCTGACGATGGTCTTGTCGAGCGGCGCCCCGGCGAACGCGCCGAGGGCGAGCGAGCCGATGGTCAGGGCCAGGAATGCGTGCAGCTTGAACTGGGTGATGAGCAGGACGATGACGGCGATGCCCGCCAGCACGGCGATGCCCAGCTGAGCATGGCCCGCCGAGGTGATCGGCTCGACGGTGTCCGCTGCCAGCATCTCGACGCTGAGTCTGGTCACGGTTGTTCCCTTGCTTGTGGAAGGTGGGAAGGGGGACGGCGTGCCCGCGAGGGGCACGGGGGATTACAGCGAGGGCTGGGCGAGACCCTGGAGCGCGGCCACGGCGCGCTCGGTGATCTCCCCGGGGCCGCCCGACACGTCCACGGCGACGCCCGCCTCGTCCGCCTCCAGCGGTTGCAGGGTGGCGAACTGCGAGTCCAGGAGCGCCGTCGGCATGAAGTGCCCCTGGCGGTGCGACATCCGGTCCTCGATGAGCTCCCGGTCACCGGTGAGGTGGACGAAGACGACTCCGGGCGCCGCCGCCCGCAGTCGGTCCCGGTAGGCGCGCTTGAGCGCCGAGCTGCTGACCACCCCGCCGAGCCCTACCCGGGCGTCCGCCCAGGCGCCGATCGCGTCCAGCCACGGCCAGCGGTCCTCGTCGGTCAGCGGCGTCCCGGCCGTCATCTTGGCGATGTTCGCCTGCGGGTGGAAGTCGTCGCCCTCGGCGTAGGGGACGCCGAGCCGGGCCGCAAGCAGGGGACCGATCGTGGTCTTGCCGGTTCCTGCCACGCCCATGACCACGACGACATGGGGGGTACGCGTCAGCTGCATCGTGCTCTCGCCGTCTTCATCGACATCTGATGTCGACGCCACTGAAACTCATTAGGTACGACGAATTCAAGAGTCTGTGACATATAAGTCTGACTTTTTGTTCCCGGCGCTGGCCTCGTACGCTGACCCCATGACCACACGGGGCCGGGGGCTGCACGGACATGTACTGGAATCCCTCGGGCCGGCCATCACGGCGGGCGAGTACCCGCCGGGCAGTGTTCTGCGCACGGACGAGCTCGCGCAGCGCTTCGAGGTGTCACGCTCCGTGATGCGCGAGGCGGTCCGGGTACTCGAGTCCATGTACCTCGTCGAGTCCCGCCGTCGCGTCGGCGTCACGGTCCGCCCCAAGGCCGAGTGGAACGTGTACGACCCTCAGGTCATCCGCTGGCGGCTGGCCGGCGCCGACCGCCCCCACCAGCTGCGTTCGCTCACGGTGCTGCGCTCCGCCCTCGAACCCGTCGCCGCGGGGCTGGCCGCCCGGCACGCCACCGCCGAGCAGTGCGCCGAGCTCACCGAGTGCGCGCTGGGCATGGTCGCCACCTCACGCGGCCATCAGCTGGAGGCGTATCTCGTCCACGACGTCGCCTTCCACCGGGTGATCCTGAACGCCTCGGGCAACGAGATGTTCGCCCGTCTCGGTGACGTCGTCGCGGAGGTCCTGGCGGGCCGTACCCACCACGAAGTCATGTTCGAGGACCCCGACCCCGCCGCCGTCACCCTGCACGTCCAGGTCGCCGAGGCCGTACGGGAGGGCGACGCGGCCCGCGCCGAGGAACTCACCCGCGAGATCACGGTCGGCGCCCTGGAGGAGCTGGACATCCTCGCGCCCTAGGGAGTCGACGCGGAGCGGCGGTGAGTGACGACAACGCCGCAGACAGGCCTGCCAAGCCCCGCGTCTGCGGCATGATCCGCCGGACAGGCCTAGGCGCCCTGCTCCAGAAAATCCCCGTCCACGTACACCCACGCCCCGTCGACCCGCTCGAAGCGGCTGCGCTCGTGCAGCGAGCCGCCCCGGTAGGAGGCCCGGAAGGTCACGGTCCCCACGGAGTGGAACGCCGTCCCCTGCCCCGTATCGAGGATCTCCAGACCGGTCCACCGCAACCCGGGGTCGAACTCCACCCGCGCCGGCCGGGTCCGCGGATGCCAGGTCCGCAGCAGATACCCCTCGTCCTCCTTCACGAAGGCGCAGTACCGCGACCGCATCAGCGCCTCGGCGGTCGCCGCCGCGGCCTCACCGCGGTGGAACCGCCCACAGCACTTCGCATACGGCTCGGGAAGCCCGCAGGGGCAGGAACGACTGGTCATGGCTGCCATTCTGTCGAGGCTCTAGGCCGATTCGGTGTTCGTCGGCGGGTAGGCGGGCCGGGCCGGAACCGGCGCGGCGGGCGTCGGCAGGGCGGGCAGCGCGGTCTCACGGAGCCAGGCCGTGAACAGGTCGTCCACAGGGTCCGCCGCGTAGCGCCCGACGTGCGCGGTGAAGGCCGCCGTGGTGACCGCGCCGCCGCGGTGCAGGGTGGCCCAGCCGCGCAGCATGCGGAAGAAGGCCTCGTCCCCCATCGCGCAGCGCACCGCGTGCAGGGTGAGACCGCCGCGCTCGTAGAGCCGGTCGTCGAACATCAGCTTGCGGCCCGGATCGGACAGCACCAGGTCCTGCGGCAGCCCGGACAGCTTCCGGTGCGCGGCGGCGGCCAGCTGCTGCGCCGGGCGCCCGCCCGACCGCTCCGACCACAGCCATTCGGCGTACTTCGCGAACCCCTCGTTCAGCCAGATGTGCCGCCAGTCCGCGATGGAGACGCTGTTGCCGAACCACTGGTGCGCCAGCTCGTGCGCCACCAGCCGCTCCGAACCCCGGGCCCCGTCCACATGGTTGGCACCGAACAGCGACAACCCCTGTGCCTCGACGGGGACATCGAGCTCCTCCTCCGTCACGACCACCGCGTACTCGCCGAACGGATACGGCCCGAAGAGGTCCTCGAACAGCTCCATCATCGCGGGCTGCCGCGCGAAGTCCCGGGAGAACTCCGTCAGGAGATGCCCCGGGATGTGTCCGGACTGCGGTACGCCGCCCAGGCCCGGGTCGCCGAGCAGCACCGTCTGATACTTGCCGATCGAGAGCCCGACCAGATAGCTGGACGTCGGCGCCGCCTGCTCGTACACCCAGGTCGTCGTCGAAGCCTTCGTCGTACGGGTCAGCAGCCGGCCCCCGGCCACCACCGCGTACGCCGACGGGGTCGTGACCGAGATCTGGTACGAGGCCTTGTCGGCCGGACGGTCGTTGCACGGATACCAGGACGGCGCGCCGACCGGCTGGCTCGCCACCAGCGCCCCGTCCTCCAGCTCCTCCCAACCGAGCCCGCCCCAGGGGCTGTTGACCGGTCTGGGGTTGCCCGACCAGTGCACCTCCACCGTGAAGGCCGCACCGGCCCTGATCGGCTTCGGCGGGCGCACACGCAGCCGGCCGCCGCGGTGCGTGTAGTGCGGTGCCTTGCCGTCGATCCGGATCCGGCCGATCCGGAAGTCGGCCAGGTTCAGCTGGAACTCGGTGAGCGGACCGCGGCCCGCTATCGCGTTGAGCCGTGCGGTACCGGCGAGCCGGTTCGGGCCGGGGCGGTAGTCCAGCGCGAGCTCGTACCGGTGCACCCGGTAACGGGGATCACCGTTGGCCGGGAAGTACGGGTCCGATCCCACTGTCTGCTGAACGCTCACCGCTGCGACTGCTCCCTGCCCTGTGCTCGTACGACGTGCCGCTGTACCGCCCTCCGTGTCCGATCCGGCAGCGCCTTCCGGGTCTGCTACGAACGCCATGCCTCGATCGGGTTGCCCAGCCAGCGGGTGTCGTCGGGAACGGACTCCGCCGCCATCACCAGCGACGCGGGACCCAGGGTGGAGCGGGCCCCGACGGTGCTGCCGGGCAGGACGATTCCGCCCGGGCCCAGGGTGGCGCCCTCACGGAGGACCACAGTATCCGTCCGCAAGATCCGGTCGTGGAAGAGGTGCGTCTGGAGCACACAGCCACGGTTCACCGTCGCCGCGTCCTCCAGCGTGACCAGGTCCGTCTCCGGCAGCCAGTAGCTCTCCACCCAGGTGCCCCTGCCGATCCGGGCGCCGAGCCCGCGCAGCCACGCCGTCATCAGCGGCGTACCGGGCACGGAACCGGCCAGCCACGGCACCGCCACCACCTCGACGAACGTGTCGGCCAGCTCGTTGCGCCACACGAATCCGCTCCACAGCGGGTGCTCACCGGCCCGGTGCCGCCCCACCAGCAGCCACTTCGCCACGATGGACACGAGGCAGGCCAGCACACCCGCGGCGAGCAGCACCAGGCCGCCGAGCGCCCAGGCCCAAGCGCCCAGCGCACTCAGCGCGGCCACGGCCAGCACGGCCAGCGCCGCCGAGCAGAACACGGGCACGATCCGGCACAGCTCCACCAGACCGCGCGCCCACAGCAGCCGCGCGGGCGGCTCGTACGTACGGCTCTGGTCGCCGTCCTGCGTCGAGCGCGGCAGCTTCACCGGCGGCAGCCCCAGATACGAGCTGCCCTTCTTCGCCTTCTTCGGCGTCGCCGACAGCACCCCGACAAGACCGCCGTCGGGCACGCTGCGCCCCGGGGCGGTCATCCCGGAGTTGCCGAGGAACGCCCGCCGCCCGATCTCGGCGCGCCCGATCCGCATCCAGCCGCCCCCGAGCTCGTACGGCGCGGTCAGCGTGTCGTCCGCGAGGAAGGCGCCCTCACCGACGGTGGTCAGACTCGGCAGCGCGAGGACGGTGGACACCTCGGCGCCCCGGCCGACCCTCATGCCGAGCAGCCGCAGCCACACCGGCGTGATCAGCCCGGCGTACAGCGGGAACAACGTCTCCCGGGAGCGGTCCATCAGCTGGGTGACCGTCCAGGCCTGCCAGCCGATACGGCTGTGCGTCGGATGCGTGCCCTCGCGCAACCCCAGGCTCAGCAGCCGTACGGCGATCAGGAGCAGCAGCGCGTACGCGAGGCCGAAGGCGAGGGTCGCCGGCACCAGGGCGAGGGCGGCACCGCGCAGGGCCGCGCCGAGCCCGGCGTCCGCGCTCACGCACACCCGGGCCACGAGGAGGGCGGCGAAGCCCGCGACGACGGGCAGCGCGGTCAGCGCGAACCCGGTCGCCCCGTACATCGTCCGCCAGTAGGTGCCGCGCTGCGGCCGCTCCTTGGGCCAGGCCCGCTTCGCCTTGCCGAGCTTGCCCGCGGGCGCTCCCGCCCAGCGCTGCCCGGTCGGAATCTGGCCGGCCACGGCGGAACCGGGGGCCACCTCGGCCCGCTTGCCGACCCGCGCGCCCGGGAACAGGATGCTGCGCGTGCCGACCACCGCACCGGCACCCACCTTCACCGGGCCGATCTCCAGCCGGTCACCGTCCAGCCAGTGCCCCGACAGATCCACCTCGGACTCGACGGCGGCTCCCCGGCCGAGCTTGAGCATGCCGGTGACCGGCGGCAGCGAGTGCAGATCCACGTCCTGGCCGACCTTGGCGCCCAGGGCACGGGCGTACCGCTCGAGCCAGGAACCGGTGAGCGAGGTCGCGCCGCTGAACTCGGCGAGCCGCTCGGCCGTCCACAGCCGCAGATGCACGCTCCCGCCGCGCGGATATCGGCCGGGCTTCACGCCCCGCAGCAGCAGCCGCGCCCCGCCCGCCGCGATCGTGAGCCGGCCCGGCGGGCTGAAGAACACGACCGCCCCGGCGCCGACGAGCCACCACGACGCGCCGGGCGCCCACGGATACGGCCCGAACCGGTGCAGTACGTTCCCGAGCGCGGCCAGCGCCACCGTCCAGCGCAGCCCGAGCAGGGTGAAGAGGGGGACGAGGAGAAGCAGCTGGATCACCTTGGACCGCACCGGAACCGGCGCGACGACCCGCCCCGCGCCGTCGTCCTGCGCGGACTCCTCCAGGTGCCGGGCCAGCTTGCGCACGGTGGGCTGCTGGTAGATGTCGAGCACGGCGGCGCTGGGGTAGCGGGTGCGCAGCCTGGTCGTGAGCTGGGCGGCGGCGAGGCTGCTGCCGCCGATCGCGAAGAAGTCGTCCCCGGCGCCGGAGACGGGGATCCCGAGCACCTCGCTCCACTGCTCGGCGAGCCAGGCCTCGGTGCCGTAGAGCTGCTCCTTCGCCCCGCCGGTCGCCAGATCCGCCAACGGCCAGGGCAGCGCATCGCGGTCCACCTTGCCGGAGGTGCGCGTCGGCAGGTCGTCGACAGGGGCGAGCAGCGGGACCAGGGCGGCGGGCAGTTCCGCGCGCAGCTTCTCGACGGCGGCCGAGTGGTTCCAGCCGTCCTGGGTGACGACATAGCCGACGAGGAGCTGGTTGCCGCTGCGGGCGGTGCGGACAGCGGCGGCGGCACCCGCGACACCGGGCAGTGCCTGAAGGGCCGCGTCCACCTCGCCGAGCTCGATCCGGCGCCCTCCGAGCTTGATCTGCTCGTCGGCCCGCCCCAGGAAGACCAGCCCCTCGGGCTCCGCCTTGACGAGGTCACCGCTGCGGTACGCCCGCTCCCAGCCCAGCGACTCCAGCGGCGCGTACTTCTCCGCGTCCTTCTCGGCGTCGAGGTACCGGGCGAGCCCGATCCCGCCGATCACCAGTTGTCCGCTGCCGCCCATCGGGACGGGCTCCCCGGCCTCGTCGACGACGGCCAGTTCCCAGCCATTGAGCGGCAGCCCGATACGGATGGGCTCGTCCCCGGTCATGAGCGAGGCGCAGGCCACGACGGTCGCCTCGGTCGGCCCGTACGTGTTCCAGACCTCCCGCCCCTCGGTCACCAGCCGCTGCGCCAGCTCGGGCGGGCAGGCCTCACCGCCGAAGATCAGCAGCCGGACCTCGTTGAGCGTCTCGGGCTCCCACAGGGCGGCCAGCGTCGGCACCGTGGACACCACGGTGATCTCCTGCTCGACCAGCCAGGGGCCGAGGTCGGCGCCACTGCGCACCTGGGAGCGCGGCACCGGCACCAGACAGGCGCCGTACCGCCAGGCCAGCCACATCTCCTCGCAGGAGGCGTCGAAGGCGACGGAGAGCCCCGCCATGACCCGGTCGCCGGGCCCGATCGGGTCCTCGGTGAGGAAGAGATCCGCCTCGGCGTCGACGAAGGCGGCGGCACTGCGGTGACTGACGGCCACACCCTTGGGCCTGCCCGTGGAGCCGGAGGTGAAGATGATCCACGCGTCGTGCTCGACACCGGGCCGCGCGGCGGAAACCTCGGACCTGCCGTCGACGGTCAGCTGATGCCCGGCCCCGACGACCGCCCGCACCTCCGCTTCCCCGAACACCAGCTCGGCCCGCTCGTCCGGGTCCTCGGCGTCCACCGGCACATAGGCGGCGCCCGCGGCCAGTACGGCGAGGATCGCGACGTACAGCTCATTGGTGCCGGAGGGGACCCGGACCCCGACCCGGTCGCCGAGGCCGACCCCGGCGGCGCTCAGCCGCCGCCGCAGGGCCTCGACCTCGACGGCCAGGGCACGGTAGGTGAGGCAGCGGTGTCCGTCGTCGAGGGCGGGCTCGTCGGGGTAGGCGCGGACGGTGGCGTCGAGGACGTCGACAAGGGTGCGGGGCGAGGCGGCGGAGGAGGCGGAGAAGCGCGCCGGGTCACCGAACTCCGCGCGCACCTCCTCGTCGAACAGCGCGAGTGCGGGGCCTTGCTCGAGGGCAGCCATCGAGTCCTCACGTGTTGTTCCCGGAGCGTCCGGGGAGCTGGTGGGCCCGCAGGTATGCCTGGGGATATTCCGGTCCAGCTCCAAACAAGCCTGGAATTTTAGTACGACGCTAGTCGCGGGCCTGGTCATCAGCCATGCGAGCAGACCGCCCGAGAGCACCGGAACCATTGGTTCCGGTGCTCTGTCGACGCTCTGACGTGGGGGTATGTCATCCTGACGAGATCTGCCCCACATCTGCCCGTAACGCGTCGAACACGGTGAGCGAGCGGACGCGGAGGTGCCTCGGGCGGGGGCGCTTCGGGCGCGGAGGGTGCTTCGCGCGGGCACAAGAGTGAAGGCACAACGAGTGAGGGCCGCGACCAACAGGTCGCGGCCCTCACTCATCTCACGTGTCCGAGGGGGGACTTGAACCCCCACGCCCGATAAAGGGCACTAGCACCTCAAGCTAGCGCGTCTGCCATTCCGCCACCCGGACAAGGTGTCTGTCGCGCGGGTTTCCCTCGCGGCGACAGAGGAAACATTACCAGGCTTTCGAGGGCCCCTGATCACACCCCGTCGCCGCGTGAACGGCGTGTGACGGGCCGGGTCCGGCCTTGGGGAGGGAAGGGGGTCGGAGGGAGGATGAGGGGGGACCACCAGCAGCGTCAGTGGGAGGAAGCAGCGTGAGCGAGTCGAACACGGCCAGGAGCGTCTCTGGCGAGGACGAGGTCGTGGACCTCTGTCGCGAGCTGATCCGGATCGACACCAGCAACTACGGCGACCACTCCGGGCCGGGCGAGCGCAAGGCCGCCGAGTACGTGGCGGAGAAGCTCGCCGAGGTCGGGCTTGAACCGCAGATCTTCGAGTCGCACCAAGGGCGCGCCTCCACGGTGGCCCGTATCGAGGGCGAGGACCCCTCGCGGCCCGCGCTGCTCATCCACGGCCACACCGACGTCGTACCGGCCAACGCGGCGGACTGGACCCACCACCCGTTCTCCGGCGAGATCGCGGACGGAATGGTGTGGGGCCGCGGCGCGGTCGACATGAAGGACATGGACGCCATGACACTGGCGGTCGTACGGGACCGGCTGCGCAGCGGCCGCAAGCCGCCCCGTGACATCGTCCTCGCGTTCCTCGCCGACGAGGAGGCCGGCGGCACGTGGGGGGCGCGGCACCTCGTCGACAAGCACCCCGACCTCTTCGAGGGGGTGACCGAGGCGATCGGCGAGGTCGGCGGGTTCTCCTTCACGGTCAACGAGAAGCTGCGGCTGTATCTCGTCGAGACCGCCCAGAAGGGCATGCACTGGATGAAGCTGACCGTGGACGGCACCGCCGGGCACGGTTCGATGATCCACAAGGACAACGCGATCACCGAGCTGTCCGAGGCCGTCGGGCGGCTCGGCCGGCACAAGTTCCCGGTCCGGGTGACGAAGACGCTGCGGCACTTCCTCGACGAGCTGGGCGACGCGCTCGGCACCGAGCTCGACCCGGAGAACATGGACGAGACGCTCGCCAAGCTCGGCGGCATCGCCAAGCTCATCGGCGCCTCGCTGCAGAACACCGCCAACCCGACCCAGCTGGGCGCCGGCTACAAGGTCAACGTGATTCCGGGGCAGGCCACCGCGCACGTCGACGGCCGTTATCTGCCGGGGTACGAGGAGGAGTTCCTCGCCGACCTGGACCGGATTCTCGGCCCGCGGGTGAAGCGTGAGGACGTGCACGCGGACAAGGCGCTGGAGACCGGCTTCGACGGAGCGCTGGTCGACGCCATGCAGACCGCGCTGTCCGCCGAGGACCCGATCGCGCGCGCCGTGCCCTACATGCTCTCGGCCGGCACCGACGCCAAGTCCTTCGCCGACCTCGGCATCCGCTGCTTCGGCTTCGCCCCCCTCAAGCTGCCGCCGGAACTGGACTTCGCGGGCATGTTCCACGGCGTCGACGAGCGGGTGCCGGTGGATGCGCTGCAGTTCGGCGTGCGCGTGCTCGACCGCTTCATCGACGCGTCGTGACGGGTCGTACCGTGCCGTGCCGTGACACGTGAGGATCGGGGCGCGTGACGGGTTGACGCCGACATTCGCCTGTACGTACGGAGATCACCCGGGAAGGGTGAATGCGACGATAAGCTCGTAGCTCTACTACTCCCTCCTCGTTACAGGTGATGCGATCAGCTACTTGGGATCGCATTTGCCAACAAGGAGGAATAATGATCAAGAAGGTCGTCGCTGCTGCGGCTGCTACTGGTGGTCTGGTTCTCGCGGGTGCGGGCCTGGCCGTCGCTGACTCGGGTGCCCAGGGTGCCGCCGTGCACTCCCCGGGCGTCGTCTCCGGCAACGTCATCCAGGTGCCCGTTCACGTCCCGGTGAACGTCTGCGGCAACACGGTCTCCGTGATCGGGCTGCTGAACCCCGCCTTCGGCAACACCTGCATCAACAAGTGACGTTGTGCCTCACCCCATGAGGGTCTGAGTCCGTCGGCCCCGGAGCGCGCGCCATGCGCTCCGGGGCCGACCGGTCTCTCCGCGCACGCGTCTCGTGGGGGGCGTGCGCGTTCCGGATGGTCCAAGCCCAAGGACTAAGGCAGGGATACAGCTATGCGACAGGTCACCCGCAAGGGCCTGATGACCGTGGCGGCCGCGACCGGCGTACTCGCCGCGACCGGCGGCTACGCACACGCCGACTCGGGTGCGAACGGCTCCAGTTCGGACTCGCCCGGCGTGCTGTCGGGCAACACGGTGCAGGTGCCGGTGCACGCACCGGTCAATGTCTGCGGCAACACCGTGAACGTCGTCGGGTTGCTCAACCCGGCGATGGGCAACAAATGCGTCAACCACGGCGGCGGCAGCGGTTCGTCCGGTGGTGGGTACGGCGACGGAGGTTCCCACTCCGGCGGCGGTTCCCACTCCGGCGGAGGGTCGAAGGCCGGCGGCCACGCCAGTGACTCGCCGGGCGTCGGCTCCGGCAACCACGTCCAGGTGCCGATCGACGTGCCGGTCAACGCCTGCGGCAACAGCGTGAACGTGGTCGGCATCGGCAACGCGGCGGCGGACAACGACTGCGCGAACGGGGCGGGCGGGGGTCACTCCACCACGCCGCCCGGCGGCGGTCACGAGACGCCGCCTCCGGGTACGCCCGGACAGCCGGGGCATCCCGGGCACCCGGGACAGCCCGGCCACCCCGGCCACCCCGGTCAGCCGGGAACTCCGGGTCACCCCGGTCACCCGGGCCAGCCGCCCGCCTCGGGCGGCAAGCACCCGGGCGGTTCCTCGCACGCCAACCACCCGGGCGCGCAGTCGGTGACCCAGCCCCTGGGCGCCGCACAGCTCGCCCACACCGGCAGTGACCTGCCTCTCGGTGTGGTCGTGCCCGCGGGCGCGGGTGCGCTGCTGGCGGGTGCCCTGCTCTACCGCAGGGCGCGCTCGGCCGCGTAAACGGCACGGATGGGAACACAACGTCACATATGGCCCCTGTGACGTGGAGAACGGAGCGGGCCCCGCGTCGGCGGGGCCCGCTCCGTTTCAGCCGCCCCTCGTCACCACGTGGCGCGCACCTGTCGGATGATCCGCCGGCGCAGCCGCACCCTGCGGCTTCCGTCGCGCAGCAGGCTCAGGCGGTCCAACTCCCAGTGTCCGTACTCGGCATGGTCCGTCAACAGGCGTGTCGTCTCCTTGCGGGAGACCCCGCGCGGTACGTACACGTCGACAAATTCGTATTCCGGCATCGCATCTATTGTGCGGGCAGAGGCCCTGTACGGATAGCGTCTGCACTATGTCTGATGCTGTGCAGCCCACCGCTGCCGAGGTACGCGCCGCCGCCGAGGCGGTCAAGACCGCTCTCGACCGCCACCTGGCCGCGGTCGAGCGCAGGACGGGCGAAGACGACCCGGCCGTCTACGAAGCGTTCAACGAGCTCGCCGCCGCGGCCGAGGAGTACGACGAAGTCCTCTACGACCGCTACGACGAGGTCACGCCCTTCGAGATCCCCGGTACCGACGACACGCTGCCGCCGTACACGGGCCCGGAGGAACCGAACGCGCTGAGCGTGCTGATCCGCCGGGACTACGCGGTGGTGGAGCCACAGCGACTGCTGGCACAGGCCCAGCGGGTGGAGGCCGTCGAGGAGGACGGCGCCACCGACACCGCGGGCTTCGACGCGGCGTCCGGCACGATCCATGGGGCGCTCGGGGTCCTGTTCGGTGAGTTCGAGCCGGACGAGATCGCCTCGCGGCACAAGGAATTCGGCCTGGAGGAGGGCGACTCCACACTCTGGGTCACCGCCGCCGACGAGCCCGCCGAGCCCGGCGAATGGCTGGAGACCCCGTTCGAAGCGATCGATCCACAGCGGGTGGTCTGCCGCTTCGACGTCAGCGCCGTCTTCGACGACGATTCGGACGACGACGACCTGGAGAACGGCCTCGGCCCCGACGAAGACCTGGAGCCCTTGGACGCGGACCACTGAATCCGCCCTGGCCCTGGCCCTGGCCCTGGCCCTGGCCATGGGCCACGCGGGACGCCGTCGCAGCCGTCTCGGCTCGCAGCCGTCTCGGCCGCGACGCGCGTGCCGCTCGGGGCGGCAGCCCGTTCGCAGCGGCGCGCTGGGGGCGCCTTGGGCGCCGTCGCAGCCGACTCGGAGTGGCCAATCGTGCCGCTGGGGCGGCGCGGGTGGGCACGGCGGCACCCCGTCAGCGCCGGGCTCTGCACCCACCCCGGCGGTTGCCCCGGCGCCGGGTGCCCGCAAACGCGGTGGGGCCCCGGCGCCGGAGGATCAGCCGGCCGTCGGCCCCTGCGCCGGCGCCTGCGCCTTGAGCAGGGCAGGCAGCCGGGTGGTACGCGGCTTGGCCGGGACCTCCGCCACCGCCCGAGGCAGCGCGCCCTCCACCCCGTGCACCACCGAAAGGTGACGCTCGGCACGACCGAAGGCCGTATACACCCAAGGCCTGGAAAGCGACTGCGCCGCGTCCCCGGGAAGCACCACGACGGCAGCCGGCCAGCGCATCCCCACCGCCTGGTGCGCCGTGACCGCCCACCCGTGCCGCACGGCCTGCTCCACCCGCTCCTTCGGTACGACGACGGAGAGCCCCGCGCACGTCAGGTGCAGCCCGTCGGCGTCGGCCGTCACCACCTGCCCCGGCACCGAACGGCCGGGCGCGGGGGAGTACACGATCCGGTCGCCCGGGTCGAAGCCCCCGAAGCGGCCGGGCCCGGGGTTCAGCCGCTCCTTCAGCGCGGCGTTCAGCGCGCGCGTGCCGACCGCCCCGCCGTGCCCGGGAGTGATCACCTGCGTCTGCTCGGCCGGGATACCGATCGCGCGCGGCACCGAGTCCGCGACCAGTTGTACGGTCCGGTGCACCGCCTCGCCGGCGTCGCGCACCGGGACGATCACGACCTCCTTGCCGGGCGCCTCGACCTGGTTCAGCTCACCGATGCCGACCCCCGAGACCAACTCGCCGATGGGCCCGGGGTCCGGCGTCCGCGAGGCCACCTGCGGGCACACGCGGGCGGCGAGCAGATCGGCGAAGACCCGCCCCGGCCCCGCCGACCACAGCGTCGCCGGGTCCCCGCTCAGCACCAGCCGCGCGCCGTCCGGCAGCGACTCGGCGAGCACGGCCGCCGTCTCGACGTCGAGCTGCGGCGCGTCCAGGACGACGAGGAGGTCGAGGTCGAAGGCGCCCTCGGCGTCCCGGCCCGGGCCCTCGGCCCCGGACAGCAGTCCCGCGACGGTGGTGACACCGGTGCCCGAGCCGTCCTCGGAGCCGTCCGGTAGATCGGACGAGCCGTCCTCGGAGCTGTCCGGCAGGTCGGACGAGCGGTCCTCGGAGCCGTCCGGCAGATCGGACGAGGCCATCAGCGCGGTGAAGCGGTCGCGGCCGCCCGGCGTGTGGGTGGCGGCCCAGCCGCGCAGACCGAGACCGCGCACGGCGTGCAGCAGCGCCGCCGCTTCGGCCTGGGAGGCGTCCCCGCCGGTGTGCAGGACCAGGCCGTGGCCCGCGACCGCACGGATCAGCTCGGCGGCGGAACGGGTGGCCGAGGCTGCGGCCCGCTCCCAGTCGGCGGCCGAACGGTCCTCCTTGGGCACGGAGTTCATCACCCGGGCCAGTCCGTCGGCGAGACTCTCCTCGGCCAGGGCATACCGCTCCAGGCCCACCAGGACGCGGACCGGGCGCTCCTCGCCCTCCTCGGCTCCCTCCTCCACCGCGGGGGCCGCCGTGTCGAGCGCGTCCTGGAAGACCAGGGCCTCGCCCTCCGCGAGGGTGCTCTGCACAGCCGCGTCCGGGTCCGGCACCGAGCGCTGGGCGAGCGCGGCGGTGAGCGCCGGGGCGTCCAGCGCGGTGTGGCCGGCGAGAGCCGCCTGCTCCAGGAGCCAGACCGTGAGGGCCCGGCCGCGCCGCTCGTCGTCCGGGCCGCACTCCGCGCCGAGCATCGCCCGGGCGAAACCGTCGGCCTGCTCGGGCCGCACCCCGGCGACCCTCAGCAACTGCCAGGGGTCCTCGCGCAGTTGCTCGTCGGCGCCCTCGCC
The DNA here is from genome assembly GCF_042881985.1 of Streptomyces sp. NPDC058246. Lineage (NCBI taxonomy): Bacteria > Bacillati > Actinomycetota > Actinomycetes > Kitasatosporales > Streptomycetaceae > Streptomyces > Streptomyces sp. NPDC058246. Next base: position 65,259 of record NZ_JBHVWZ010000034.1, on the reverse strand, counting down.
CAGCGCCGCGACGACCTGCGCAGCGAGCGCGTCGGGTGCGCCGCCCCCGGTCAGCACGGCCCGTACGGCCTCGACGGTCTCGGGTGCGGCGGCCGACGGCGCGGCGGCCGGGGCGACCACGGGCTGTGGTCGCCGCACGGGCTCCTGCGCGACCCGGCGCGGCGCCGGCTCGGGCTCGCGGAAGGCGGTGGCCACGGGCTTCTCGCCGCTCTCCACGGCCCGCACCGCCGCGAGCAGGTCCGCGGCCTTTCCGCTCAGCTTGGCCCCGGCCTCGATCGGCCCCTGCCTCTCCGCCTTGCGCCGCTCGATCCGCTCCCGCTCCAGGCGCTGGGCCTTCAGCTCGGCCTCGGCCTCGGACAACTGGGCGGCGCCTTCGGAGGCTTCGGTCCCCGCCGGGGCTTCGGCTCCGGCCTCTTCGGCGTCCGCTTCGGAGGCTTCGGCATCCGCGCTCCCGCCCTCGGAGGTCACGTCCGCGTCGGCGCCCTCGGTCTCCGGGGCCCCGGCGGCCGTGTCCGCGCCCGGCGCCCCCGGCTCCGCTTCCTCCGTGGTCTCCGGCTCCGTGGTCACAGCGTGCTCCAGTCGTGATCGGGATAGTGGTGCACCGGTGCCGACACGTCGTCGAGCGCCCGGCAGATCTCGTCAGGAAGACTAAGGGTCTCCACTGACAACGCGGCCGTGAGCTGCTGCGCGTTGCGCGCGCCGACGATCGGGGCGGCGACGCCGGGCCGGTCGCGGACCCAGGCGAGGGCGACCTGGAGCGGTGTCACGGCGAGGCCGTCCGCCGCGGTCGTCACCGCGTCCACGATGCCGCTCGCCGTGTCGTCCAGGTACGGCGCGACGAAGGGCGCGAGGTGCTCCGAGCCGCCCCGGGAGTCGGACGGTGTCCCATCCCGGTACTTGCCCGTGAGCACGCCCCGCCCGAGCGGCGATGAGGGGAGCAGCCCTACGCCGAGATCGAGAGCCGCGGGCAGCACCTCACGCTCGACGCCGCGCTGGAGAAGGGAGTACTCCATCTGCGTACTGGCGAGGCGGGTGCGGGTCCCGGGCGCGGCGAGCTGCCAGGTCGCCGCCTTGGCGAGCTGCCAGCCGCAGAAGTTGGACACGCCCGCATAGCGCGCGCGACCGCTGCTGACCGCGAGGTCGAGCGCCTGGAGGGTCTCGTCCAGGGGCGTGCCGGGGTCGTACGCGTGGACGTGCCACAGATCCACATAGTCCGTGCCGAGGCGGGCGAGGGAGGCGTCGAGGGCGGCGAGGAGATGGCCGCGCGAGCCGTCGAAGCGGCGGTCCGGGTCGGGCACGCTCCCCGCCTTCGTCGAGATGACCAGGTCCCGACGTGGCACGAGCCCTTCTATGAGGCGTCCGAGCAGATACTCGGCCTCCCCGTCCCCGTACACATCCGCGGTGTCCACGAGGCTTCCGCCCGCTTCCCAGAACACCTTCAAGAGGTCCGCGGCGTCGTGCTCGTCGGTGTCCCGCCCCCAGGTGAGGGTGCCGAGTCCGATACGGGACACACGCAGGCCGGTACGGCCGAGATGCCTCTGCTCCATGGACGCCGAGATTACTGGCCAGAACTCACTGCGTGGGGGCCCTGTGGACAACGAACACAGGGCGGGCGTGAACCCGTCCCTGCCACGGCGCCCACCAGCGCGCTAGGGTCTCCGGCACAAGGGACGTTACTGATCGGTAAAAGGGGAATCGGCCATGCAGCTCGGGATCAACCTCGGCTACTGGGGCGCCGGAATGGACGCGGACAATCTCGCCGTCGCCCAGGAGGCCGACCGGCTCGGATACGCCGTCTGCTGGGCCGCCGAGGCCTACGGCTCCGACGCGGCCACCGTGCTCAGCTGGGTCGCCGCCCAGACCGAACGCATCGACGTCGGCTCGGCCATCTTCCAGATCCCGGCCCGCCAGCCCGCGATGACGGCGATGACCGCCGCCACCCTCGACTCGCTGTCGGGCGGCCGCTTCCGCCTCGGCCTCGGCGTCTCGGGGCCGCAGGTCTCCGAGGGCTGGTACGGCGTCAAGTTCGACAAGCCGCTGGCCCGCACCCGGGAGTACGTGGAGATCGTACGGAAGGCGATGACGCGCGAGCGCCTCTCGTACGAGGGGGAGCACTGGACCCTGCCGCTGCCGGGCGGCCCGGGGAAGCCGATCAAGCTGACCGTGCACCCGGAGCGCGAGCACATCCCGCTCTACATCGCCGCGATCGGCCCCAAGAACCTGGAGCAGACCGGGGAGATCGCCGACGGCGCGCTGCTGATCTTCCCCTCGGCCGAGCACCTGGAGGACACCGCGGTCAAGCACCTGCGGGCGGGCCGCGAGAAGGCCGGGAAGACGATGGACGGCTTCGACGTCTGCCCGACGCTGCCGCTCGCCGTCGGCGCGGACAAGGACGTGGCCGCGCTCGCCGACATGTTCCGGCCGTACACCGCCCTGTACGTCGGGGGCATGGGCAGCCGCAAGCAGAACTTCTACAACCAGCTCGCCCAGCGCATGGGGTACGAGAAGGAAGCCGCCGAGATCCAGGACAAGTACCTGTCCGGCGACAAGGAGGGCGCTGCCGCCGCCGTTCCGCACGCGCTGATCGACCAGACCACCCTGCTCGGCTCGGTCGACCGCATCGCCGACCGGATGAAGGCGTACGCCGCGGCCGGGGTCACCACGCTCACGCTCGCCCCCGCGGGCTTCACGCTGGAGGACCGGCTCGCCTCGCTCCGGGCCGGATTCGAGGCCCTGGAGCGGGCCGGGCTCGCGTAACACGCGAAGCGGCGGGTCTGAGGAGAGTTCTGTGGCCGTGGTGGGCCGGAGGAGAGTTCTGCGGCCGTGGTGGGGGCTCGGGGGTCTTCCCCGCCACGGCCGTCACGGGGAACAACGCGTCGGCACCCCCTTGGTTACGCGTCTGTGCCACCTTGGCCGTCCGTCGTTCGGCGGATTTGTCCGACACATCGGTTGCCGCGCTCCTGACATCCCATTTGACTCGTTTTCTGCGCAACTCTGCAGAGAGGTGTCAGTGCGATGCTTTCGGCCAAGAGTCTGTTCCGCGAGATCCTCGACAACGACGAGTCGTTCCGTCTCTTCTGCTCCATCGCCGCCAGCGGGGAGTCGCAGGGAGGCTGGGAGAACGCCCGGATCGCGGCGCTCGTCCCGCCGAGCGAGCGCGGGTTCGCCCGCAAGATCGCCCGGCACGGCGCCGACGAGGACAAACACGGGCGGATCTTCAACGCTCTCATGAAGAAGCGCGGCCTCGAACCCGTCGGGGTGCCACCCGACACCGACTACACGATGCTCCTGGAGCGGCACGGCATCGGCCTCGCGCACGAGAAGCTCAGGAGCGACCGGCCGCTCACCGTGCGGGACATCGTCACCTATCTCGCCCATAGCCGGGTCACCGAACAGCGTGCCTCCGAACAGATGCGGCTGCTGCGCAAGCACTTCGCGGACCACCCGGATGTCGGCCGGGCGGTGAAGATGATCTCCCGTGACGAAGACGACCACCTGGCCTACTGCCACGAGGAGCTGCTGCGCTTCGCCCACGCCGGACACGGCCGCGCCATCCAGCGGACGCTGCGCGAGTGCGCAATCGCCGAGATCCGCGTCTACCGGGACGTCAGCCTCGCCGTGATGGCCCACATGGGGCGCGTCCTCGGCTGGCCCCGGCCCAAGGCGGTTGCGCTCGCCGCGGGCATCCACGCCGTCTACGCGTACGAGCGGGCCGTGGGCTGGCGCCGGATGGTCTCCCTGAGGATGCCGGAACGGCGCGACGCACTGGGCGGTCCCGCGACGGTGGCGCCCGAGTTCGCGTGAACCGCGCTCACGCGCGCGTGGAGCCTGATCACGGCCCAACCGCGGTCGCGCACGAGTCGAGTCCGACTCACAGCGCCCGCGCACGAGTGAAGTCCGATCACAGCCACCCCCGCCGCTTGAACAGCCGGTACAGCAGCACCTCCAGCGTCACCATCGCCAGCACCACCGCCGGGTACGACCAGAGCCAGTGCAGCTCGGGCATGTGGTCGAAGTTCATGCCGTAGATTCCCGCGATCATCGTGGGGACGGCGGCCATGGCCGCCCACGACGAGATCTTTCGCATGTCGTCGTTCTGCCGCACGCTCATCTGCGCGAGATGCGCCGAGAGGACGTCCGAGACGAGCCGGTCCAGAGCCTCCACGGACTCGTTCACACGGATCAGATGGTCGTTGACGTCGCGGAAGAAGGGCTGCGCCTTCTCGTGCACGAAGGGGACCCCGGAGCTGTAGGCGCCCGTGCCGGACAGCCTGTTCAGCGGAACGGCCAGCGGGACCGTGGCCCTGCGGAACTCCAGGACCTGCCGCTTGAACGTGTAGATCCTGGACGCGGTGTTCCGCGAGCCGCCGACGGACGGCAGGAAGACCTCCGCCTCCAGCTCCTCCAGGTCGGTGCCCAGCTCGGTCGCCACCTCCAGATAGTGGTCGACCGTGGCGTCTGCGATCGAGTAGAGCACGGCGGTCGGCCCGTGCCCGAGCATCTCGGGGTCCCCCTCCAGCTGGCGCCGCACGGCCGCCAGGGGCGAGCCCTCGCCGTGCCGGACGGTCACCACGAAGGAGTCCCCCAGGAAGATCATGACCTCGCCGGTGGAGACGACATCGCTGTCGGGCTCGTAGACGACCGGCTTGAGCACCACGAACAGCGAGTCGTCGTACACCTCCAGCTTGGGCCGCTGGTGCGCCTTCAGGGCGTCCTCGATCGCCAGCGGGTGCAGCCCGAACTCCTCGGTGACGAGGTCGAACTCCTTCTCCGTCGGCTCGTGCAGCCCGATCCAGATGAACGCGTCGCCCGCGGCACGCGCCTCGGCCAGGGCGTCCGACAGGTCGTCGGGGCCCTCCATCCGATGCCCGTCGCGATAGATGGCGCAATCGACGATCACAGAGCGTATTCTCCTGTCCCTAGGTCCCTGCCGCACTCCGGCCGCCGTTTTCCACAGGCCCGGCCGGGTCCGCGAGCCACCCGTTTACGCTGGGCCGCATGCCCACCCTGATCCTCGTCCGCCACGGACGTTCCACCGCCAACACCGCGGGACTGCTCGCCGGCTGGACGCCCGGCGTCGCCCTCGACGAGCGCGGCGCCCAGCAGGCCGCGGCGCTGCCCGGGCGGCTCGCCGGGCTGCCGATCGCCGAGCTCGTCACCAGCCCGCTGCAGCGCTGCCAGGAGACCGTCCAGCCGCTCCTCGACGCCCGGCCCGAGCTGCGGGCGCACACCGAGGAGCGCATCGGCGAGGCCCACTACGGGGACTGGTCCGGCCGCAAGCTCGCCGAGCTCAAGGACGAGCCGCTGATGGAGGTCGTCCAGACCCATCCGTCCGCGGTGGCCTTCCCGGGCGGCGAGTCCATGCGGGCCATGCAGACGCGGGCCGCCGAGGCGGTCCGCGAGTGGAACGCGCGCGTGGAGCGCGATCACGGCAGTGACGCGGTGTACCTCATGTGCTCGCATGGCGACATCATCAAGTCCCTTGTCGCGGACGCACTCGGACTTCATCTCGACCTCTTCCAGCGGATCTCTGTTGAACCGTGTTCCATCACCGCGATCCGTTACACACGGATGCGGCCGTTTCTCGTACGCCTCGGGGACACCGGTGATTTCGCGTCCCTGGCGCCGCGCGAGGAACCCCCGAGCGGCGACGCCCCGGTCGGGGGTGGTGCGGGCGCACCGTGATCGTCGGCCGCAGTAGGGTGAAGCGGTCGAAGCAGCGCAGCAGTTGTCAGCCAGTTCTCAGCAGCCGATGGGGGCCGACGCAGTCAGCCGGTCCTCATGCCGATCCAATGGAGACAGGACGTGTCCCGTCAGGTGTTCCTCTACGACCCCCCGGACCGTTTCGTGGCCGGTACGGTCGGGTTGCCCGGGCGCCGTACCTTCTTCCTGCAGGCCTCCTCAGGACCCCGGGTGACCAGTGTGGCCCTGGAGAAGACCCAGGTCGCCGCGCTCGCCGAGCGCATGGACGAGCTCCTCGACGAGGTGGTGAGGCGGACCGGTGGCAGCGCGCCCGTCCCGGCCATGGCCCCGGCCGAGGTGTCCGACACCGCCCCCCTCGACACCCCCGTGGAGGAGGAGTTCCGGGTCGGCACCATGGCGCTGGCCTGGGACAGTGACGAACAGCGCATGATCGTCGAGGCGCAGGCCCTCGTGGAGCTCGATGCGGACTCCGACGAGGATCTCGCCGAGGCCGAGGAGCGGCTGCTCCAGGACGAGGAGAACGGTCCGCCGATGCTCCGGGTCCGGCTCACCGGCGCGCAGGCCCGGTCCTTCGCCAAGCGCGCCCTCGACGTCGTCAACGCCGGCCGGCCGCCGTGCCCGCTGTGCAGCCTGCCGCTCGACCCGGAAGGACACGTATGTCCGCGCCAGAACGGATACCGCCGCGGAGCGTGACCACGGCCGAACTGCTCGCCCAGGGCGAGCTGAAGGTGCGCGGACGGATCCGTGAGGCCTCGAACGCGGTGCTGTACTGCTCCGTGTCGTACGACGGCCGGGAGGCGTTCTGCGTCTACAAGCCGGTCGCGGGGGAGCGGCCCCTGTGGGACTTCCCGGACGGCACGCTGGCGCAGCGCGAGGTCGCCGCGTACGAGGTGTCCGAGGCGACCGGGTGGGGGCTCGTGCCGACCACCGTGCTGCGCGACGGGCCGTACGGCGAAGGCATGTGCCAGCTGTGGATCGAGGCGTTGCCCGATGCCTCGCCCGAGTCCGAGCTGCTCGCCCTCGTCGACGGGGAGGAGCCCGGGGAGGGCTGGAAGGCGATCGGGTTCGCCGAGGTCGGTGAGGGGCAGACGGCGTTGCTGGTGCACGCCGACGACGTGCGGTTGCGGCGACTCGCCGTGCTCGACGCGGTGATCAACAACGCGGATCGCAAGGGCGGGCATCTGCTCCCCGGCCGCGAGGGGCGTCTGTACGGCATCGACCATGGGGTCACCTTCAACGCCGAGAACAAACTGCGGACGTTGTTGTGGGGGTGGGCGGGGGAGTCGCTGACACCGGAGGCGGTGGACGTGCTCGGGTCCCTGCGGGACGGCTTGGCGCCGGGCGGGCCGCTCGCCACTCGGCTGGCCGAACTCATCACGGCGGCCGAGGTCGACGCGACGCGGGCCCGTGTCTCGGCTCTGCTCGCCGCCGGCAAGCACCCGGAGCCGAGCGGGGAGTGGCCCGCGATTCCGTGGCCACCGGTGTGAGGGCACCCCGCGCGGGGGTTTCCGTCGGGGTGGGCATGCCTACGACAGCCGTCGGGGCCGGCATGCCTACGACAGGTCTCGGGGGTGGGCATGCCTACGACAGGCGTCGGGGCCGGCATGCCTACGACAGGCGAAGTCATTTCGCAAGAGGGCCTTCCGAGCCATCAGGGCTGATCCGGTTCGTATACGGAACTTCCGTCCGGTTAGGCTCATGACATGCATGCCTGGCCCGCTTCTGAGGTCCCCGCCCTGCCTGGTGAGGGCCGCGACCTCCAGATCCACGACACCGCGACCGGGGGGCTCGTCACCCTCGACCCCGGTCCCGTCGCCCGTATCTACGTGTGCGGCATCACGCCGTACGACGCGACCCACATGGGTCACGCGGCGACCTACAACGCGTTCGACCTCGTTCAGCGCGTGTGGCTCGACACCAAGCGGCAGGTTCACTACGTCCAGAACGTGACCGACGTCGACGACCCGCTCCTGGAGCGGGCGAAGCGCGACGGCGTCGACTGGGTGGGACTCGCCGAGAAGGAGACCACCCTCTTCCGTGAGGACATGACCGCCCTGCGGATGCTGCCGCCGCAGCACTACATCGGCGCCGTCGAGGCGATACCCGGCATCGTCCCGCTCGTCGAGCGACTGCGGGACGCGGGAGCGGCGTACGAACTCGAAGGGGATGTGTACTTCTCCGTCGAGTCCGACCCGCACTTCGGGCAGGTGTCCAACCTGGACGCCGCCGCCATGCGACTGCTCTCCGCCGAGCGCGGCGGCGACCCGGACCGTCCGGGCAAGAAGAACGCGCTGGACCCGATGCTCTGGATGGCCGCCAGGGAGGGCGAACCCAGTTGGGACGGGGGCTCGCTCGGGCGCGGCCGGCCCGGCTGGCACATCGAGTGCGTGGCCATCGCCCTCGACCACCTGGGCATGGGCTTCGACGTCCAGGGCGGCGGCTCCGACCTCGCCTTCCCGCACCACGAGATGGGCGCCTCGCACGCCCAGGTGCTGACCGGCGAGTTCCCGATGGCCAAGGCGTACGTCCACGCCGGCATGGTCGCCCTCAACGGCGAGAAGATGTCGAAGTCCAAGGGCAATCTCGTCTTCGTGTCCGCGCTCCGGCGCGACGGCGTCGACCCGGCCGCCATACGGCTCGCGCTGCTCGCCCACCACTACCGGGCCGACTGGGAGTGGACGGACTCCGTCCTTCAGGACGCGGTCGCGCGCCTGGCGGACTGGCGGGCGGCGGTGTCGCGGCCCGACGGCCCGTCCGCCGACGCGCTCGTCGAGGAGATCCGCGACGCTCTCGCCGACGACCTGGACGCGCCGGCGGCGCTGGCCGCGGTCGACCGCTGGGCGGCGCTCCAGCACGGGACGGGCGGGACGGACGAGGGCGCCCCCGGCGTCGTCTCGCGTGCCGTGGACGCCCTCCTGGGCGTGGCCCTGTAGTACTTCCCCGCACGTGAGGGCGCCGGGCGGTCTGCCGCCCGGCGCCCCTTCGCTCTCAGAGCGTCACTTGTTCACGATGACGGCCTGCACGGCGTTGCTGTTGGCGTCGTAGACGCCGATGACCTGCTGCCCGTAGGCGAAGGCCTGCTGGACCTCGTCGTGGGTCAGCTGGTTGGGGTTCACCAGGGGCCGCCAGGCGTTGTCGATGAACAGGTAGAGGATCGACGGCTGGCCCGGGAGGGGGGTGACCACGTCCCAGAAGTGCTGGGCGATCCCGCTCGTCAGGGCCTGCGCCTGCTGCTGTTGCTGCTGCCCGCCGAGCTGCTGGAGCAGCTGCTGGAACGGCTGCTGCTGGCCCATCTGCTGGAGCTGCTGCTGCAGGTGCTGGGGAATCTGCTGCTGCGGCATCTGCATCTGCTGCTGCGGCACCTGCTGCTGGCCGAACGGCTGGGGCATCTGCTGCTGCCCGAACGGCTGCTGCATCTGCTGCCCGAACTGCTGGGGCGGTGCCGTGCTCGGACCCTGCTGATGCCCGTGCTGGTTGCCTTGCTGCTGACTCATCTGCGGGGTGGTGCTCATACGGGTGCCACCTTCCGTGAATCATCGAGTCGTTGACTCTTCGGGTACGTCCTCGGACAGGTCTCGGGCAGCTCTCGGGCAGGTCTCGGACACGTCAGCCCGTGACCACCAGGCCGACGATCTCGTCGTCCGAGAAGCAGACACGTACGTCGGGCCGTCCTCCGGCGAAGGCGGAGTGCACCGCCTGGCGGATCTCGGGGGACGGGTGGTTGAGGTTGCGCCAGGCGCCGGCCACGTACAGCCGGAGCCTGGGCGGGAGTTCGCGCGGATACGGCAGCAGCTCGTCCCAGTACCGTTCGGCCTGGCCCGAGCCGACCGCCTCCGGCAGCAGCCGGGTGACCGCCGCCTTGATGTCCGGCCGGTTGCCGATCCGCTGGGAGGCGGGCCGGCCCGGCGCGTCCTGCTGCGGGGAACCCGTGGCCCGCAGCACCGCGCGGGCACGCTCCGGGGACATCGGTTCCTGGGCCGCCGCCTTGAGCATGCCTTGCAGCGCGGCCAGGGCGCCGACCACCACCGGGGAGGCGGAGGAGGTCCCGGAGAACGTGTCCGTGTACCAGCCGATCTCCTCGGCACCGCCCTGCAGGTCGCCGGGCCGGTCCCAGAAGCCACCGGTGGTCGTCACCTCGCGTCCCCAGCCCTGCGCGTCCACGCGCGCCCCGTAGTTGGAGAACGCGAGCCGTGAACGGTCCGGACCGTGGTCGCGGCCGTGCGTGCCGGGCGGCGGTGCGCCCGCGCCGACCAGGACCGCGCCGGAGGACTGGTTGGAGGGGTTGAAGGGGTTGCGCCACCACTCGGGGAACTCGGCGGGGCGGCGCTCGTACACCGCGTCGTCGAGTGACTCGGCGCCGTTGCCCGCGGCCGCCACGACGATGATCCCCTTGGTGGTCGCGTACCGGATGGCCGCGAAGTTGTCCGGCCACCACTCGATGGCGATGTAGCCCTGCTGGTCGTCGCGCTGTTCGAAGTCGAACCGCGGCCCTGGAGCGTGCAGTTCGATCAGGAGGATGTCACCGGGGCCGAGCCGGTCGGCCGCCGCGTGGATCGCGGCCGCCGTGCCGATGCCCTGGAAGGAGGCGGCCGCGGTGACGGCGTCCGGCACGATGCCGGTGATGCCGCACTCGTCGCGGTCGCCGCCGATCACCCCGATGACGGCGGTACCGTGATTGCGCCAGGCGAGGTCCGTCAGCGGGGTGCCCACGACCACGCCCGCGAGTTTCGCGGCGAGGTCCTCGTGCCCGAGCTGCCAGGCCCCCTCCACATCGATCACCGTCACGCCCTGGCCCGCGCCGCCCGGCCGCTGCCAGGCCCAGTACGCGTCGATGCCCTCGGGCGCCGGGCGCAGATAGCCCTGGCGGCTGGTGAAGTCGGGGGTGACGGGCGCCCCTTCCTTGAGCCGCCGGTTGTCGTCCGAGCTCTCCGCGCTGTCCGAGGTGCGCCCGACCGACCCCACCGAGGCGGGGACGGCGCCGGGCTTCACGTACGCCGTGTCGATCTCGGGCAGCGCGGCGATCCGTGAGCGCAGTTCCTGGGCGCGGCTCTCGATGCCGCGCACCCGGTAGAAGAGCGCGAGGTCGGGGCCGCTCTCGGTGCCCGCGGCCGCGGACTGGTGCGCCTGCCGCGACTGCTGGAGTCGCTCCTCGCTGCCGAACAGCGGTTCCAGGGCGAGCTGTTCGTCGCTGAGGAACATGTTGAGGGCCGAGACGTCGGCGCCCACCGCCGAGCGGACGCCGTCGGCACGGGCGCGCAGCCGCGCCTCGGGGCGTGCGACGACGATCAGCTCCTGCTCGGCTCCTCGATAGGTGAATCCCGCTCCGTCGGGGCCAGGCCCGGACGTTCCCGGGCCGTGCGCCGGCTGCTGTGCCTGGTCGGTCATCGCGTGCCGCTCCCTTCGGTCCGTGCGGGGGCGCGGTGCGGTCCGTCGGTTCAGTCCGCTCGTACGGTCCGTCAGTTCGGTCCGTCAGTTCGGTCCGTCAGTTCGGTCCGTCAGTTCGGTCCGTCCGTACGGTCCGTCAGGTCCGTACCCACGGTCCGTTCGTGGGCTCCGCCGCGCCGTCGGGGCACAACCTGGCACGCGTACGCCGAGTCGTCCACCCCGTCTTCGCCAACTCGGTTTGAAAACAAGTTGAATGGGGAAACCTGTGCAATCCGACGTGAAACAGATGTCACGCACGAATCCGGCCAAAGCCTTCTGAGGCGCGTGTCATGTGCCGGTGTGGCAGCGGCGGTCGGTACGGGTGACCACGGCTGTGGGCGCACACGACCGAGGGGCGGTGCGCGTGTGCGCACCGCCCCTGCTGACGTCAGTCCTTCGCGGTCGTTCTCAGTCCTCCGACGAGTCCTGCGAAGGGTCCTCCGTCGCGTCCTGCGACGAGTCGTCGGACGAGTCCTCCGGGGTGTCCGCCGGCCCCTCGGTGTCGTCGGCGGCATCCGACTCCGGCCGCTGCGGCATCGGCGGACGGGTCCGCCCGCCCGGGCTGTCGCGGAGATACGGGGCGGAGTCACCGCTCTCCGTCGCGTGACCGCCGGCCGCCGGCCCCTGCCCGGGGCCCGTCGCCGGACCGCTGCCGTCCCGTCGCCGCAGATAGCGCTCGAACTCGCGGGCGATCGCCTCGCCCGACGCCTCCGGCAGCTCGGCGGTGTCCCGGGCCTCCTCCAGCGTCTGCACGTACTCGGCGACCTCGCTGTCCTCGGCGGCCAGCTGGTCCACGCCCAGCTGCCAGGCCCGCGCGTCCTCGGGCAGCTCGCCCAGCGGGATGCGCAGGTCGATGAGGTCCTCCAGGCGGTTGAGGAGGGCCAGCGTCGCCTTCGGGTTCGGCGGCTGCGACACGTAGTGCGGTACGGCCGCCCACAGGGACACGGCCGGTACGCCGGCGTGTGTGCACGCCTCCTGGAGGATGCCGACGATGCCCGTGGGGCCCTCGTACTTGGTCTCCTCCAGGTCCATGGTGCGGGCCAGGTCCGGGTCGGACGTGACCCCGCTGACCGGCACCGGACGGGTGTGCGGGGTGTCACCGAGCAGGGCGCCCAGGATCACCACCAGCTCGACCCCCAGCTCGTGCGCGAAGCCGAGCAGCTCGTTGCAGAACGAGCGCCAGCGCATCGACGGCTCGATGCCCCTGACCAGCACCAGGTCGCGCGGCTTCTCGCCGCCGACCCGGACCACCGACAGCCGGGTGGTCGGCCAGGTGATCTTGCGTACGCCGCCGTCCAGCCACACGGTGGGGCGGTTCACCTGGAAGTCGTAGTAGTCCTCGGCGTCCAGCGCCGCGAACACCTCGCCCTTCCATTCCCTGTCCAGATGCGCGACCGCGGTGGAGGCGGCGTCGCCGGCGTCGTTCCAGCCCTCGAACGCGGCCACCATGACTGGGTCGATCAGCTCGGGAACCCCCTCCAGCTCGATCACCCAGCGCCTCCTTCCGACGTGCCCTCGCGTACGTCCCAACCTTACGGCGTGCCGAGGGGGCCTCCGCAGCCCCCTTGCACGGGGGAGTGAACGGATCACTGCCCCGCCGAGAGGCCGGAAACACTCGTGACCGCCACCCTGACCCACCCCCCCAGCCATCCGAGCTGTCCGGCGAGGGGCACGCGGGAACGAGACCGTCACCGGAACCCGGGTCCCGCAGCGGCGAGTCCTACAGCGTCGAGCGCAGCCACTGCTCGACGCTCGCGATGTGCACGGTGGCCCAGGACCGGGCCGCCTCCGCGTCGCGGTCGCGCAGGGCGGAGAGGATCGCGCGGTGCTCGTGCAGGGTGCGGCTGACCGCGTCCTCCTGGGTCAGACCGCGCCAGATCCGGGCCCGGGTGGTGGGCCCGGAGAGACCGTCGAGCAGGGAGCAGAGCACGGAGTTCCCGGATGACCGCACGATGCCCCGGTGGAACTCCAGGTCGCCGGCGACGAGTTCCTCCACCGAGGGCGCGGCACCGAGCGCGTCCAACTGGGCGGTCAGCGCGTCCAGTTGCTGCTCGCTGATCCGCGAGGCCGCCATCGCCGTGGCGGCGGGCTCCAGGATCCGGCGCACCGCGAGGAATTCCAGCACCGTGTCGTCGCGGTGGAAGTCGACGACGAAGCTCAGTGCCTCCAGCAGGAGTTGGGGATCCAGACTGGTGACGTACGTGCCGTCGCCCTGGCGCACGTCCAGGATGCGGATGAGCGACAAGGCCCGCACGGCCTCGCGCAGGGAGTTCCGGGAGAGCCCGAGTTCGGAGGCGAGCTCGCTCTCCTTGGGCAGCCGGTCGCCGGGGCGCAGTGAGCCGGAGACGATCATTCCCTTGATCTTCTCGATCGCCTCGTCGGTGACTGCCATGGCGGGGCCTCCCTGTCGCTCGGACTGTCGCTCAGACATCCGATCTCTCAGCCCATTATGAGGGGCGGCGGGCTGAGCAGGGCACGGAATCCGATCCCGGTTCAGACGAGTGCTTCCAGGTCGGCGAGGGCGGCCGCCTCGTCGAGCGTGGTGAGTGCCCGGTCCCGCATCAGGATCCGCCCGTCGACGACCGTGTCCCGTACGTCGGCCGAGTGCGCGGCGTACGCGAGGGTGGACCACGGGTCGTGCAGGGGACGCAGATGGGGCGCGTTCAGGTCGAGCACGATCAGGTCGGCGCGCTTGCCCGGCTCCAGCGAGCCCAGGTGGTCGCCGAGCCCCAGCGCGCGGGCGCCCTCCAAGGTCGCCATGCGGACCGCCTGTTCGGCGCCGACCGCGGTGGGATCGCCGGCCGCCTTGTGGACGAGCGCCGCCTGCCGCACCGCGCCCAGCACGTCCAGGGTGTTGGAACTCACCGCGCCGTCCGTGCCCAGCCCGACCGTCACACCGGCGCTGAGCAGCCGCGGCACCGGCGCGATCCCGCAGCCGAGCTTCAGATTGGAGACCGGACAGTGCGCGACCGACGTACCGGTGCGGGCCAGGGCCGCGACCTCGGGACCGGTCAGGTCCACGGCGTGCGCGAGCAGCACATCGGGGCCGAGCAGCCCGAGCGAGTCGAGCAGCTCCACCGGGCGCCTGCCGTGACGGACCTCGACGGTGGCTACCTCGGTCGCGTTCTCCGCCGCGTGGAGGTGCAGCAGCGCGCCGAACTCCCGGGCCAGCGCGCCGATGTCGGTGAGCTGGTCGGGCGAGAGCGTGTACGTCGAGTGGGCGAACAGCACGGGACGGGTGCCGGGCCGCGTCGACACCCGATCGGCCAGGTCGCGGCGGGCCCACTCCAGCCGGTCCTCGTACGCGATGCCGTCCGCCGGGTCGGGTACGTCCATGAAGGTCGGCCCGGTGTGCAACCGCCAGCCCGCCTCACGCGCGACCCGCTCGGCCGCCTCGTGGAACCAGTACATGTCGAGTGCCGACGTCACCCCGGCCCGTACGCTCTCCGCGACCGCGACCCGCACCGCCGCGGCCACGTTCTTCGCCGACAGCAGCTCGGCCTCCCAGCGCACCACCCGCTCCAGGAAGCCCTGGAGAGTGACGTCGTCGGCGCGGCCGCGCAGCAGCGTCATCGCCAGGTGGGTATGGGTGTTGACGAGGCCGGGGAGGACGAGCGACCCCGTCGCGTCGAGGGTGTCGGCGGCCGCGTACCGCCGACGCAGCTCCTCCGTGGGGCCCACGGCGACGATCTCGCCGTCGCGGACGGCGACCGCGCCGGAGCGTACGAAGGTCCCGGCCTCGTCGACCGTCAGGACGTCCCCGCCGTGGACCAGCAGATCGGCGCGCTCGCTCATCCGGCGTACTCCTCGTGCCCCTCGGCCAGCAGGCGCAGCGCCTCCAGCGAGACCACCGCGCCGCGCTGCACGCCCGCCGCGACGACATCGCGGTGCGGGTTGTAGCCACCTGTCGAGAAAGGTGACCCCTCGTCGACCAGTTCATCGGCGTTCGCGCCGTCGATCACGAGCACGCCGCCCGCGACCAGACCGCGCAGCGACGCCGTGACCAGCAGCGCCGACAGCTCCATCTCGATCGCCGCGAGCCCCGCGTCGTCGTACGCGGTGAGCGGGATGAGGCCCGGCTGGAAGGCGGCCCGGGTCCAGACGAGGCCGCGGTGGTACGGGGCGTCGGCGGCGCGGGCCGCGCGCTGGAGGGCGAACACCGCCTCGGGGGAGGAGACCGCCGGGTATTCGGGCGGCAGCAGCTGCTGGGTCACGCCGTCGTCCCGTACCGCCGCCTCCGCGATGACGAGGTCGCCGTCACCGATGCCGGAGCGCATCGCGCCCGCCGTGCCGAACCGCAGAAGGGTCGTGACGCCCGCGTCGGCCAGCTCCTGGAAGAGCAGGATCGCGCCCGGCGCGCCGACCCCGTGCGAGGCGACGGTGACCGGCACACCCTTCCAACTCCCGCTGAATACACGGTATTCGCGGTGGTACGACACCTCCTCGGCCCCGTCCAGCAGCGCGGCGACGGCCGCGGCGCGCGCCGGGTCGCCGACGACCAGCGCGTACGGTGCGAGGCCGGCGCGGGGTATGCGGGTGACCGGAAGCAGGCGGTCCTGGGTCATGAGGCGGCTCCAGCGGGGCGGTTACGGCGACGGCGGCGGGCCGTCGTGAGGAAGAGGGCGCCGAGCGTGACGACGTACGGCGGCTGCGTCGGTCGCCTGCTGCGGCAGACCGAGTCCTTGCATACGGAAGCCCGCGGCCTCGGCGAGGCCGAAGAGCAGCGCGGCGAGCAGCACGCCGAGCGGCAGGGCGCGGCCGAGCATGACGGCGACGACGGCGATCCAGCCGCGGCCCGCCGTCATGTTCTCGGAGAACAACGTGACGTTCCCGAGGGCGAGTTGCGCTCCCGCGAGACCGCACAGCACGCCCGAGACGAGCACGGCCGCGTACTGGTACCTGGCCGGGCGGACCCCGAGGGTCGCCGCCGCCCGCGGTGCCTCGCCGACTCCGCGCAGGCGCAGTCCCCACACGTGCCGGGAGAGCATCAGCGCGGCCACTCCGACCGCCGCCCACGCCACATAGGCGAGCGGCGAGAAGCCACCGAGCAACGGCAGACCTGCCAGTGACGGATCGTCGAAAGTGCCCTGCACACCGAAGACCGTACGCAACAGGAAGCTGGTCAGGCCGACGGCGAGGAGGTTTGGCGGGAGAACGGCGACGGCCCGTGATGCGCGGGCGGCGGAAGAACCGGTGGTCAGCCGCGACACGCCGCGCCGGTACAGCGTCGCATCGCTGTCGCGCCTGGTGTCGTCATCGGAAGCCTCGCTGTGCCGGGTCGTGCGGCGATGGTGACTCCCGGCCCGCGGTCGGCCGAGTGTGACGACGTGGTTGTCTCAACGAGCGAGAAGCACGGTCCAGAATTCTGACGAGGTCCCTCACTCCCACAGGGTGGAGGGCGCCTCCCGGCGTACCACCGGCGCGATCTCCTCCGAGAACCGCCGCAACGTCTCGATCTGCTCGCCCGTCGACTGGCCGAAGGCGTCCACGGTGATCGACTGGAGGTCGTGCCGGTACACCTCGTGGTACCCGAGGATCTTGTCGATGATCTGCTGCGGGGACCCGATGAGCTGCGGGCCGTCCGCGATCGCGTCCTCGATCGTCCGGAACGGCGTGTTGTAGCCCGCCTTGCCCTCCAGATGCGGCCGGAACGACTGCCGCACCCTCGCCTCGTACAGATCCTTGTACCGGCTTACGGCCTGCGCGTGGGAGTCCGCGATGAGCAGCCCGCCCGAGCCCGCCGCGACATGGGCGTGCGCCGGATCGTGTCCGTACGCCTCGAACCGTTCCCGGTAGTGGTCGATCAGCTTGGCGTAGGCGGCGCGCGGCTGGATGGCGTTGGCAGTGAACAGCGGATCGCCGTGCTTCGCCGCCAGCTCGGGCGAGTTGAGGGAGGTCGCCGAGCCGTGCCACACGCGCGGCGGCCCGTCGTACGGCCGTGGGACGGTGGTCACGTTCTTCAGGGGAGCCCGGAACTCCCCCTCCCAGTCCACGTTCTCCTCCCTCCACAGCCGGCGCAGCAGCTCGTACTTCTCCTTCTGCAGGTCCCACTGCCGCTCCTCCTCCAGCCCGAAGAGGTCGAAGTGCCCCGCCTCCGCGCCCTTGCCGACGACCAACTCGATCCGGCCACGCGAGAGTTGATCGAGCGTCGCATAGTCCTCCGCGACCCGCACCGGGTCGAGAATCGCGACGACGGTGACGCCGGTGAGCAGCTTGATACGGCTGGTCCGGGCGGCCAGCGCTCCCAGCACCACGGTCGGCGAGGACGACAGAAACGCCCCCGCATGCCGCTCGCCCACCGCGTAGGCGTCATAACCGAGCAGCTCCGCCGCCACCCCGACGTCGACCACCTCGGCCAACCGGTCGGCGGCGGAGGGAAGTTCACCGGTCAGCGGATGCGGAGTGTGGCCGATGATGGAGAGCACCTGAAACTTCATAACGTCCCTTCGGGAGATCTCAGCCCGTCCGGCGTCCGAGGACGAGGCGGTCCAGGCCGATAAGCGGGGGTTCTGGGAGCGGCAGCTCCCAGGTACGGGACGGGCAGGGGCGGAGGGGGGCGAGGAACGCTTCCCTCATCCCCACTTGTGCCAGGCCCGAGCCAGCAACTCATAGGAGCGGACCCGGTCGGCGTGATCGTGCGTGATCGTGGTGATGACCAGCTCGTCGGCGCCCGTCGCCCGCCGCAGCGCGCGCAACCGCTCGACCACCGTCTCCGCCGCTCCCACGAACTGCGTGTCGACCCGGTCGCCCACCAACGCCCGCTCCTCCTCCGTCCACGGATACGCGGACGCCTCCTCGGGCGTGGGGAACGGAATGGCTCCCTCGCCGCTGCGGATGGACCGCACCCAGGGCGCGTACCCGGCGGCCAGCCGCCGCGCCGTCTCGTCGTCCGGCCCCACCACGACATCGGCGGACACGGCGACATAGGGCTCGGCGAGCGCCCACGACGGCCGGAACGCCTGCCGGTAGGCCGTCACCGCTTCCACGACCGAAGACGGCGAGACGTGGTAGTTCGCCGCGAACGGCAGCCCGCGCGCTCCGGCCACCTCGGCGCTCTCACCGGCGCTGCTGCCCAGCACCCACACGTCGACGTCCGCTCCCGCGCCGGGCACCGGACGCGCCTCGGTCCCGTCCTCGTCGGCGTACGTCCCGGCCAGCAGTGCCAGAATGTCGGCGACCTGCTCCTCGTACGCCGGAGCCTCGGCACCCGGCTGCTGCAACAGGCTCAACTGGAGCCGGAAGCGCGGGGACTGGAGGAGCTGCGCGAAGCCGGTGAAGCGGGGCGGCAGATACAGACCCTCGTCCGTGAAGGTGCCCTGCCCCGGACCGGCCGCCGCGGGAGCCTTCCTGGGCCGCCCCGACCGCCCGAGCCCCAGATCGATCCGCCCCGGAAACAACGCGTCCAGGATCCCGAACTGCTCCACGACCGACAGCGGCGTCTGATGGCCGAGCAGCACCGCACCCGATCCGACCCGGATCTCCCGGGTCGCCTGGGCCACGGCCTGGATCACCAGCGCGGGCACCGAACTGACCACACCGGGATTGAGATGATGCTCGGCCACCCAATAGCGGCGATAGCCGAACTCCTCGGCGGCACGCGCCAGGTCGACAGTGTTGCGCAGCGCGGCCGGAGCGTCGGAGCCGGAGGAGACGGGCACCAGATCGAGCACGGAGAGGGGAACCGGAGGCATCCCCCCACTCTCGCTCCGGGACATTGCGGGCGTATGTACGCGGTATGGCAGCGTGCGGGAAGCGCGTGGGGAAGTACCTTCCCCACGCGCCCGAACAGGCGGAAGGGGCGGCTCCCCCCCCGTGGGAGCCGCCCCTTGAGCAATCGCCGGGCCTACTTCTTCGATCTCCGTCGATCTGCGTGGATCTCCGTCGATCTTCTTCGATCGCCCTGCCTACTTCTTGTCGAGCAGATCCTGCACCGTGCCCCGCACCTCGTCCGTGGCGAGACCGCGGATCGTCAGCGTCGTACGCCGGCGCAGCACGTCGTCCGCCGTCTCGGCCCACTCGTTGTCCCGGGCGTAGACGACCTGGGCCAGGATCTCCGGAGCGTCCGGGTGGACGCGCTCGGCGAGCTCAGGGTTCTCGTTGGCGAGGCGCGCGATGTCGAAGGCCAGCGAACCGTAGTGCGTCGCCAGGTGCTTGGCGGTGTCGGCCGCCATGCGCGGGCCGGGCGCCGGGCCGTCGACCAGCAGCCGGTGGGCGACCGCGCGCGGGTTGGCGACACCCGGCAGCGGGAGCTTCTTGGGCAGTTCGTCGATCGGCTCGAAGTCCTCGCCGAGCGGACGGCCCGGCAGCGACTCCAGCTTCTTCATGACCGTACGGCCGATGTGCCGGAAGGTGGTCCACTTGCCGCCCGCGACGGACAGCATGCCGCCACGGCCTTCCGTGACGACCGTCTCGCGCTTGGCCTTCGACGTGTCGCCGGGGCCGCCCGGCAGCACCCGCAGACCGGCGAAGGAGTACGTGATGAGGTCACGGGAGAGCTGCTGGTCCCGGATCGAGTACGCGGCCTCGTCCAGGATCTGGGCTATGTCCTTCTCGTTGACCGCGACGTCCGCCGGATCGCCCTCGTACTCCTCGTCGGTCGTGCCGAGCAGCAGCATGTCCTCCCAGGGGAGGGCGAAGGTGATCCGGTACTTGTCGATCGGGGTCGCGAGCGCGGCCTTCCAGGGGGCGGTGCGCTTGAGTACCAGGTGCGCGCCCTTGGAGAGGCGGATGGACGGAGCCGCGTTCGGGTCCTCCATCTTCCGCAGGTGGTCGACCCACGGGCCGGTGGCGTTGAGCACGAGACGCGCGTCGGCTCCGAACTCGTCGCCGGACAGCCGGTCGCGGAGATCGGCACCGGTGACCCGGCCCCGGGTGAAGCGCAGGCCGGTGACCTCGGCGTGGTTGAGGACGACGGCGCCCGCCTCGACGGCCGCGCGGACCGTCATCAGGGCCATCCGGGAATCGTTCATCTGGTCGTCGCCGTACACGGCCACGGCCTTCAGGTTGTCGGTGCGCAGCTCGGGCACGTCCTGCGCGGCCTTCGAGGGGCTCAGCAGATGACCCACGCCGTCGCCGAACGCCGACAGCGCGGAGTAGGCGAAGACGCCCGCCCCGAGCTTCGCCGCGCCGTGCGGCCCGCCCTTGTACACGGGGAGGTAGAACGTGAGCGGGTTCGCCAGGTGGGGGGCCACCTGACGGGAGACCGCACGGCGCTCGAAGTGGTTCTCCGCCACCAGCTTCACCGCGCCGGTCTGCAGGTAGCGCAGA
The DNA here is from genome assembly GCF_042881985.1 of Streptomyces sp. NPDC058246. NCBI lineage: Bacteria > Bacillati > Actinomycetota > Actinomycetes > Kitasatosporales > Streptomycetaceae > Streptomyces > Streptomyces sp. NPDC058246. The sequence goes on along the minus strand of NZ_JBHVWZ010000034.1, from coordinate 44,865 downwards.
CCGCCGTGGAGAAGCTTGGAGGAGGCGGAAGAGGTGGCGCCGGCGAAGTCACCGGCGTCGACCAGGGCCACCCGCAGACCGGACTGCGCGGCGTGCCAGGCGGTGGAGATGCCCAGGATGCCGCCGCCGATCACGAGAAGGTCGTACGTCGCCCTGGAAAGCTGCTCCCGGGTCTCGGCGCGGCTCGGGTTGGAGCCGGAGGCCGGGTGCGTACCGAGGGCAGGCACGGTCTGCAGGGTGGACTGACTGGTCATGCTGGTCTTACTCCTCGTCCTCGATCCAGCCCATGGTCCGCTCGACGGCCTTGAGCCAGCTCTTGTACTCACGGTCGCGGGTCTCCGCGGCCATGTTCGGGGTCCACTCGGCGGCGCGGCGCCAGTTGGCGCGCAGGTCGTCGGTGTTGGTCCAGAAGCCGACGGCGAGACCGGCGGCGTAGGCGGCGCCGAGGCAGGTGGTCTCGGCGACCATCGGACGCACCACGGGAGCGTCCAGGACGTCGGCCAGGGTCTGCATCAGCAGGTTGTTGGAGGTCATGCCGCCGTCGACCTTGAGCGCCGTGAGCTCGACGCCGGAGTCCTTGGTCATGGCGTCGCTGACATCACGGGTCTGCCAGGCGGTGGCCTCGAGCACGGCGCGCGCGATGTGCGCCTTGGTGACGTACCGGGTGAGACCGGTGATCACACCGCGGGCGTCCGGGCGCCAGTACGGGGCGAACAGGCCGGAGAAGGCCGGCACGAAGTAGGCGCCGCCGTTGTCCTCGACCGAGGACGCGAGCGTCTCGATCTCGGCGGCGGACTTGATCAGGCCCATCTGGTCGCGCATCCACTGCACCAGCGAACCGGTGACGGCGATCGAGCCCTCCAGGGCGTACACCGGAGCCTGGTCACCGATGCGGTAGCCCACGGTGGTGAGCAGTCCGCTGTACGAGTTGATGATCTTGTCGCCGGTGTTCATCAGCATGAACGTGCCGGTTCCGTACGTGGACTTGGCCTCGCCCTCGGAGAAACAGGTCTGGCCGAACAGGGCCGCCTGCTGGTCGCCGAGCGCGGAGGCGACCGGGATGCCGCCGAGCAGCTCGCCGAGCGGGCCGCCGGTGACCTCGCCGTACACCTCCGCGGAGGAGCGGATCTCGGGCAGCATCGCCAGCGGGACGCCGATGGACTCGGCGATCTTCTCGTCCCATGCCAGGGTGTGCAGGTTCATCAGCATGGTGCGGGAGGCGTTGGTGACGTCGGTGACGTGCTTGCCGCCGTCGACACCGCCGGTCAGGTTCCAGATGACCCAGGTGTCCATGGTGCCGAAGAGGATGTCCCCGGCCTCGGCGCGCTCGCGCAGGCCCTCGACGTTGTCGAGCAGCCAGCGGGCCTTCGGGCCGGCGAAGTACGAGGCGAGCGGCAGGCCGGTCTCGCGGCGGAAGCGGTCCTGGCCGACGTTGCGGCCGAGCTCCTTGCAGAGCGCGTCGGTGCGGGTGTCCTGCCACACGAGGGCGTTGTGGACCGGCTCGCCGGTGTTCTTGTCCCAGAGCAGCGTGGTCTCACGCTGGTTGGTGATGCCGATGGCCTTGATGTCGTCGCGGGTGATGCCGGCCTTCTCGATGGCCCCGGCGACGACCTCCTGGACGTTGGTCCAGATCTCGGCGGCGTCGTGCTCGACCCAGCCCGGCTTCGGGAAGATCTGCTCGTGCTCCTTCTGGTCGACGGAGACGATGCGTCCGTCGCGGTCGAAGACGATGCAGCGGGACGAGGTCGTGCCCTGGTCGATCGCGGCGATGAAGGGACCTGCGGTGTGTGCGTCGGTCACGGTGTGCTCCTGAAAGTTCCGTATGAAGGGGCTGTATCCACGGCGCGGTGCTCTTGCTGTGAGCGAGGTGCTGACACGTGCTTAAGCGAAGGCGACGTTGTATATGCCTGCTGCGATCGCGCCGCCGATCAGCGGACCGACGACCGGGATCCAGGCGTAGCTCCAGTCGGAACCGCCCTTGTTGGGCAGGGGGAGCAGGGCGTGCACGATGCGCGGACCGAGGTCACGGGCCGGGTTGATCGCGTAGCCGGTGGGGCCACCGAGGGAGAGGCCGATGCTGACCACCACGAGCGCGGTGATCAGGGCGCCCAGGGTGCCCAGGCCGTTGCCGTTGTCGTTCAGGCCCTGGGTGAGGACCGCGAGGACGAGCACGACGGTGCCGATGATCTCGGTGGCGAGGTTCTGCACGGCGTTCCGGATCTCGGGGCCGGTGGAGAAGATGCCGAGCACGGGGCCGGCTCCGGTCTCCTGGGCCTCGACGGCCTTGGTCTTCGTGGCCTGCGCGCCCGGACCGCCGACGATCTCGCGGTCGGTGAGGTGCGCGTGGAACTGTCCGTAGTACGCCAGCCAGACCAGGGTGGCGCCGATCAGGGCGCCGAGCAGCTGACCGGCCCAGTAGGTGGCGACGTTGCTGAAGTCGTTGTCCTTGATCGCGAGCGCGAGCGTCACGGCCGGGTTGAGGTGCGCACCGGAAAGGGGTGCCGAGATGTAGACCGCGGTCAGTACCGCGAAGCCCCACCCGAAGGTGATGGCGAGCCATCCGGCGTTGCGCGCCTTGGAGGCCTTCAGCGTGACGGCGGCGCACACGCCACCGCCCAGCAGGATGAGTACGGCGGTACCGATGGTCTCGCCGATGAAGATGTCGGAGCTGGACACCCGCGACTCCTTTGTCCTTCGTCCAGGGGAAGCCGAACCCCGGGTCCCTCCGGTGGTTCGTGCTCTCAGGGAGAGAGAGCGATACGGCCCTTGGCGTTGCCACACTCTAGCGCGTATTGCCGGTAGGTGTTCGACAATGCCGACCGATGGACGGGAGTCTTGCCCTGGGGTTACCAGCTCGTCAAGGGTTCTGTTATCGAAAACACGATCGTTATTGATCGCTGTGTGCTATCGGCGAACCGTCGATCTTGAGACCCCCGTCGACGCCCCTCCCGAGGCCGTACGACAAGCCCGCACCGCAGGCGTACGACAAGCCTGTGCAGCGGGCGTGGAGCGAGCCTGTCCTGTGCCGCAGGCGTGGAGCAGCCTGTGCCGCGGGCGTACGACGAAGGCCGGGCGCCCTGAGCGTCCCGGCCTTCCCTCCCTCCTGCGAACGTGGAATCCGCGCCTCAGAACCGCCCGGCGCCCAGATCCCGCGACACCGCGCGGGCGCAGTCCCGTACCGCCGCGATCAGCTCCGGGCGCAGCTCCCCGTCCTTGCAGACCCGCTCCACGGCCCCGGTGATGCCGACCGCTCCGACCGGCATCCGCCGCCGGTTGTGGATGGGGGCGGCCACCGAGGCGACACCCGTCCAGGTCTCCTCGACGTCGTCCGCGTACCCGCGCGCGCGGGTCAGGTCGAGTACGCCCTCGAAGTCGTCCAGCACGCTGATCGTGCGCGGCGTGAATGCCTTCCGGTCGGCTTCCAGGACCTCGCTGTGCGCCACCGGGTCGTAGGCCGACAGCACCTTGCCCAGGGCCGTGGAGTGCAGTGGCTGCATGGCGCCGACCTCCAGGACCTGTCGGCTGTCGTCGGGCCGGAACACGTGGTGCACGATCAGTACGCCCTGCTGGTGCAGCACGCCCAGATACACGCTCTCGCCGCTGGAGCGGGCCAGGTCGTCGGTCCACACCAGGGCGCGCGCCCTCAGTTCGTGCACGTCGAGGTAGGTGGTGCCGAGCCGCAGCAGTTCGGCGCCCAGCTGATAGCGCCCGGAGGCCACGTCCTGCTCGACGAACCCCTCCTGCTGGAGTGTGCGCAGAATGCCGTGAGCCGTTCCCTTGGCCAGTCCCAGCGAGGAGGCGATGTCCGAGAGGCCGAGCTGTCGCTCGCCACCCGCGAGGAGCCGCAGCATCGCCGCCGCCCGTTCGAGCGACTGGATGTTCCGTGCCATCGCCGTGCTGCCTCCGTCCCCTTCGACCGTCGGCGTGCGACCTCACCGCCACCGTTCGGCAATGTCGAACACTACCGGTCGTTACCGACCTCTCGCCAATGGGTGGTCGCCACGTGTTTCGTTCGTCGCCACACGGCCGTCGCATGCGCCGCGCCCGTCCGTCCCGTGGACGCCCCTGACCCTTCGCGGGTGCTCCGGGCTACCCTGACGGCGTGCGCCTTCCATGGGAAGCGCAAAGCCGACAGCCGTCGCACTCCAGGGAGCACCTTCATGGCCTCGTTGCCGAACCCGTCCCTTTCGTCCGGTCTTTCCGAAGGCCGGGCGCGAACCGACGCACTCCGCCAAGCCCTCGCCACCCGAGTCGTGGTGGCCGACGGCGCGATGGGCACGATGCTCCAGGCGCAGGACCCGACGCTGGAGGACTTCGAGAACCTCGAAGGCTGCAACGAGATCCTGAACGTCACCCGCCCCGACATCGTCCGCTCCGTCCACGAGGCGTACTTCGAGGTCGGCGTCGACTGCGTCGAGACGAACACCTTCGGGGCGAACCACTCGGCGATGGCCGAGTACGACATCCCGGACCGCGTCCACGAACTCTCCGAGGCGGGCGCCCGCCTCGCCCGCGAGGTCGCCGACGAGTTCGGCGCCCGCGACGGCCGCCAGCGCTGGGTCCTCGGCTCCATCGGCCCCGGCACGAAGCTGCCGACGCTCGGCCATGTCTCCTACACCACGCTGCGCGACGGCTTCCAGGCGAACGCGGAAGGCCTGATCGCCGGCGGCGCGGACGCCCTGATCGTCGAGACCACCCAGGACCTGCTCCAGACGAAGTCCTCGGTCCTGGGCGCCCGGCGCGCCATGGAGGCGACCGGCGTCGAGATCCCCCTGCTGGTCTCGATGGCCTTCGAGACCACTGGCACCATGCTGCTCGGTTCCGAGATCGGAGCCGCGCTGACCGCGCTCGAGCCCCTCGGCATCGACATGATCGGCCTGAACTGCTCGACCGGCCCCGCGGAGATGAGCGAGCACCTGCGCTACCTCACCCGCCACTCCCGCATCCCGCTGCTGTGCATGCCGAACGCCGGTCTGCCGGTCCTGACCAAGGACGGCGCCCACTTCCCGCTCGGCCCCGAGGGACTGGCCGACGCGCAGGAGAACTTCGTACGCGACTACGGCCTCTCCCTCATCGGCGGCTGCTGCGGTACGACGCCCGAGCACCTGCGCCAGGTCGTCGAGCGCGTCAACGGGGTCACGCCCCCCGAGCGGCACCCGCAGCCCGAGCCCGGCGCGGCCTCCCTCTACCAGACCGTCCCGTTCCGTCAGGACACCGCCTATATGGCGATCGGCGAGCGCACCAACGCCAACGGGTCGAAGAAGTTCCGCGAGGCCATGCTGGACGGCCGCTGGGACGACTGCGTGGAGATGGCCCGCGACCAGATCCGCGAGGGCGCGCACATGCTCGACCTGTGCGTCGACTACGTGGGCCGCGACGGCGTCGCCGACATGGAGGAGCTGGCGGGACGTTTCGCCACCGCCTCCACCCTGCCGATCGTGCTCGACTCCACCGAGGTCGACGTCATCCGGGCCGGCCTGGAGAAGCTCGGCGGACGGGCGGTCATCAACTCGGTCAACTACGAGGACGGCGACGGCCCCGAGTCCCGGTTCGCCAAGGTCACCCGCCTGGCGCAGGAGCACGGCGCGGCGCTGATCGCGCTGACCATCGACGAGGAGGGCCAGGCCCGTACCGTCGAGACCAAGGTCGCCATTGCCGAACGGCTCATCGAGGACCTGACGACGAACTGGGGCATCCACGAGTCGGACATCCTCATCGACGCCCTGACCTTCACCATCTGCACCGGTCAGGAGGAGTCCCGCAAGGACGGCATCGCGACGATCGAGGCGATCCGCGAGCTCAAGCGCCGCCGTCCGGACGTGCAGACCACGCTGGGCCTGTCGAACATCTCCTTCGGCCTCAATCCGGCCGCCCGAATCCTGCTCAACTCGGTCTTCCTCGACGAGTGCGTCAAGGCGGGCCTGGACTCGGCGATCGTGCACGCCTCCAAGATCCTGCCGATCGCCCGCTTCGACGAGGAGCAGGTGCAGACGGCCCTGGACCTCATCTACGACCGTCGTGCCGAGGGCTACGACCCCCTCCAGAAGCTGATGGCCCTGTTCGAGGGCGCCACCACCAAGTCGCTGAAGGCGGGCAAGGCCGAGGAGCTGGCGGCGCTGCCGCTGGACGAGCGGCTCAAGCGGCGGATCATCGACGGCGAGAAGAACGGTCTGGAGGCCGACCTCGGTGCGGCGCTCCAGGACCGCCCCGCGCTCGACATCGTCAACGAGACCCTGCTGGACGGCATGAAGGTCGTCGGTGAGCTCTTCGGCTCCGGCCAGATGCAGTTGCCCTTCGTGCTCCAGTCCGCCGAGGTCATGAAGACGGCCGTCGCCTACCTCGAACCGCACATGGAGAAGTCCGACGCCGAGGGCAAGGGCACCATCGTGCTCGCCACCGTGCGCGGCGACGTCCACGACATCGGCAAGAACCTCGTCGACATCATCCTGTCCAACAACGGCTACAACGTCGTCAACCTCGGCATCAAGCAGCCGGTCTCCGCGATCCTGGACGCCGCCGAGGAGCACCGGGCCGACGTCATCGGCATGTCCGGACTCCTGGTCAAGTCAACGGTGATCATGAAGGAGAACCTGGAGGAGCTGAACCAGCGCGGACTGTCCGCCGACTACCCCGTCATCCTCGGCGGGGCGGCGCTGACCCGGGCGTACGTCGAGCAGGACCTGTACGAGATCTACCAGGGCGAGGTCCGCTACGCCCGGGACGCCTTCGAGGGCCTGCGCCTGATGGACGCGCTGATCGGCGTCAAGCGCGGCGTGCCGGGGGCCGTGCTCCCCGAGCTGAAGCAGCGCCGGGTGCGGGCCTCGGCCGACACGGTCGTCGAGGAGCGGCCCGAGGAGGGTCACGTCCGCTCCGACGTCGCCGTCGACAACCCGGTGCCGAAGCCGCCGTTCTGGGGCACCCGCGTCATCAAGGGCATCCAGCTCAAGGAGTACGCCTCCTGGCTGGACGAGGGCGCCCTGTTCAAGGGCCAGTGGGGTCTCAAGCAGGCGCGCACGGGGGACGGACCGACGTACGAGGAGCTGGTCGAGACCGAGGGCCGTCCGCGGCTGCGCGGGCTGCTGGACAAGCTCCAGACCGAGAACCTGCTGGAGGCGGCCGTGGTCTACGGCTACTTCCCGTGCGTGTCCAAGGACGACGACCTGATCCTGCTGGACGAGCAGGGCAACGAGCGCACCCGCTTCACCTTCCCGCGCCAGCGCCGCGGCCGCCGGCTGTGCCTGGCCGACTTCTTCCGTCCGGAGGAGTCCGGCGAGACCGACGTCGTCGGCCTCCAGGTCGTCACGGTCGGCTCCCGGATCGGCGAGGAGACCGCCAAGCTCTTCGAGTCGAACTCGTACCGCGACTACCTCGAACTGCACGGCCTGTCCGTGCAGTTGGCGGAGGCGCTGGCCGAGTACTGGCACGCGCGCGTCCGGTCCGAGCTGGGCTTCGCCGGTGAGGACCCGGCCGCGATCGAGGACATGTTCGACCTCAAGTACCGCGGCGCCCGCTTCTCGCTCGGCTACGGCGCCTGCCCCAACCTGGAGGACCGCGCCAAGATCGCCCGGCTCCTGGAGCCGGAGCGCATCGGGGTCCACCTCTCCGAGGAGTTCCAGCTCCACCCGGAGCAGTCCACGGACGCGATCGTGATCCATCACCCGGAGGCGAAGTACTTCAACGCACGGTGACGAGCGCTCACGGCGCACGGCGCGGTGACGCGCGCCTCAAGGCGCACTGATCGGATAAGTCGTACACTGGTCGGTCCACTGCAGGCCGGTTGTCCCTTTGTGAAAAAAGGGCAACCGGCCTGATCGTCCCTCAAGGAGGTGCGCCCGGATGACCAGTACGGTCCCCGCGCTCGGTACCCGTACGGCCGAAGGCTCCGCCCTGGAGGCCGTGCTCCTGGACATGGACGGCACTCTGGTGGACACCGAGGGCTTCTGGTGGGACGTCGAGGTGGAGGTCTTCAAGGCCCTCGGCCACACGCTCGACGAGTCCTGGCGCCATGTGGTGGTGGGCGGCCCCATGACCCGCAGCGCCGGATTCCTCATCGAGGCCACCGGCGCCGACATCACCCTGGCCGAGCTGACCGTGCTGCTGAACGACGGGTTCGAACACCGTATCGACCTCTCGCTGCCCCTGATGCCGGGTGCGGCCAGACTCCTCGCCGAGCTGGCGGCGCACGAGATCCCCACCGCCCTGGTCTCCGCCTCGCACCGGCGGATCATCGACCGCATCCTGGGCTCGATCGGCGCGCACTTCTTCGCGCTGACCGTCGCGGGCGACGAGGTGGAGCGGACCAAGCCGTTCCCGGACCCGTATCTGCTGGCGGCCGCGGGGCTCGGCGCGGATCCGGCCAGATGCGCCGTCATCGAGGACACCGCCACGGGTGTCGCGGCCGCCGAGGCCGCGGGCTGTCAGGTGGTCGTGGTCCCCTCGGTCGCGCCCATCGCCCCCGGCGCCCGGCGCACGGTGGTGACGTCCCTCGAAGAGGTCGACCTGACTTTTCTGCGCGGTCTGATGACGGAAATGCGCTAGGCGTTCACCGAGCGTACGGAGCTAATACGGGGATAATCGGAGGCGTTCCCTGGGGTAACTGCCGGTGAGCGTGGCGTGAGAATTCATTCCGCGCCCGGATGGCCGAATTCCGGTACCCGCCAGCCGAGTTGGGAGTGTGACGTTCGCCACTCGATCGGGGGTCGACATGGGCCCGCGGTTGTGCAGTCACCCCCCTTGCGAGGGTGGCCGACGTGCCCTTGTGTCCTGATTGGTGGAATGCTGTACGAATCCTTCCACTGTCGGGTTATCGGTGCGTCCACGCCCGGTTTCACAGCGTGATGGAAACTCAACTCCGGTCCCTGTGAACCGTCCTGCTGGTGCGGACTAATCTCATCGCGAGAACATCGCCACTACCCCCGTGATCCGCAGCGACACCCCTGCATGCCGGGTACACGGACTCGACAGCTCTGGAGAAACTCGAGCATGAACCGCAAGACTTTGGTGCTGCCGGCCGTGATCGGCCTGCTCGCCCCCGTGCTCGCCGCCTGTGGTGGGTCGAACAGCGGGAGCAACAGCGGCGATGCGATCGTCATCGGCACCACGGACCGGTTCACCGCAGCGAAGGACGCCCCTGCGCCCCTCGACCCGGCGTACGCGTACGACGTCGGCACCTGGAACATTCTCCGCCAGACCGTGCAGACCCTGATGGTCCAGCCCCGCGGCGACGGCGAGCCGGAGCCCGAGGCGGCCGAGAAGTGCGGCTTCAGCGACGCCGGGAACGAGCGCTACGCCTGCACGCTGCGCAAGGACCTGAAGTTCGCCAACGGTGACCCCGTCACGGCGAAGGACGTCAAGTTCTCCATCGACCGCGCGCTCTCGCTCAAGGCCGACAGCGGTGTGTTCGCGCTGCTGTCCACCATCGACACCGTCGAGACGCAGGGCGACCGTGAGGTGATCTTCCACCTCAAGACCGCGGACGCCACCTTCCCCTTCAAGCTGTCGACCCCGGTCGCCGGCATCGTGAACCCCAAGGACTACGAGAAGGGCAAGCTGCGCGACGGCTTCCAGGTGGACGGCTCCGGCCCGTACACCCTTGAGTCCGACGTCAAGGACGACCGGCTCGTCAACGCCGTCTTCACCAAGAACCCCAATTACAAGGGGCAGTTGAAGGTGAAGAACTCCAAGGTCGAGATGCGCTCCTTCGAGAGCGCCGAGGCCATGGGCACCGCGCTGGAAAAGGGCGACATCGACCTGATGACGCGCTCGATGACGCCCACCCAGATCACCAAGCTCGGCAGCACCACGGGCGGCAACATCAACCTGAACGAGATGCCCGGCCTGGAGATCCGTTACCTGGCCTTCAACACCAACGCCCCGACGGTGAAGACCAAGGCCGTCCGCCAGGCCATGGCCCAGGTCATCAACCGCGGCGAGCTCGTCTCCAAGGTGTACGGCTCCCAGGCCGAGCCGCTCTACTCGCTGGTCCCGGCCACCATCACCGGCCACTCCAACTCGTTCTTCAACAAGTACGGCGACCCGAGCGTCGCCAGGGCCAGGACGCTGCTGTCCAAGGCCGCCATCACCACCCCGGTCAAGCTCACCCTGCACTACACGACCGACCACTACGGCACGGCCACCCAGCAGGAGTTCGAGGTGCTGAAGAAGCAGCTCAACGCCAGCGGGCTGTTCGATGTCAGCATCGCGGGCTCGTCCTGGGACAAGTTCCGTCCGGCCGAGAAGGCGGGCGACTACGACGTCTACGGCATGGGTTGGTTCCCGGACTTCCCGGACGCCGACAACTACCTGGCGCCGTTCCTCGACAAGGACAACTTCCTCGGCTCGCCGTACACGAACAGCCAGATCAGCAACGCCCTGATCCCGGAGTCCCGGCGCGAGGCCGACCGTCTCACCGCGTCGAAGAGTCTCACCGAGATCCAGGACATCGTGGCCAATGACGTCCCCGTGCTGCCGCTGTGGCAGGGCAAGCAGTACATTGCCGCTCGGGACGACATCACCGGATCGGAGTGGGCGCTCAACTCCTCCTCGACCCTCCAGCTGTGGGAGCTCAGCCGTGGTGTGAGCGGCTGATCGTCTCCCCGACCCGGGGCCCCTGCGGCCCCGGGTTCTCGAGAACGACGACAAGGCACTTGCAGTGAACATGCGCAACCAGTGGCCAGTCCTGCCGATCGTCGCGGGGCTGGCCTCCGGCCTGCTCACCGGCTGCGGCTCGGACACGGGCAGCTCCGGGGGCACCGGCTCCTCCGTGGTCATGGGAATGTCCGACGACGTCCTCGCGACCGATCCGGCTTCCGGCTACGACCCAGGCTCCTGGCTGTTGTTCAACAACGTCTTCCAGTCGCTGTTGAGCTTCCCCAACGGCGGCACGGAGCCGGTGCCCGAGGCCGCCAAGGAATGCGCGTTCACCGACACCGGGACCAAGGTGTACAAGTGCACGCTCCAGGACGGGCTGAAGTTCAGCAACGGTGACGAACTCACCTCGAAGGACGTGAAGTTCTCCTTCGACCGCATGCTGAAGATCAACGACGACTCCGGCCCCGCGATCATGTTCCCCATGCTCGGCACGGTGGACACACCGGACCGCAAGACCGTCGTCTTCCATCTCAAGTACGCCGACGCCACCTTCCCGAGCAAGATCGCCTCCGGCGCCGGCTCGATCGTGGACCACCGCCAGTACTCCGCGGACGGCCTGCGCACGGACAACGCGGCGGTCGGCTCCGGCCCGTACAAGCTGGACTCGTTCGGCAAGGACAAGGCCGTCTTCTCCGTCAACGGGAACTACCGGGGCACCGCCAAGGTGAAGAACTCCGGCGTGACGCTGAAGTTCTTCCACGGCGACCAGTCCGCCCTGAAGAACGCCCTGCTCAGCAATCGGATCGACCTGGCCTACCGAGGCCTCGCCGCCAACGACATCGCGGACATCGAGAACGACACGGCCACCGGCCAGGGCATCAACGTCGTCGAGGGCACCAGCGCTGAGGTGCAGCACCTGGTCTTCAACATGGACGACCCGGTCGCCGGCAAGCTCGGCGTGCGCAAGGCCATCGCCTACCTGCTGGACCGCGAGGCCCTGGTCAACGAGGTCTACCAGGACACGGCGACGCCGCTCTACTCGATCATCCCGGCCGGCATCACCGGCCACAACACGTCCTTCTTCGACACCTACGGCGCCCGCCCCTCGCAGTCCAAGGCCCAGGCCGCGCTGCGCGCCGAGGGCATCACCGGCAAGGTGAAGCTGACGCTCTGGTCGACGCCGTCGCGCTACGGCCCCTCCACCGACCAGGAGTTCAAGGCGATCGCCAAGCAGCTCAACGCCAGCGGGCTGTTCGACGCGACCGTGAAGTCCGTCGCCTTCGACCAGTACGAGACGGACATCGCCAAGGGCAAGTACGGCGTGTACGTGAAGGGCTGGGTGCCCGACTACCCGGACCCCGACAACTTCACGGCCCCCTTCTTCGGCAAGGGCAACGTGCTGAGCAACCACTTCACCGACAGCACGATCACCGGCCAGCTCCTCCCGAAGACGGCCGCCGAGAGCGACCGCTCCTCGACCGACTCCGACTTCGGCAGGCTCCAGGACCGCGTGGCCGAGGAACTGCCGATCATCCCGATCTGGCAGGCCAAGCAGTACGCCGTCGTCCGCGACAACGTCTACGGCCTGGAGTACTGCCTCGACGCCTCGACCGTGTTCCGCTTCTGGGAGATCAGCAAGAGCTGACCACCGCTGTACGGACGACGAGGGCGCCCCTACCCGTAGGGGCGCCCTCAGTGTGTGCGGTGACGGGTCACTGCGCGCCGGGGCGCACCAACCCGCTCTCGTACGCGTACACCGCGGCCTGCACCCGGTCGCGCAGCCCCAGCTTGGTCAGCACATGACCGACATGCGTCTTGACGGTGGTCTCGCTGACGAACAGGTCGGCCGCGATCTCGGCGTTGGACAGACCGCGCGCCACCAGCTTCAGCACCTCGACCTCACGCTCGGTCAGCGTGTGCAGTGTGTCCGGAACCGGCTCGTCGCCGGAGGGCAGATGGCCCGCGTACTTGTCGAGCAGCCGGCGCGTGATGCTCGGCGCGAGCATCGCCTCGCCCGCCGCGACCACCCGGATCGCCTGCACCAGCTCATGGGCGGGCGCGTCCTTCAGGAGAAAGCCGCTGGCGCCCGCGCGCAGCGCCTCCACCACGTACTCGTCGAGGTCGAAGGTCGTCAGGACGAGCACCTTCGCCGGACCGTCCCGGCCGGGCCCGGTGATCTGCCGGGTCGCCTCGACACCGTCCATCCGTGGCATACGGATGTCCATCAGAACCACATCGGGCTGCAGGGCACGTACTTGGTCGAGTGCCTGGAGACCGTCACCGGCCTCGCCGACGACCGCAAGATCCTGCTCCGCTTCCAGGATCATCCGGAAGCCGGTACGCAGCAGCGGCTGGTCGTCGACCAGTAGGACACGGATGGCCACGTAAGTCTCCTTCGCTAGTCCGGCCCCATTCTGCCCTGCTCGCCGCCCCCGGACTCCGGCGCCCTGACGGGGAGCGGATACGGCGGGGGAGTACCGCCGAATTCCGGACATACCGCCTGGTGGTCGCACCAGCCGCAGAGCTTGGTGGGCCGGGGCCGCCAGTCGCCCGTCTCGGTCGCCTGCCGGATCGCCTCCCACAGCGCGAGCAGCTTGCGCTCGACGCGCTCCAGGTCCGCGATCACCGGGTCGTACGTCAGCACGTCACCGCTGCCGAGATAGACGAGCTGGAGCCGGCGCGGGACCACTCGCTTCAGCCGCCACACCACCAGGGCGTAGAACTTCATCTGGAACAGGGCGCCTTCGGCGTACTCCGGCCGGGGTGCCTTGCCCGTCTTGTAGTCGACGATCCGGACCTCGCCCGTCGGCGCCACGTCGACGCGGTCGATGATGCCGCGCAGCGTGAGCCCGGAGTCGAGCCGCGCCTCGACGAACAGCTCCCGCTCCGCCGGTTCGAGCCGGGTCGGGTCCTCCAGCGTGAACCAGCGCTCCACCAGATGCTCGGCCTCGCCGAGCCAGCGCGCCAGCCGCTCACCCTCCGGGTCGTCCGCGAACAGCTCCACGACCTCGGGCCTGGTCTCCCGCAGCCGGTCCCACTGCCCGGGGATCAACGACTTGGCGCGGGGCGCCGTCCGCTCCGTCGCGGGCGCGTCGAAGAGCCGCTCGAGCACCGCGTGCACCAGCGTGCCGCGCGTCGCCGCCTCGCTGGGCTTCTCGGGCAGCTTGTCGATGACCCGGAACCTATACAGCAAAGGACACTGCATGAAGTCGCCGGCCCGCGAGGGCGAGAGGGACGCGGGCGGCACCGCCGATATGGCCGGCGCGGCCGCGACGACGCCGGCCGCCTCCGTCGCTCCGGCCGGGACGGCTTCGGTGGGCTCGTCCGCCGCGGCGACCCCGGCGCTCTCCGCGCCGGGCTCCTCGACGCCCTCGCTACTGGTCTCCATGACGACAGACCATACGGCCCGCCACTGACAGTGACCCACCCGCGGTGCGGGCGACGGTGTGGAAAACGGAGGGGGTGCCGGGGCGGAACGCGCCGCGACGGCCGCATACCATCGAGCAGAGACCCTCCTGCTCCGCATGATCGGGGCGGGAGACGCTTCGAACGAGGGGACATCGTGGACGAGAGCGGCGGGAGCGGGCAGCCGCGGTCCGGAACCGACGAAGCGGCCGAGCGCCACGAGGGGACCCAGGCTTCGCCGGGCCCGGTCGCGGACGCCGCGCATCCCGGACCGGCCCGGCACCAACGCCCCACCGGGCCGACGCCCACGGCCCCGAGTGACCCCGAGCCCCGGCCCGGCACCTACGCCTCCGACGGGGCAGAGCCGCACACCGGCGGCCCGTCCGACGACGACACCCCGGACAGCGGCGACGCCGGCGCCACCCGGCCCGAGACCGGCTCCGCGAGCGAGGCCCCGTCCCACCCCGGCGCAGCGGACCCGTCCGCCGGCGCCTCGGAAGGCGCGCACGCCGAGACCCGCCCCTCCGGCGAGCCCCAAGGTCCCGCCGCCCCCGACCCCGACCCTGATCCCGACACCAGCCCCGACCCCGCCGCCCGCACCCGGGCCCGGTCCGGCCCCGGCAGAGGACGGCCGCCGCGCCGGGGCAAGGAGCCCGGTGGGGGCCTGCTCATGGGGCGGCCCTTCGGCGTGCCGGTGTATGTCGCGCCCAGCTGGTTCCTGGTGGCCGCGCTGATCACCTGGGTGTTCGGCGGCCAGCTCGACCGCGTGCTGCCCGAGCTCGGCGCAGCGCGCTACCTGGTGTCCCTCTTCTTCGCGGTGGCCTTCTACGCCTCCGTACTCGTCCACGAGCTGGCCCACACGGTCGCCGCCCTGCGCTTCAAGCTGCCGGTGCGCCGGATCCAGCTGCAGTTCTTCGGCGGGGTCTCGGAGATCGAGAAGGAGGCCGAGACCCCGGGCCGGGAGTTCGTCCTCGCCTTCGTCGGACCGTTGCTCTCGCTCATCCTGTCCGGCCTCTTCTACCTGGCCATGCTGCCCGTCGAACCGGGCACCGTCCCCGGCGTCCTGCTGGCCGGCCTGATGATCTCCAACCTCATCGTGGCCGCCTTCAACCTGCTGCCCGGACTGCCCCTCGACGGCGGCCGCATGCTGCGCGCCGTCGTCTGGAAGATCACCGGCAGGCCGATGAGCGGCACGATCGCCGCCGCCTGGGTGGGCCGCGCCCTCGCCGTCTCCGTACTGATCGGGCTGCCCCTGCTCACCCAGTCCGGAGCACTGGGTGCCGCCCCGGACAACATCGGCGGCATGGACACCGTCACGGACGCCCTGCTCGCCGCGATCCTCGCCGCGATCATCTGGACCGGCGCCGGCAACAGCCTCCGCATGGCCCGGCTGCGCGAACACCTGCCGGAGCTGCGCGCCCGTTCACTCACCCGCCGAGCGGTCCCGGTCGAGACGAACACCCCGCTGTCGGAGGCCCTGCGCCGCGCCAACGAGGCCGGCGCCCGCGCCCTGGTGGTGGTCGACGCCGACGGCGAGCCGCTCTCGCTCGTCCGCGAGGCCGCCATCGTCGGCGTACCGGAGCACCGCCGCCCGTGGGTCGCCGTCAGCGGCCTCGCCCAGGACCTCACCGACGGCATGCGTGTCTCGGCCGAGCTCGCCGGCGAGGCCCTCCTGGACGCCCTCCGCGCGGCCCCCGCCACCGAGTACCTGGTGGTGGAGGACTCCGGCGAGATCTATGGAGTCCTGTCGGCGGCGGACGTGGAGCGCGCCTTCGTGAAGGCCATGGCCAGGCCCTCCTAGTGGTCCGAGGGCCCTCCCGGGACCGGTAGGCTGGTCACATGTCCGAACCGACCGGTGCCGCCCGCAGGCGCGGGCCCTTCAAGGTCGGGGACCAGGTTCAGCTGACCGACCCCAAGGGCCGCCACTACACGTTCACGCTCGAAGCGGGGAAGAACTTCCACACCCACAAGGGTTCCTTCCCGCACGACGAGCTGATCGGCGCTCCCGAGGGCAGCGTTGTCCGCACCACGGGGAACGTCGCCTATCTCGCGCTGCGCCCCCTGCTCCCCGACTACGTCCTGTCCATGCCCCGCGGCGCCGCCGTGGTCTACCCCAAGGACGCGGGGCAGATCCTGGCCTTCGCGGACATTTTCCCCGGCGCACGCGTCGTGGAAGCGGGCGTGGGCTCCGGCTCGCTCAGCAGCTTCCTGCTGCGCGCCATCGGCGACCAGGGCATGCTGCACTCCTACGAGCGCCGCGAGGACTTCGCCGAGATCGCCCAGCAGAACGTGGAGCGCTACTTCGGGGGACCGCACCCCGCCTGGCAGCTCACCGTCGGCGACCTCCAGGACAACCTGAGCGACGCCGACGTCGACCGCGTCATCCTCGACATGCTCGCCCCCTGGGAGTGCCTGGAGGCCGTCTCCAAGGCGCTCGTCCCCGGCGGCATCCTGTGCTGCTACGTGGCGACCACCACCCAGCTCGCGCGCACCGTCGAGTCCATCCGCGAGATCGGCTGCTTCAACGAGCCGACCGCCTGGGAGTCGATGATCCGCAACTGGCACATCGAGGGCCTGGCCGTCCGCCCGGACCACCGGATGATCGGCCACACCGGCTTCCTGCTCACCGCCCGTCGCCTCGCGGACGGCGTCGAGCCGCCCATGCGCCGCCGCCGCCCCGCCAAGGGCGCGTACGGCGAGGACTACGCCGGCCCGAACGCCGACGGCGGCACCGCCCGCTGACACGGCCGGAGCACATCCCGCGCTGATCCACCCAACGCACCACGAATGTGGCCGAGTTCCCGCAAACGCCCGGGAACTCGGCCACAGCACTTTTCCGTTGACGCGCCGCCAGAAGTCCGGACCCCGCCGTTCCCGTGCACTGTGACGTGTGGCACCATGCGGGACACCCCCACCGGCACAGCCCTCACGGGAGACACTCCTAGTGCAGCAATCCGCCGTCCCGGAACTGGCACACACGCACACCAGCCCCATCCAGTGGGTCGCCACGGCCACCGCCATCGCCGGGGTCGTCGCACTGTCCTCGGTCCTGCAGCCCGACCCGGCGCGGGCCGCCCAGCCCGGCCCCGGCGCGAAGCCCGCGGCGGCCGCGGTCGCTCCCGACCCCACCGCTGTCGACTTCCCGATCACCTGCGGGCCCGCCAAGGTCCTCGTACAGAAGAAGGCCGCCGGAGACCTCGACGGCGACGGCCACCCGGAGACCGTGGCCGTCGTCCGCTGTGACGCGGGCTCCGGCACCCCGCCCAATGGCGTCTACGTCCTCACCCAGGCCGAGGGCGCCACGAAACCCCGGGTCGTGGCCACCCTCGTCGACCCCAAGGACCGCCTGAGCGTCACGGACTTCGCGCTGCGCGACGGAGCCGTCACCGCCACCCTGCTCGGCTACTCCTCGTCCGACGTACCGAGTTGCTGCCCGGACGTGAAGGACCGTGCCAAGTGGCAGTGGAAGGACGGCGCGTTCGTCCGCTCGACCCCGTCCGAAGCACGCAGCGTCTGAGCACATTCTCGACGCCCGGCCCCTACGGAGACACCCTCCGCGCCGCGGAGGGTGTGAGGAACCAGACATCGGTGACGCGGGGTGCCAATCGAGTCACTCCGCGTCAGGGCCGTAGACCTCGACCTTGTCCGAAACCCGGCGTACGTGGATGCAGTCGCCCGGGCACTCCTTCGCCGAGTCCGTCACATCGCGCAGAAGCGGCAGCGGTACGGGCGTTGTGGCGCCCGGGGCCTGCAGGAGGTCGTCGTCGGGGCTCTTCACGTAGGCCAGGCCGTCGATGTCCAGCTCAAAGACCTCGGGCGCGTACTGGACGCAGATCCCGTCGCCGGTACAGAGATCCTGGTCGATCCAGACCTCGAGCGCCTCGCCGTCGACTCCGGCCTCCTGCTGCACGGTCATTTCTCCTGCCGTTTCCTGCGCCGAGCGATCCGAAGACTGGGGAATCGGGCCAGCTCTGGCGGGTGTTGAACACTTCGACACTACCTCGGCCTGCTTCCCAATCATGTTCGGTGGGTATTCCCCTGGCGTGAGGGAGAGCGCAAGGGTGAAGATCGGACACACCCCGACAGTCTTTGTGATCTAGGGGTTTCAATCGGCACCCGCCCAGGTAGGGTCTGGAAGCGTCCAGCTCCCCTTGGAGGAGGTGAGGACCGTGGCAGCCCACGACGACGACATGAACCGCGGCATCCGCCCGGGACGAGGGTCCGATGACCCCGCCGGGCAGATTGCCTACCTTGAGCAGGAGATCGCCGTCCTGCGACGCAAGCTCGCCGACTCTCCGCGGCACACGAGGATTCTCGAAGAGCGGATCGTCGAGCTGCAGACCAACCTGGCCGGCGTGTCCGCACAGAACGAGCGGCTCGCCAACACGCTCCGTGAGGCCCGCGACCAGATCGTGGCCCTCAAGGAAGAGGTCGACCGGCTCGCGCAGCCGCCGGCCGGCTTCGGTGTCTTCCTCTTGGCGAACGAGGACGGCACGGCGGACATCTTCACCGGGGGCCGCAAGCTCCGGGTGAACGTCAGCCCGAGCGTGGAGCTCGAGGAGCTCAGGCGCGGCCAGGAAGTGATGCTCAACGAAGCGCTCAACGTGGTCGAGGCCATGGAGTACGAGCGGGTCGGGGACATCGTCACCCTCAAGGAGATCCTCGAGGACGGCGAGCGGGCCCTGGTCGTCGGGCACACCGACGAGGAACGGGTGGTACGGCTCGCCGAGCCGCTGCTGGACGTCACCATCCGCCCCGGCGATGCCCTCCTGCTCGAACCCCGTTCCGGCTATGTCTACGAAGTCGTTCCGAAGAGCGAGGTCGAGGAACTCGTCCTCGAAGAGGTCCCGGACATCGGCTACGAGCAGATCGGCGGCCTGGGAAACCAGATCGAACTGATCCGCGACGCGGTCGAGCTCCCCTACCTCTACCCCGACCTCTTCAAGGAGCACGAACTGCGGCCGCCCAAGGGCGTGCTGCTGTACGGGCCTCCCGGATGCGGAAAGACGCTCATCGCCAAGGCTGTGGCCAACTCGCTGGCCAAGAAGGTCGCCGAGGTGACCGGACAGGCCACCGGCAAGAGCTTCTTCCTCAACATCAAGGGCCCCGAGCTCCTGAACAAGTACGTCGGCGAGACTGAGCGGCAGATCCGCCTGGTCTTCCAGCGTGCGCGTGAGAAGGCCAGCGAGGGCACGCCCGTCATCGTCTTCTTCGACGAGATGGAGTCCCTCTTCCGTACCCGTGGGTCAGGCGTCAGCTCGGACGTGGAGAACACCATCGTCCCCCAGCTGCTCGCCGAGATCGACGGCGTGGAGGGCCTGGAGAACGTGGTCGTGATCGGCGCCTCGAACCGCGAGGACATGATCGACCCCGCGATCCTGCGCCCCGGCCGCCTCGATGTGAAGATCAAGATCGAGCGCCCGGACGCCGAGGCCGCGAAGGACATCTTCGCGAAGTACCTCACCCAGCGCCTCCCGCTGCACTCCGACGACCTCGGTGAGCACGGCGGGGACCGGGCGGCCACCGTCCACGGCATGATCCAGACCGCCGTGGAGCAGATGTACGCCGAGTCCGAGGAGAACCGCTTCCTCGAGGTCACCTACGCCAACGGCGACAAGGAAGTCCTGTACTTCAAGGACTTCAACTCCGGTGCCATGATCGAGAACATCGTGGGCCGCGCCAAGAAGGCAGCGATCAAGGCCTTCCTCGAGCAGAACCAGAAGGGCCTCAGGGTCTCCCACCTCCTCCAGGCTTGCGTGGACGAGTTCAAGGAGAACGAGGACCTGCCGAACACCACGAACCCGGACGACTGGGCCCGGATCTCCGGAAAGAAGGGCGAACGGATCGTCTACATCCGTACGCTCGTCACCGGAAAGCAGGGCGCGGACACCGGACGCTCCATCGACACGGTGGCGAACACCGGTCAGTACCTGTAAAAGCCAGGGCGGCTGCGGGTGCCCTAGACGGGTACCCGCAGCCGACTGTTTTTCCGGGCACGCTGGAGCAGGCAATGACGCAAATGATCTCCCCACCAGCGCAAAGGCGTTCTAGGCTCTTTCGTACCGCCGAGTCGCGCGTTGCGGGGACGGGCACCGCACACGCACCGGAGCACCAGCGGTACTTGAGCAGCGTCCCCGACCGAGGGCGCCGCCGGGCAAGGAGGGCCGCATGACCGTACGGCGAGTAATGGGCATCGAGACGGAGTACGGGATCTCCGTCCCCGGCCACCCCAACGCCAATGCCATGCTCACCTCGTCCCAGATCGTCAACGCGTACGCGGCGGCGATGCACCGGGCGCGCCGCGCCCGCTGGGACTTCGAGGAGGAGAATCCGCTGCGGGACGCGCGAGGCTTCGACCTCGCCCGCGAGGCCGCCGACGCCAGCCAGCTCACCGACGAGGACATCGGCCTGGCCAATGTCATCCTCACCAACGGTGCGCGGCTCTACGTGGACCACGCACACCCGGAGTACAGCGCTCCCGAGGTCACCAACCCGCGGGACGCCGTCCTGTGGGACAAGGCCGGCGAGCGGATCATGGCGGAGGCCGCGGAGCGCGCGGCCCAGCTCCCCGGCGCCCAGCCGATCCACCTGTACAAGAACAACACCGACAACAAGGGCGCCTCGTACGGCACGCACGAGAACTACCTGATGAAGCGGGAGACCCCCTTCTCGGACATCGTGCGCCACCTGACGCCGTTCTTCGTCTCACGCCAGGTCGTCACCGGAGCGGGCCGCGTCGGTATCGGTCAGGACGGGCACGAGCACGGCTTCCAGCTCAGTCAGCGCGCCGACTACTTCGAGGTCGAGGTGGGCCTGGAGACCACCCTCAAGCGCCCGATCATCAACACGCGCGACGAGCCGCACGCGGACGCCGAGAAGTACCGCAGGCTGCATGTGATCATCGGTGACGCGAACCTGTCGGAGATCTCGACCTATCTGAAGCTGGGCACGACCGCCCTGGTCCTGTCCATGATCGAGGACGGGTTCATCGCCGTCGACCTGGCGGTCGACCAGCCCGTCCGCACCCTCCACCAGGTCTCGCACGACCCCACCCTGAAGCGACTCGTCACGCTCCGTAGCGGCCGGACGCTCACCGCGGTCCAGTTGCAGATGGAGTACTTCGAGCTCTCCCGCAAGTACGTGGAGGAACGGTTCGGGGCCGACGCCGACGAGCAGACCAAGGACGTCCTGCTGCGCTGGGAGGACACCCTGAACCGCCTGGAGAACGACCCGATGAGCCTCTCCGGAGAGCTCGACTGGGTCGCCAAACGGGAGCTCATGGAGGGCTACCGGCGCCGTGACAGCCTCGACTGGGACGCCGCCCGGCTGCACCTGGTCGACCTCCAGTACGCCGACGTACGGGCCGAGAAGGGCCTCTACAACCGTCTCGCGGCGCGCGGCAAGATGAAGCGCCTCCTGGACGAGACAGAGGTCGAGCGGGCCCGTACGAAGCCGCCGGAGGACACGCGCGCGTACTTCCGCGGGCGCTGCCTGGAGCAGTACGCGGACGACGTGGCGGCGGCCTCCTGGGACTCGGTGATCTTCGATCTGCCCGGCCGGGACTCGCTCCAGCGCGTCCCAACCCTGGAGCCGCTTCGCGGAACGCGTAATCACGTCAAGGAGCTCCTCGACCGCTGTCGTACGGCCGAGGACCTGGTCAGGGTCCTGTCGGGCGGCTGAGCGGGCATCCGGCCGGCACCGGCCGGACAGGGTGGAAAACCCGGCGTAAGGGAATCATCGAGATGGCCCCCGTACGTTGTAGGAACTGCGGGGCCGATGTCGGACCCTGCTTGTAGGGTCTGATCAAGAACGTCGAACCGAGCGGGGTGAGGGTTATGGCGACCAAGGACACCGGCGGCGGACAGCAGAAGGCGACGCGTTCCACCGAGGAGGTCGAGGAGCAGGCGCAGGACGCGCAGGCTTCCGACGACCTGAAGGAGCGCCAGGAGAAGCTGAGCGACGATGTCGACTCAGTCCTGGACGAGATCGACGACGTCTTGGAGGAGAACGCCGAGGACTTCGTTCGAAGCTTCGTTCAGAAGGGTGGGGAATGATTCCACCTTTGAATCGAAGGTCCGGGGGCTGCGAGTGCCGGACGGTCTGACCGGGAAGCGCTGTTCGCGGTGCAAGGAGCGCAAACCGCGGACAGCCTTCGCGAGTCACAAGCCGCTGCGCGACGGGCTGCAGGCCTACTGTCGTACGTGTGCTGCGGCGCACCACCAGGAGCGGCAGCTTGCCAAGGGGCGGAACGTTCGGCCTCGAGTGGATGTGCCCGAGGGGCACAAGTTCTGTAGGGGCTGTGGCGAGATCAAGCCCCATAGCGAGTGGCATCACAATGCCTCCGCATCGGATGGCCTTGCGACCTGCTGTAAAGCATGCAAGGTCATCCGGGGGCGAGAAGGTCACCTCAAGCGCCAGTACGGCATGACCGAAGCCGAACGGGACGAGATGATCGCTTCTCACATGGGGCTCTGTGTGATCTGTTTGAAAGCTCCTGCAGTTCATGTGGATCACTGCCACGAGACGGGTAGGGTCCGTGGCGTACTGTGCTTCAACTGCAATTCGGCCATCGGCAAGTTGGGAGATGATCCCGACGCTGTTCGTCGGGCTGCCGCCTACTTGGAAGGATCCTCGTGGAAGCCAACACTCGTAGCACCGGGCGTCTACCAGCTGCCTTCCTGACGCCTGGGTCGTCGTCCTTCATGGACTTCCTCGCCGAGCACCAGCCGGAAATGCTCCCGGGCAAGCGGCAGCTGCCGCCGGTCCAGGGTGTGATCGAGGCCCCGCACGGCACGACCATCGTCGCCACCACGTTCCCCGGCGGCGTGGTGCTCGCCGGTGACCGGCGAGCCACCATGGGCAATGTCATCGCCCAGCGCGACATCGAGAAGGTCTTCCCCGCCGACGAGTACTCGGCGGTGGGCATCGCCGGTACGGCGGGTCTGGCCGTGGAGATGGTGAAGCTGTTCCAGCTGGAGCTGGAGCACTTCGAGAAGGTGGAGGGCGCCCAACTCTCCCTGGAGGGCAAGGCGAACCGCCTCTCCACGATGATCCGTTCCAACCTCGGCATGGCCATGCAGGGCCTGGCCGTGGTCCCGCTCTTCGCCGGGTTCGACGTGGACCGCGGCAAGGGCCGCATCTTCTCCTACGACGTCACGGGCGGCCGCTCCGAGGAGCACGGCTACGCGGCCACGGGCTCCGGCTCGCTCTTCGCGCGCGGCGCCATGAAGAAGCTCTACCGCCAGGATCTGAACGAGGAGCAGGCCACCACCTTGGTCGTCCAGGCCCTGTACGACGCGGCCGACGACGACTCGGCGACCGGTGGTCCCGATGTCGCCCGCCGGATCTACCCGATCGTCACCGTGATCACCGAGGACGGCTTCCGCCGGCTCACCGACGAGGAGTCCTCCGAGATCGCCCGCGCGATTCTGGAGCGACGCCTCGAGCAGCCCGACGGCCCGCGGGCCGCGCTGCTCTGAGCCCGGGCTCTTTTAGAAGGTGATCCAGTGACTTCGACAGAAAGGGACGGATAACCGGTGTCGACGCCGTTCTATGTCTCACCCCAGCAGGCCATGGCCGACCGGGCGGAGTACGCCCGCAAGGGCATCGCCCGTGGCCGCAGCCTCGTCGTGCTGCAGTACGCCGACGGCATCGTGTTCGTCGGCGAGAACCCGTCCCGTGCGCTGCACAAGTTCAGCGAGATCTACGACCGGATCGGCTTCGCGGCCGCCGGCAAGTACAACGAATACGAGAACCTTCGGATCGGCGGCGTCCGCTACGCCGATCTGCGGGGTTACACCTATGACCGTGATGACGTGACCGCCCGTGGTCTCGCCAATGTCTACGCCCAGACGCTGGGCACGATCTTCTCGAGCGCGGCCGAGAAGCCGTACGAGGTGGAGCTGGTGGTCGCCGAGGTGGGGGAGACCCCCGAGGGCGACCAGATCTATCGGCTGCCGCACGACGGGTCGATCGTGGATGAGCACGGCTCGGTCGCGGTCGGTGGCAATGCCGAGCAGATCAGCAGCTATCTCGACCAGCGGCACCAGGACGGCATGTCGCTGGCGGAGGCGCTGAAGCTGGCGGTGCAGTCGCTGTCGCGCGAGCCGAACGGTGGTGAGCGGGAGATTCCCGCGGAGCGCCTCGAGGTCGCGGTGCTGGACCGTACGCGGCCGCAGCAGCGCAAGTTCAAGCGGATCGTGGGGCGTCAGCTGGACCGGCTGCTGGAGGCGGGTGGCGCGGAGACCGCCACTGAGGCCGAGGACGCCGACGACGAGGAGTGATCTCGGCTCTGCCCTTGCCCCCTTGCGCGCCCCGGCCTCTTCCGGCCGGGGCGCTCGGCGTTTCCGTGGGTCTCCGTGCGTGATGGTCCGTCTTGGTGCGTTTCCGTGCGCCTTCGTGCGTCTTGGTGTGTCTGCCGGGCGGGGCGGTCTGCTATCCGTCGGTGGGTGGGTCGGGGCCGTGCCGGTACATCAAGCCCGTCGCCGCCGGATCAGACGTCGGTCCGTGGGGAGCCGCTGCTCGATCCGAACGTACGCGACGGGCATGTGATGTACCGGCACGGCCCCTTCCGTGCGTCGGCGGGTGCGGGCGAGTGCTGGCCGCTGGCTAGCGTGGGGGTGCCGTGGAA
Source organism: Streptomyces sp. NPDC058246 (assembly GCF_042881985.1). Taxonomy (NCBI): domain Bacteria; kingdom Bacillati; phylum Actinomycetota; class Actinomycetes; order Kitasatosporales; family Streptomycetaceae; genus Streptomyces; species Streptomyces sp. NPDC058246. Next base: position 20,240 of record NZ_JBHVWZ010000034.1, on the reverse strand, counting down.
CCCCGTACGACCAGTTCGACGGGGATGTCGCCCTCGCGGGGGGTTCGGCCCTCCAGGACGGCCAGGAGGGCCTCCATGCCGCGTTGGCCGAACAGCTCGGCGTCGAGGCGGACGGTGGTCAGCTCGGGGTCCATGGCTCGGGCCAGCGCCAGGTCGTCCAGGCCGGTGATGGAGATGTCGTCGGGGATGCGCAGGCCCAGGCGGCGGGCCGCCTTGTAGGCGCCCGCTGCGAGCTTGTCGTCGTCGCAGACCAGAGCGGTGGGGCGGGGGGAAGCGGCGGTGAGAGCGGTTCCGGCGGCTGTGAGGGCGTCCTCGAAGGAGATGGGGGCGCGGGCCGTGCGGAGCTCCGTGCCGGGGACCTCGGCGAGGCGGGTGGCCAGTTCCCGGGCGCGGATCTCGAAGGTCCAGGAGGGGATGTCGGCCGCGAGGTGCAGGAAGCGGCGGTGGCCCAGGGCGAGGAGATGCTCGGCGACCTGGCGTACACCGTCGCGGATGTCGAGATTGACCGTGGCGGCGCCCAGGCTGCCCTCCGGGTCGCTGTCGAGCATCACCAGGGGGAGCTGGTCCCCGCGGATCGCCGTGAGGGCGTCGGCGGCCATGGAGGAGGCGATCACACCGTCGAGGGCGGCGGCCGCCGAACCGAACGGGTCGCGGGCGGGACCGATACCCTCGGGAGAGGGGTACAGGACCACGCCGAAGCCGTGCTCGGCCGCGACGCGGGCCGCCCCCGTGTAGACGCCCGCGAAGAACTCGGTGGTGAGCGCGGGGACCACCAGGAGGACCGTGCGGGTGCGGCCGAGGCGCAGGTTGCGGGCGGCCAGGTTCGGGCGGTAGCCGAGCTCCTGGGCGGCTTCCCGGACGCGCTCCGCCGTGGCCGCGGAGACCCGGCCGCGCCACTTGTCGCCGAGCACCAGCGAGACGGCCGCCTGGGACACCCCGGCGGCCTGGGCGACGTCCCGGCTCGTGGGGCGCGTGCTAGCTCGTGCCACCGTGGACCTGCTCCCTCGTCTGGACTCGCGGACAGCGCACATGGTACGTATGGGAGGCGACGTTATACGTAAAACCTGACACGTCACGCGCTACGAGAAGGGCATGACATGGCCGCGGGATACCTGGAGATCCTCAAGGCGAGGCATGCCGCTCGGCTGCTCGTCGGCACGCTCACAGGGCGGCTGCCGAACGCCACCGCCGCCATCGCCGTGGTGCTCTTCATCCGGGCCGAGGGCGGCACGTACAGCCTGGCGGGCGCGCTGGCCGCCGTGTACGGCGTGTCCAACGCCGTGGGGCAGCCGCTGCTCGGCCGGCTCGTGGACGTCTACGGGCAGCCGCGGGTGCAATTGCCCGCCGCGCTCGTCTCGGCCCTCGGGATGAGCGTGTTCGCGTTCGCGGGCACCGATCCGCTGCCGCTCGCGTATGTCTCCATGGCTGTCGCCGGGCTCTTCACGCCGCCCCTGGAAGGCGGTCTGCGTGCGCTGTGGCCCTCCGTCCTCCGCGGGGAGGAGCAGGTGCACACCGCGTACGCGATGGACGCGGTGGCGCAGGAAGTGATGTTCACGGTCGGACCGCTGCTCGTGACGCTGTGCGTGGCGCTCTGGTCCGCTCAGGCCGCGCTGCTCGTCCTGAACGTCATCGGCGTCCTGGGCGCCCTCTCCGTGGTCCTCTCGGCGCCCTCGCGGGCGTGGCGCTCGGCCCCGCGCGAGGCGCACTGGCTCGGCGCGCTGCGTTCGCCCGGCCTGCTGGCCCTGCTCGGCGCGTTCCTGTTCGTAGGGATCGCCCTGGGCTCGATCACGGTGGCCGCGGTGTCGTACGCCGACGGCCACGGCGGGGACGCGGTGTACGGCTGGCTGATGGCCGGCATCGGCCTCGGCGCCCTCATCGGCGGCGTAGTGTACGGCATGCGGCAGTGGGGTGGTACGCCCGAGCGGCGACTGCGGGTGCTCGTCGCCCTTCTGGCGGTGTGTTATCTGCCACTGACGCTGGTGCCGGGCCCGGTCGCCATGACGGCGCTCACCACGCTCGCCGGAGTCTTCCTGGCGCCCTGCATCGCCTGCGCGTTCGTCCTGGTCGACCGGCACGCGCCGCGCGGCACCGTCACCGAGGCCTTCTCCTGGCTCGTGACGACGTTCACCGTGGGCGCGTCCGTCGGAACGGGTCTCGCCGGCCCGGTAGTCGAGCGGGGCGGAGCGGTGTGGGGCTTCGCCGTACCGGGTGCCGCGGGGGCCGCCGCGCTGGTGGTTCTGCTGGCCACGGGGCGGGTCCTCGCAGCTACCGGGAAGGGGGCGGTGGTTGCGGTCTCATCGGAAAATGATCCAAACCGTGCCGTCGAACCCCGTTTCAGCTCGGGGGATCGGGCGTAATGTTCAGTCATGGACCGCCGCATTTTCGGGCTGGAGAACGAGTACGGCGTCACGTGTACGTTCAGGGGACAGCGCCGCCTGTCTCCCGACGAGGTGGCGCGGTACCTCTTCCGCCGTGTCGTGTCATGGGGCCGCAGCAGCAATGTCTTTCTGCGGAACGGTGCCCGCCTCTATCTCGACGTGGGATCACATCCGGAATACGCGACACCCGAATGTGACAACGTGACGGAGCTCGTCACCCACGACAAGGCCGGCGAGCGCATTCTCGAAGGACTCCTGGTGGACGCCGAACGACGCCTGCACGAGGAAGGAATCGCGGGCGACGTCTACCTGTTCAAGAACAACACCGACTCGGCGGGCAACTCCTACGGGTGCCACGAGAACTATCTGGTGGCCCGGCACGGGGAGTTCTCCCGACTCGCGGACATCCTCATTCCGTTCCTCGTCACCAGGCAGCTGCTGTGCGGTGCCGGCAAGGTGCTGCAGACCCCGCGCGGGGCCGTGTACTGCGTCAGCCAGCGTGCCGAGCACATCTGGGAGGGCGTCAGCTCCGCGACGACCCGCTCCCGGCCCATCATCAACACCCGCGACGAACCGCACGCGGACGCCGAGCGCTACCGCAGGCTGCACGTCATCGTCGGCGACTCGAACATGTCCGAGACGACCATGCTCCTCAAGGTCGGAGCCACCGACCTCGTGCTGCGCATGATCGAGGCCGGCACGGTCATGCGCGACCTCACCCTGGAGAACCCGATCCGGGCGATCCGCGAGGTCAGCCACGACATCACGGGCCGCCGCAAGGTGCGTCTGGCCAGCGGCCGTGAGGCCTCCGCGCTCGAAGTGCAGCGCGAGTACTACGAGAAGGCCGTGGACTTCTGCGAGCGCCGCGGCATCCGCACCGGAACCGTCGAGCAGGTCCTCGAGCTGTGGGGCCGCACCCTCGACGCGATCGAGGCCGAGGACCTCGACCGGATCGGCACCGAGATCGACTGGGTGATGAAGTACCAGCTCATCGAGCGGTACCGAGCCAAGCACAATATGACGATGTCGCACCCGCGGGTCGCGCAGATAGACCTCGCCTACCACGACATCCACCGTCGCCGCGGCCTGTACTACCTGCTGGAGCGCAAGGGGCAAGCCGCGCGGATCTGCAACGACTTGAAGATCTTCGAGGGCAAGTCCGTGCCCCCGCAGACCACTCGGGCGCGACTGCGCGGCGACTTCATCCGGCGTGCTCAGGAACAGCGCCGCGATTTCACCGTCGACTGGGTCCATCTCAAGCTGAACGACCAGGCGCAGCGCACGGTGTTGTGCAAGGACCCGTTCCGTTCCGTCGACGACAGGGTGGAGAAGCTCATCGCGGGAATGTGAGCTGCGTGTTCCGCAAATGATCGAGGAACGCAACGCGGGGCGCCGTACGTTTTCCGTACGGCGCCCTTCTCACGTCGTAGAGTTGCGCGCACGCCATCAACCAAGATCGACCGATACGAGGCCCCCACCGTGCGCCGACGCTCACTCCTTCTCGCCGTCCCCGCTGGACTGGTCACACTCGCCGGATGCGGTGACAACGGCAAGTCAGATACGGCCAAGTCCAGCAGCAGCCCGTCGCCTTCGGCCTCCGCCTCGGCCTCCGCCCCGCCGCCGCCGAAGATCGTCGACGGCCCGCTGCCGGCCATCACCGCCGGTACGAAGTTCGACGAGAAGCCGACCGTCGCCAAGGGCACCGGGGACCCGTCGAAGGACCTGGCGGTCAAGACGGTCATCGCGGGCGGCGGCACGACGGTCGCGGAGAACGACTACATCCAGGCGAACTACCTGGGCCAGGTCTGGGACACAGCGAAGGTCTTCGACAACTCCTACGACCGCAAGACCCCGCTGGTCATCCAGCTCGCGCAGGGCGGCATCATCGACGGCTGGCGCTACGGCCTGGTGGGCAAGAAGGTGGGCAGCCGCGTCGAGATGGCCGTGCCGCCGACCTGGGGTTACGGCACGCAGGGCAACACGCAGGCGGGCATCAAGGGCACCGACACACTGGTGTTCGTCGTGGACATCCAGAACACCTTCAATGCCAAGAGCTCCGCCAAGGGCAAGACCGTCGCACAGAACGACGCCGCCCTCCCGAAGGTCGGCACCAACACCGACGGCAAGGCCCCCTCCATCGACGTACCGAAGGCGGCCGCCCCGACGAATCTCGTGGCGAACTACGTCATCGAGGGCGACGGTGACGTGGTCAAGGCGGACAGCAGCGTCCTGGTGCAGTACAAGGGGGTGCTCTGGGCCGACGGCAAGGAGTTCGACTCCACGTACAGCCGGGGCTCGCTGACCTCGTTCTCGCTCCAGCAGGTGGTCAAGGGCTGGTCCCAGGGCCTGACCGGCAAGAAGGTGGGCAGCCGCGTCCTCATCGTCGTCCCGCCCAGCCTGGGCTACGGCGACAACCCGCCCAGCGGCAGCGGCATCAAGAAGGACTCCACCCTCGTCTTCAGCGTCGACATCCTGGCGAAGATGTAACGCCTTCGGGGATGTGAGAGTGTCGTTGTTGCCTCAAGGCCTTTACGCGAACAAGCAGGAGCTAGAGACGTGAGCATCGACAAGCCCGAGATCGACTTCCCGGGCGGCGAGCCCCCGGCGGACCTCGAGATCAAGGACATCTGGGAGGGCGACGGCCCGGTCGCCAAGGCCGGGGACTTCGTCAAGGTCCACTACGTCGGCGTGGCCTTCTCCACCGGCGAGGAGTTCGACGCCTCCTGGAACCGCGGCACCCCGCTCGAGTTCCAGCTCGGTGTCGGCCAGGTCATCAGCGGCTGGGACCAGGGCGTGCAGGGCATGAAGGTCGGCGGCCGCCGCCAGCTGATCATCCCGGCCCACCTCGCCTACGGCGACCGCGGCGCCGGCGGCCGGATCGCCCCGGGCGAGACGCTGATCTTCGTCTGCGACCTCGTTTCGGTCTGATCCACCCGCGAGATCGGGCTCCGGTCCGATCATCACGTAGGTCGGGATGTGGCCCGATCTTCGTACGCCGTGTGATCAGGGTCTGACCGGACCCGATCACCTGGGGCCCATGCCTGTCCGGGCATGGGCCCTCGGCTTTTGCCACGCCACTCCGGAGCGGTACGGTCATCGGTCGGAAGCACCATAGGGAAGGGCGTCGATGGCCATTGCCAAGGCCGAGCGGCTGATGAACCTGGCGCTGTGTCTGCTCGGGACACGGCGGCCGCTCAGCAAGCGCGAGCTGCGCGAGTCCATCGAGGCGTACGTCGAGGCCTTCGGGCCGGGCAAAGGCGCGGGTGGCTCGGACGACTCCTTCAACAGGATGTTCGAGCGCGACAAGGACGATCTGCGCGAGCTCGGCCTGGTCATCGAGACCGTGGAGAACCTCGACGGCGAGGTCGGCTACCTCGCCCGCCGCGACAGCAACCGGCTGCCCCCCATCACACTGGACGCCGAGGAGGCCGCCGCTCTCGGCCTCGCCGCCAAGGTCTGGCAGCAGGCCAGGCTGGCCGGTGCCGCGAGCGGCGCCCTGCAGAAGCTGCGCGCCGCGGGCCTGCCCGAGGACGTCGACCCGTACGAGGCGCATGGCGCCCTGGAGCCGTACATCCCCGTGCACGAGGCGGCCTTCGAACCGCTGATGCTCGCCTGTCGCGACCGCCGCCCCGTCATCTTCGATTACCGCAAGGCCACCGCCGCGCGCCCCGAGACCCGGCACGTCGAGCCGTGGGCCCTGGAGTGCTGGCGCGGCCACTGGTACCTGGCGGGCTGGGACCGGGACCGCGGCGCCGAGCGCGTCTTCCGGCTCTCCCGGATCACCGGAAAGGTCCGCACCCGCGCCGGGCGGTACACGGCCGAGGTGCCCGACGTCGTCACCGTGCGTGAGACCGTCGCGGGCTGGGCGGGGGAGATCGCCGACCGCTCCGCGCGGATCCGGCTGCGGAGCGGCTCGGGCTACCCGCTGCGCGCCAAGGCCGTCTCGGTACGGGAACGGGGCGACGGCTGGGACGAGTTGGAGATTCCGTACGGGCACGGCCTGGACGCCTGGCTCGTCGAGTTCGGGCCCGACGTGGTGGTCCTGGAGCCGGCCGAACTGCGGGCCGATGTGGTGGACCGGCTGCGCGCCGTGGCCAAGGGCTGAGGGGGAACGTAGGAAAGTGGCAGGAAAACCGGCCAGGCCCACGAACGCGATCGACCAGACCCGGCGCATGCTCTCCCTGGTGACGTATCTGCGCGAGCGCCCCGGCGCACGCGTCGGCGACGTCGCCCGGGCCTTCGGGATCACCGAGGACGAGCTGATCTCCGACCTCGACGTGCTGCCGCTGTGCGGGACCAGCTTCCGCGGCGGCGATCTGCTCGACATCGACACCGACGGCGACCGGATCTGGTGGCACAACCCGGACGACCTCGCCGAGCCCCTGCGTATCGCCGCCGACGAGGCGACCGCGCTGCTGGTCGCCGCCCGGGCCGTGTCCACGCTGCCCGGTCTGCGCGAGGGCGACCGGCAGGCGCTGCTGCGCGCCACCGCCAAGGTGGAGACCGCCTCGGGCGAGGCGGCGGGCGCCAGCTCCCGGCTGTCGGTGACCTTCGAGTCCGAGGGCGGTGTCTTCGCCGACGTCGACCGGGCGATCTCCGAGCGGCGCCGGCTGTGGATCCGCTACTACTCGCCCTCGCGCGACGAGCTCACCGAGCGCGAGATCGACCCGATCCGCCTGGTCAGTGTCGGTCACACCTATGTGGAGGCCTGGTGCCGCCGCTCCGAGGCGCGCCGCACCTTCCGGCTCGACCGGGTCGCCGAGATCCGCATCCTGGACGAGCCGTCCGCGCCTCCCGAGGTCGAACTGCGGGACCTCTCCGAGGGCCTGGTGCAGCCCGCGGCCGAGGACCCCGAGGTGGTCGTGGAGGTCGGCCCCGGTGGGCGCTGGGTCGCCGAGTACTACCCGCACGACAGCGCGGATGAGCTGCCGGACGGCGGCCTGCGTATCACCCTGCGGACGCCCGACCCCACGTCGTTGCGGCGGCTGGCCCTGCGCCTGGGCCGCGACGGCCGGATCGTGTCGCCGCAGGACCTCGCGGACAGCGCCCGCCGGGCCGCCCGCGAGGCGCTCGCGGCCTACGACGGGCCGGACGGGGTGGACGCGCCGCACGGAGATCAGGACGGACCGTACGACAGGCGGGAGCAGGAGCTTTGAGCACGTCGTCGATGTCGGGTGCGCCGGAGAAGGCCGGGGCTCCGGGGAAAGCGGGTACGCCGGAGAAGGCCGGGGCTCCGGGGAAAGCGGGTACGCCGGAGAAGGCCGGGGCGCTCGGGAAAGCGGGTACGCCGGAGAAGGCCGGGGGTCCCGGGAACGCGGGTGCGCCGACGGGTGCCCCGGAGATGTCGGTGGTGACGGCGTTCGCCGGGATGAGAAGGGTGTTCGACGTGATGTTCAAGGCGGCCTGCCCCGACTGCCGGTCCGGCTTCGAGCTCAAGGCGAGCGCCCTGCGCCTGGCCATCGGCGCCAGCAGCCGCACCACCTTCTACTCCTTCACCTGCCCCGAGTGCGGCGCCGCCGTGCGCAAGCCCGCGGGTGAGCGGATCGTCGAGCTGCTCACCGGTGGCGGGGTGCGGACCCTGCGCCTGCACTCCACCCTCTAGGTCTAGGGTCGACGTCATGTTCTGGCCGATGTGTGCGATCGCTGTGGGGTTCCTGGGAGTTGCCGTTCTCGGGGTGCTCGCCGTCCGTGTCTTTCTCGAAGCGGAGCGGCTGGGCCGACAGGTCTCCGACTCCGCGCGCCGTATCAGCGGGGCGGCGGAGGATCTGGAGCGCGCGGCCGTGAGCACGGCGAGCTCTGTGGATGCCCTGTGAGTCGTGAGCGCGTCGGGCTCGGAGCGGCTTTCGCCCTGTCACCTTTCCGGCAACGGCAGGTACGCTGCTGGTCGCGGCCCGGAGAATGAGGCGCGGGTTGCGAACTGGGAGTACGCACAGGGATTGCCCCGCGTTTACCCCTGAGCGTTACGATCGCTGTCATCACGACGATCGGACACATGTCCGGCCGATCGCACAGCACCCCGACCATGCAGCCTCGGTGAGAAGGTAAAGACTTATGTTCGGAAGGCTCGGAGCTCCCGAGATCATTCTCATCCTCGTCGTCATCATCCTGCTGTTCGGCGCGAAGAAGCTTCCGGACATGGCTCGCTCCCTCGGCAAGTCCGCGCGCATCCTCAAGAGCGAGGCCAAGGCGATGAAGGACGAGGGCAGCGCCCCCGCCCCGGCCGGCCCGCCGAACACCGACGAGCAGCCCCCGGCGCAGCGCACCATCCAGGCCGCCCCCGGCGACGTGACCAGCTCCCGCCCGGTCACCGAGCCGACGGACACGACCAAGCGCTGACGCAGGGCCGGTGACCTCCGGCCCGCCGCACGAGATGGGAACGTGGGTTGCTCAAGTCTGCCCGCAACAAGGAGAAGGATCCCGAGGGGCGGATGCCCCTCGCGGAGCACCTTCGTGAGCTGCGCAACCGGCTCGCGAAGGCGATGCTGGCCATCGTCATCGTCACGATCGTCGCCGCCTTCTACTACAACGACATCATCAACTTCTTCACCAAGCCGGTGCTGGACTCGGTCGGGTGTCCGAAGACGTTCGCCGAGCTGGCGAAGATGCCCAAGGGCAAGCAGTGCGCGCAGATCACCATCAACGGTCTGCTCGCGCCCTTCACCCTGGCGCTGAAGGTGTCGTTGATGGCCGGTGTCGCCCTCGCCTCGCCGGTCTGGCTGTACCAGCTCTGGGCGTTCGTCGCGCCGGGCCTGCACAAGAGCGAGAAGAAGTACGCGTACGCGTTCGTCGGGACCGGCGTTCCGCTCTTCCTCGGCGGCGCCTACTTCGCCTACGCGGTGCTGCCCACCACCGCGAAGGTCCTGATCGACTTCACGCCGAACGGCGTGAACAACCTGCTGCCGCTGGACGATCTGCTCGACCTCGTCACGCGCATGGTGATCGTCTTCGGTCTCTCCTTCGAGCTGCCGCTGCTGCTGGTCATGCTCAACCTCACGGGCATCCTCAGCGGCAAACGCATGCTCGGCTGGTGGCGCGGCATGATCATGGGCATCACGGTCTTCGCCGCCCTCGCCACGCCCAGCACCGACCCGCTGACGATGCTGGCGCTCGCCGGACCCATCTGGATCCTGTACTTCGGCGCGGTCGCGTTCTCGCTCGCCAACGACCGGCGCAAGCGCCGGCGCGACGCCGAGGGACCGGCCGACGACGAGGCCTCCGACCTCGACCTCACGCCCGAGGACATCGGCGAGGTCGAGACCGTGTCGGCCCACCGCGCGCTGCCCGAGCAGACGAGCTCGGACCGGGTCAACGGTTATGACGACGTGACCTGACGGAGCGCGCGGACCTCGTAGGGTCGAGGCTGTGACCAGCGAGATCTCTCTCTTCGTCAATCCCACCGCGGGACGCGGCCGGGGCGCTCATGCGGCGCAGCCGGCCGCTTCGGCTCTGCGGGCGGCCGGATTCTCCGTCCGTACGATCCTCGGGGAGAACGCTGAGGACGCCCTCACGCGCGCGCGGGCCGCCGTCGAGGCCGGCACCGGCGCCCTCATCGCCGTCGGCGGCGACGGCATGGCGAACCTGGCCCTGCAGGCCGTCGCAGGCACCCGTACCCCACTCGGCCTGATCGCCGTCGGCACCGGGAACGACTTCGCGCGGGCCCTGGGACTCCCGGTGCGCGACCCGGCGGCCGCGGGACGGCTGATCGCCGAGGCCCTCAAGGGGGCGCGGCTTCGCGACGTCGACCTCGGGCGCGTCGGCGACACCTGGTTCGGCACCGTCCTCGCCTCCGGCTTCGACTCCCGGGTCAACGACCGCGGCAACCGCATGCGATGGCCCACCGGCCGCTTCAGGTACGACCTCGCCATGCTCGCCGAACTCGCCGCCTTCCGGCCCTTCCCGTACCGGATCACGCTGGACGACGGCGAGGTCCGGGAGATCGAGGCGACCCTGGTGGCCGTCGGCAACGGATCGTCGTACGGCGGCGGCATGAAGATCTGCGCGGGCGCGGACCTGGGCGACGGGCTCTTCGACATCACGATCGTCGGGGACTGCAGCCGTACGACGCTGCTCAAGGTGTTCCCGAAGGTCTACCGGGGCACCCACCTCGACCACCCCAAGGTCAGCGTGCACCGGGCGGCCAAGGTCGAACTCGTCGCGGAGGGCATCACGGGGTACGCGGACGGTGAACCGCTCGGGCCGCTGCCGCTGACCGCGCGGTGCATACCGGCAGCGGTGCGGGTGGCGGTTCCCTGAGCTGCGGGGATCCGGGGTTTCCCCGCTGTGGATCCGGATATTGATCGTCCTGTTGTCAGTGCCTCCCGGTAGTCTCGAAAGCACGATGACAGAGGAACTCTCACCGGCCGAGCGGTATGCGGCAGCACGACAGCGCGCTGTCGAGCAGGCCACCGCGCTCGCCTCCTTCCGCGAGATGTACGACTTCGGCCTCGACCCCTTCCAGATCGAGGCCTGCCAGGCGCTCGAAGCCGGAAAGGGAGTGCTGGTGGCCGCGCCCACCGGCTCGGGCAAGACGATCGTCGGCGAGTTCGCCGTCCATCTCGCCCTCCAGCAGGGCAAGAAGTGCTTCTACACGACGCCGATCAAGGCGCTCTCGAACCAGAAGTACGCCGACCTGTGCCGCCGTTACGGCGCGGACAAGGTCGGCCTGCTCACCGGCGACAACAGCGTCAACTCCGAAGCCCCGGTGGTCGTGATGACCACCGAGGTGCTGCGCAACATGCTGTACGCGGGCTCGCAGACCCTCCTCGGCCTCGGCCATGTGGTCATGGACGAGGTGCACTACCTCTCCGACCGCTTCCGCGGCGCCGTCTGGGAGGAAGTGATCATCCACCTCCCCGAGTCGGTGACCCTGGTGTCACTCTCGGCGACGGTGTCGAACGCGGAGGAGTTCGGCGACTGGCTGGACACCGTGCGCGGCGACACCCAGGTGATCGTCTCCGAGCACCGGCCCGTGCCGCTGTTCCAGCACGTGCTCGCCGGGCGCCGGATGTACGACCTCTTCGAGGAGGGCGAGGGCAGCAAGAAGGCCGTCAACCCCGACCTCACGCGCATGGCGCGCATGGAGGCCAGCCGCCCGTCGTACCAGGACCGCAGGCGAGGCCGCGCCATGCGCGAGGCCGACCGCGAGCGGGAGCGCAGACAGCGCTCGCGCATGTGGACACCCGGCCGCCCCGAGGTCATCGAGCGGCTCGACGCCGAAGGGCTGCTGCCCGCCATCACGTTCATCTTCAGCCGGGCGGCCTGCGAGGCCGCCGTCCAGCAGTGCCTGTACGCGGGGCTGCGGCTGAACGACGACGAGGCGCGGGCCAGGGTGCGCGAGCTCGTCGAGGAGCGCACCGCCTCCATCCCCAGCGAGGACCTGCACGTCCTGGGCTACTACGAGTGGCTGGAGGGCCTGGAGCGCGGCATCGCGGCCCACCACGCGGGCATGCTGCCGACGTTCAAGGAGGTCGTCGAGGAACTCTTCGTCCGCGGCCTGGTCAAGGCCGTCTTCGCGACGGAAACCCTCGCACTCGGCATCAACATGCCCGCCCGCTCGGTGGTGTTGGAGAAGCTCGTCAAGTGGAACGGCGAGCAGCATGCCGACATCACCCCTGGTGAGTACACCCAGCTGACCGGTCGCGCCGGCCGCCGCGGCATCGATGTCGAGGGCCACGCGGTGGTGCTGTGGCAGCGCGGCTTCAGCCCCGAGCACCTGGCGGGACTCGCGGGCACCCGCACCTATCCGCTGCGCTCCAGCTTCAAGCCGTCGTACAACATGGCGGTGAACCTGGTCGAGCAGTTCGGGCGGCACCGCTCGCGGGAGCTCCTGGAGACGTCCTTCGCGCAGTTCCAGGCCGACAAGTCGGTCGTCGGGATCTCCCGGCAGGTACAGCGCAACGAGGAGGGTCTGGAGGGCTACCGGGAGTCCATGACCTGCCACCTCGGGGACTTCGACGAGTACATGCGGCTGCGCCGCGAGCTCAAGGACCGCGAGACCGAGCTGGCCAAGCAGGGCGCGGCCCAGCGGCGCGCCGAAGCGGCCGTCGCCCTGGAGAAGCTCAAGCCCGGTGACGTGATCCACGTCCCGACCGGGAAGTACGCCGGTCTGGCGCTGGTGCTGGACCCCGGCCTGCCCGCGGGCCGTTCGAACGGCTACCGCGGCTTCGAGCAGCACGACGGCCCGCGCCCCCTGGTGCTCACCGCCGAGCGCCAGGTGAAGCGGCTCGCCTCGATGGACTTCCCGGTGCCGGTCGAGGCGCTGGAGCGGATGCGGATCCCCAAGTCCTTCAACCCGCGTTCCCCGCAGTCCCGGCGCGATCTGGCGTCCGCGCTGCGCACCAAGGCCGGGCACATCGTCCCCGACCGGCACGGCAAGAAGCGGTCGCAGGCCGCCGACGACCGGGAGATCGCCCGGCTGCGCACGGCGATCCGCGCCCATCCGTGCCATGGGTGCAACGACCGTGAGGACCACGCCCGTTGGGCCGAGCGCTACCACCGGCTGCAGCGCGACACCTCGCAGCTGGAGCGCCGTATCGAGGGCCGCACGAACACCATCGCCCGCACCTTCGACCGGATCGTCGCCCTCCTCACCGAGCTGGACTATCTGCGCGCCGACGAGGTCACCGAGCACGGCAAGCGACTGGCGCGGCTGTACGGCGAGCTGGACCTGCTGGCGAGTGAGTGCCTGCGCGCCGGGGTCTGGGAAGGGCTCGACCCCGCCGAACTCGCCGCCTGCGTCTCGGCGTTGGTGTACGAGTCCCGGGTCGCCGACGACGCCATGGCACCGAAGGTGCCGTCCGGCAAGGCGAAGGCCGCGCTGGGCGAGATGGTGCGTATCTGGGGCCGCCTCGACGCGCTGGAGGAGGACTTCCGGATCACCCAGACCGAGGGTGTCGGCCAGCGCGAGCCGGATCTCGGCTTCGCCTGGGCGGCGTACGAGTGGGCCTCGGGCAAGGGGCTCGACGAGGTGCTGCGCGAGGCGGAGATGCCTGCCGGTGACTTCGTGCGGTGGTGCAAGCAGGTGATCGACGTGCTGGGGCAGATCGCGGCCGCCGCGCCCGTCTCGGGCGGGGAGAGGTCGACCGTGGCGAAGAACGCGCGCCGGGCGGTTGACGGGCTGCTGCGGGGGGTTGTGGCTTACTCGTCGGTGGGGTGACGGAGTCGTGAGGCGCGGGGTGTGACGCGTGAGGCGGTGCCGGTTCGCATATTAGCGAGTTTCGCCTCCCTTGCAGGGGCGGTTCGGGTTCGTGTTGTAGCGGGTTTCGCCTCCGTTGCAGGGGCGGTGCCGGTTCGTCGTACCGGGGTTCGCCCCTGCCGCGGGGGCGGTGCCGGTTCGTGTCTCACCGGGTTTCGCCCCCCCGCCGCATCAGTGGTTCAGGTACGCCCGCCAGCCGCCGTACGCCGTGATGTCGGTGGTGCCCGGGAGCGCGTCGGGCTCGCACAGGAATCCGGGTGCGTGGGTGCCGTCGGCCAGCTCGACCTGCCCGAGGACCATGGGCCGGGGGAGCGCGGCGAGCAACTGCCCGAGGCCTTCCGCGGACAGCCGCCACACCTCGGTTTCGACGGCGGCGCCACCCTCGCCCACGTGGACCAGGCCCGGCTTGGGCGGGGCGGTGGACAGCGCGTGCAGGCGATACACCGGTGCGGTGGCCGTCGTACGCTCCCACTCCGCTCCCAGTGAGAGAAGTTGGGGATTGAGGGGCTGGCCGGACAGGTGGGCGCCCACCACCGCGAGCCGTAGCCGCGGCTGGAGCAGTCGGGCCAGCCGGGCGAGACGTTCGTCGGTGAAGGCGGGGCCGATCAGCATCACGCCGAAGGGCAGGCCGGCGGGTGTGAGGCCGGCCGGGACGGCGACGGCCGCGAGGTCGAAGAGGTTGGTGGAGTTCGTGAAGCGGCCCAGGCGGGCATTGGCGCCCAACGGGTCGGCGGCGACCTCGGCGAGCGTGGGATGGCCGGGCGCGGTCGGCAGCAGCAGCGCGTCCGCGTCGCCGAGCTGGGTGAGTGCCCGGGTCCGGAGGGCGGCCAGACGGTCCTGGTCGGCGTACAGCTGGTGGGCCGGGATGTCCCGGGCGCGGGTGATGATCCCGGCGACGGTCGGGTCCAGTCCCGTGTCGCCCTCGGCGATCAGTTTGTCGATAAAACTCCCCACGGCGGTGTATCGCTCGGCGACGAACGCGCCTTCGTAGAGCATCGCGGCGGCATCGGTGAACGGGGTGAGGTCGAGGTGCCGGATCTCCGCCCCCGCCGCTGCGAGTCGCTCGACGGCTGCCTCGTACGCCTCCGCCCAGCCCTCGTCCAGTTCGCCGAGCTGTGCCCTCGGCGGGACGGCGATGCGCCAGGGGCCGGGGGCCCGCTGGGGGAGCGCGGGCAGTTCCCGGCCCGAAGGGGACGCCATGAACGCGAGGGCCTGCTCTGCCTCCGGGAGGGTGCGGGCGAAGACGGTCACGCAGTCCAGCGAGGCGCAGGCCGGGACGACGCCCGTCGTGGGCACCAGGCCGCGGGTCGGCTTCAGGCCGACGATGCCGTTGAAAGCGGCGGGGACGCGCCCCGAGCCGGCGGTGTCCGTGCCGAGGGCGAAGTCGACGATGCCGAGGGCTACGGCTACGGCCGATCCCGAGCTGGAGCCACCGCTGATCCTGGTCGGGTCCAGTGCGTTGCGTACGGCGCCGTGGGGGGAACGGGTGCCTACCAGGCCGGTGGCGAACTGGTCGAGGTTCGTGGTGCCGAGAGCCAGGGCACCGGCTGTGCGGAGGCGGGCGACGACGGGGGCGTCTTCCCACGGGGTGTAGGCGTAGGCCGGGCAGGCGGCGGTGGTGGGGAGGCCTGCCACGTCGATGTTGCCCTTCGCCGCGAAGAGCTTGCCCGCGAGGGGGAGGTGTTCGCCGGCGGCTACGCGCGCGTCGATGGCGCGTGCCTCCTGCTCGGCCTCCGCCTGGGGGCGGAGGCCGATCCAGACCTCGGGGCGGTCGACGGCTTCGATGCGGGCGTACGCCTGTCGGACCCGGGTGAGAGTGGGGGACGGCATCGGTGCTCCTTGCCTGGGGTGGATTGTCGACTGCGGCCCGGTGGGTCGTCTGCGTTCCACCGTTCCGCCTTGCGCAACGACTGCCCACAGACGACCGGGCGGGTTGGCAAGGAGCTCTGCGGAACGCCTGCCCACACACCCACAGGCTGGTTTCAAGGCACTGTTGGACCCGTCGGCGCGAGAACCACCAGTGCCGTGCCCGCCTCCACCTGGTCGCCCGGCTTGGCCAGGATCTCCTGAACCACGCCGTTGATCGGGGCGGCCACCCTGGACTCCATCTTCATCGCCTCCAGGGCGAGGAGGGGTTGGCCGGCCGTGACCTCGTCGCCAGGGCGGACGTTCAGCTGCCATACCGACGCGGCGAATTCGGCCTCCACCAAACGACCGCCCTCGGGCACGGAGACCTCCGCGGCGCTCGCTGCCGGTGCGCTCGCCGCTTCCGCGCGGGTGAACTCGCCCGCCGCCTCCCACGCGTCCCGTTCCGCCGAGAAGGCGGCGCCCTGGCGGGATCGGAACTCCGCGATGGAGTCGGCGTTCTCGGCGAGGAAGGCCTGGTGGCCGGCCAGGGAGAACGTGCCCTCCTCGATGCGGGGGACGAAGCGGCCGGAGGTGATGTCGGCCCGCAGCCGCAACAGCTCCTCGGGCTCCACCGGGTACCACTTGATGCGGTCGAAGAAGCGCAGCAGCCAGGGCGAGCCCGGCTCGAACGCGCCGCGCTGCTGCCAGCCCGACCACACCTGGGTCGTACGGCCGACGAACTGGTAGCCGCCCGGGCCCTCCATGCCGTAGACGCAGAGGTACGCGCCGCCTATGCCGACCGAGTTCTCGGCGGTCCAGGTGCGGGCCGGGTTGTACTTCGTCGTGACCAGGCGGTGGCGCGGGTCCAGCGGGGTCGCCACCGGGGCGCCCAGGTAGACGTCGCCCAGGCCGAGGACGAGGTACTCCGCGTCGAACACCGTGCGGTACACGTCGTCCACCGAGTCCAGGCCGTTCACACGGCGGATGAACTCGATGTTCCACGGGCACCAGGGGGCGTCGTCGCGGACGCCCGCCATATAGCGGGCGATCGCCTCGCGGGTGGCCGGGTCGTCCCAGGAGAGCGGGAGGTGGACCGTGCGGGAGGGGACCACCAGTTGGTCGCTCGGCGGCAGCGTCGCCACTATCTGCCGTACGACCGGGAGCAGTTGGCGCTGCGGCAGTCTGCGCGGGTCCGTCTGGATCTGCAGGGAGCGGATTCCGGGGGTCAGGTCCGTGACGCCGTCGAGGGCCGCCTCCGCCACCGCCTCCATCAGCGCGTGGACGCGCATCCGGAGGGCCAGGTCGAGCTGCATGGGGCCGAATTCGACCAGCAGGTTGTCGTCGCCGCTGCGGCGGTACGTCACGTCACCGTCCCGCGCGAGCACCCCGCCGTCGACGATCGCGGGCCGCTGCGAGCCGTCGTCGGCGAGCGGCGCGAAGCGCACGGTGTCACCGGGGCGGAACTGGCCGAGCTTCCAGCGTTCCGTGCTGACGACCGTCGCCGGGCAGACGAAGCCGCCGAGCGAGGGGCCGTCCGGGCCGAGCAGTACCGGCATGTCGCCGGTGTAGTCGACCGCGCCCACCGAGTACGGCGTGTCGTGGATGTTGGACGGGTGCAGGCCCGCCTCGCCGCCGTCCGTGCGTGCCCAGCGGGGCTTCGGACCGACCAGCCGGACGCCCGTGCGCGCCGAGTTGAAGTGGACCTTCCAGTCGGCGGCGTAGAAGTCGTGGATGTCCTCCTCGGTGAAGAACTCGGGCGCGGCGTGCGGGCCTTCGAGGGCGCCGACCCGCCATACGGACCCGAAGACGGGCCTGTCGCTCACGGGCACGGGCGCCCCGTGGCCGGTGAGTGCCCCTCCGTGCAGCACATCCCCGGTCCGCAGCGTCCGGCCGCCGTGGCCGCCGAACCGGCCCAGCGTGAAGGTGGAAGCACTGCCGAGGAACGCCGGCACGTCCAGGCCCCCGCCCGCGAACAGGACGTAGGTGCGCAGGCCGTGTTCCGCGGGAGCCCCGACCTCCAGTACGGCCCCCGCGGGCACCGTCACCGGCTCCCACTGGGCGACTTCCGCACCGTCCACCGTGACCGGCGCGGGGGCGCCCGTGACGCAGACCGTCGTGGCGTGCGTGAAGCGCAGGGTCGGCCCACGCAGTGTGCATTCGAGTCCCGGCGCGCCCTCGTGGTTGCCGAGCGCCCGGTTGCCGAGCCGGAACGACAGGTCGTCCATCGGGCCGCAGGGCGGCACGCCCACCTGCCAGTAGCCGGTGCGGCCCGGCCAGTCCTGCACGGTGGTGAGCGTCCCGCCGGAGACGACCTCGACACGTGGCGTCGGGTCGGCGACCCCGGCCAGTGTCGCGGTCGAGTGCGTCGCCGCCCGGAACGACCGCTCGGCGAGCGCCGCCCGTATCAGCCCCAGGTTCGTCTCGATGCCGTCGACCCGGGTCCTGGCCAGCGCCGCGTCCAGGCGCTCCAGGGCGTGCGTCCGGTCCGAGCCGTACGCGATGACCTTCGCGAGCATCGGATCGTACGACGTGGTCACCTCGGTGCCCGTCTCGACCCAGCCGTCCACGCGGACCCCGCCGGGGAACTCGACCCGTGTCAACAGGCCCGCGCTCGGCCGGTGTTCGCGCGAGGGGTCCTCGGCGTACACGCGGGCCTCGACGGCGTGACCGCGCGGCGCCCCCGGGTCCCGTACGACATCGCACTCCCCGCGCGCGAGCCGCAGCATCCAGGCGACCAGGTCGACGCCGTAGATCTCCTCGGTGACCGGATGCTCCACCTGGAGGCGGGTGTTGACCTCCAGGAAGTACGCCTCCTCGCGGGCGGCGTCGTAGACGAACTCGACGGTTCCGGCGGACCGGTAGCCGACCGAGGCGCACAAGCCGCGGGCAGACGCGGCGAGTTGTTCACGTACGAGGGCGGGGAGTCCTGGCGCGGGTGCCTCCTCCAGGACCTTCTGGTTGCGGCGTTGGAGGGAGCAGTCGCGGTCGCCGAAGGTGACGACGCGGCCCGCGCCGTCGCCGAAGACCTGCACCTCGACATGGCGGGCGTGCTCGACGAGCCGCTCCAGGAAGACCCCGGCCGAGGAGAAGGAGGCCGCGGCGACGCGCTGCACCCGCTCCCAGGCCTCGGCCAGTTCGTCGGCGGAGCGACATGCCGACATACCGATGCCGCCACCTCCACCGGTGGCCTTCAGCATCACGGGGTAGCCGATGCCGCCGGCCTGGACGAGGGCCTCGTCCAGATCCGCGAGCAGCCCCGTGCCCGGCGCCAGCGGCACTCCGGCCGCCTCGGCAGCCGCCCGAGCCGTGTGTTTGGCGCCGAACAGCTCCAGTTGCTCCGGAGTCGGCCCCACGAACACGATCCCGGCGTCCTCGCAGCGCCGCGCGAACGCCGCGTCCTCGGAGAGGAAGCCGTACCCGGGATGGACCGCCCCGGCCCCCGTGTCCTTGGCCGCCTTCAGGACCAGGTCGGCGTCGAGGTACGACTCCTTCGCGGGCGCGGGGCCAAGGCGTACGGCCTCGTCGGCGAGCCGCACATGGGGCGCCGAGCGGTCGGCGTCGGAGTACACGGCGACCGTGCGCAGGCCGAGTTCGCGGGCGGTGCGGATGATCCGGACCGCGATCTCGCCCCGGTTGGCGATCAGCAGCGTGTCGAAGGTCATGCGCCCGCCTCGCTGATCGTCATCTCGACCGCCGTCGGCTCGAAGCCGTTGCACGGGTTGTTGATCTGCGGGCAGTTGGAGACCAGCACGAGCACATCGCGCTCGGCGCGCAGCGTCAGCCTGAGGCCGGGGGCGGAGATGCCGTCGACGATGCCGAGGGTGCCGTCCTTCTCGACCGGCACGTTCATGTACCAGTTGATGTTCGAGACGAGGTCTCGTTTCCCGAGTCCGTACCTGGCGCCCTCCGCGAGGAAGTTGTCCACGCAGGCGTGCTGGGACCAGGTGTGATGGCCGTAGCGCAGGGTGTTCGACTCCTTGGAGCAGGCCCCGCCGACCGTGTCGTGCCGGCCGACCTCGTCCTCGACGACGGTCATCAGCGGGGTGTGCTCGTTGGACATCAGCACACTGCCGGTGGTGAGGAAGAGATTGCCCTGCGCGTGGATCGTGTCGGGCGCGCTGTAGCGGACGGCCGTGTCATGGGCGTCGTACACCAGGAAGTCGACGGCCTGGTTGCCGTGCAGATCGGTGACGGTGAGCGTCTCGCCGGTGCGGACGACGGCCGACCAGGCGGCCCGGGCTGGAACGACGCTCGTGCGCCGGACGGCATCGGCGCTCTCGCTCACGCGGGCTCCGGGGCGGCGGTTCTCGCTCACGCGTGCTCCCTCGCGGTTCTCGGTCATGCGAGCCCCCTCGCGGTTCCCGGTCATGCGAGCCCCCTCGCGGCGAGGAATTCGGCGGTGTTGAGGAAGGCGCGGCGGTTCTCGGGCGTGGCCTCCCAGAGCGGGTCGCCGGGTTCGGTTGCCGCGGCACGCCAGGCGAGCACCTCCAGGGGGGTGCTCACGTAGTCGGGGCGTGGATCGGCGGGGTGCGGCACGTTCGCGATCAGTACGGTGACGTCCTGCTCGGCGCGCAGGGTCACGCTGCCGCCGGGTCCGGCCGAGCCGGTGAAGTCCAGCGAGCCGTCGTCGCGTACCTGCACGCCCTGGAAGAAGGAGAGCGACGGCGGCAGATCGCGTGGCTCCAGGCCGTTCTTGGCGGCGGCCAGCTTGAACAGCTCCCGCCCGGCGGGGGAGCCGGACTGCGGAGTGCCGTCCCCGTACCGCTCCGTGTTGCGTACGAGCGTGGAGGTGCCGCACAGCGCGTCGTGCCGCCCGGAGG
>NZ_JBHVWZ010000033.1:0-97610 GCF_042881985.1 Streptomyces sp. NPDC058246 | reverse complement strand
CTATCAAGGGGCGCGGGGAACTGCGCAATCTTTTGGCGGGGGTCTGGGGGCGGCAGCCCCCAGGGACGGGAATGGGCAGGGGCGGAGGGGGCGAAAAGAGCGTTACTCCCGGCCGGCCGACGCGAAGGACATGTCCGGGTAGCGGTCGCCCGCGACCTTGGAGGCGATCGGCTCCAGGAGGGCGAGCTCGGCGTCGGTCAGGACGATGCGCGTGGCCGCCGTGTTCTCCTCCACCCGAGAGCGCTTCGTGGTGCCGGGAATCGGCACCACGGTGAAGCCGTGCACGGCGCCCCGCTGCTGGACCCACGCCAGCGCGACCTGGGCCGGTGAGGCCCCGTGAGCCTCGGCCACGGCCCGCACCGGCTCCAGCAGCGCCGCGTTCGCCGACGCGTTCTCCCCCAGGAAGCGGGGATGCGTCCGGCGCACGTCGCCCTCCGAGAGGTCGTCGTCGGCGTTGGCGAAGGAACCGGTGAGAAAGCCCCGGCCGAGCGGTGAGTACGGGACGAGCGCCACGCCCAGCTCACGGGCGGCCGGCACCACGTTCGCCTCGATGTCCCGGCTGAACAGCGACCACTCCGACTGCACCGCCGCGATGGGGTGCACGGCCTGCGCCGCCCGCAGCTCCCCGGCGGTGACCTCGCTGAGCCCGAGCTGCTTGACCTTGCCCTCGCGCACCAGCTCGGCCATGGTGCCGACGCTCTCCTCGATCGGCACGTTCACATCGCGCCGGTGCATGTAGTAGAGGTCGATCACGTCGACGTCCAGCCGCTTGAGGCTGCCCTCGACGGCCTGGCGGATGTACGGCGGGTCGTTGCGGATGACCCGCTTGCTCCGGTCGCCCGCCGGGACCGTGACGCCGTACTTGGTCGCGATCACGACCTCGTCCCGGTGTGCCTTGAAGAACGGCGACAGGAACTTCTCGTTCTCGCCGCCGCCGTACCCCTCCGCCGTGTCGAAGAGCGTGACGCCGAGTTCCAGCGCCCGCTCCAGGGCGGCCCGGGACTCGTTCGCGTCCGACGGCCCGTACGCCCAGCTCATGCCCATGCAGCCGAGTCCCTGGACCCCGACCTCGGGGCCCCCGGTGCCGAGTCGCGCCTTCGAGATCTCGCTGTCCGTCATCACGGCCTCTCCGACGCCAGGGTCCGCCCGGCGTCCGCATAGAAGTTGATCTTGTGGTCGAGTACCGCGAGGGTGTCCTGGAGCTCGGCGATCCGGGCCCTGACGTCCCGGCGGGTCGCCTCCAGGAGTTCGTAGCGCGCGGTGTAGGTCTGATCGCCCTCGCGCACCAGTTCCGCGTACCGCACCATGTCGGCGACCGGCATCCCGGTGAGCCGGAGCTTGCCGACCAGGTCCAGCCAGTCCAGGTCGCGGTTGCTGTAGCGGCGCTGGCCGGTGTGCGAGCGGTCGATGTGCGGCATCAGCCCGATCCGCTCGTACCAGCGCAGGGTGTGCGCGGTGAGGCCGGTGAAGGCGACGACCTCGCTGATCGTGTAGTTGTCCTGGCCGTCCGGGCGCAGATGCCGCTCGGGCGGGGCCGCGCAGACGTCGGTCCTGGTCCTGGCACCGGTCTCGGCGGCCTCGGCCGTGGTCTCCATCACCGTCATGACCTCCACGCTAAAACCTTCGAGTGCACTCGAAGCAAGTGGAATCCGGGGAAATTACCCGGACACCACCCGGCCGCGATGGCTACGGTGCGGATCATGAGTCTCGTACGCCGTGCCCTGCCCGAGGACGCCGAGGAAGTGCTGCGCCTGCGCCAGGTGATGATCGACTCGGTCTTCGCCTCGGACGGCTCCGCCGAGTGGCACGCGGAGTCCCTGCCGACCATACGCGGCAAGCTCGCCGAATCCGACGGGGACTTCGTGGCCTTCGTCGTCGACCACCCCGACCGGCCGGACGGGCTCGCGGCCCTGGTCGCGGGGACGGTCGAGTACCGGATCGGTCGCGCGGGCAATCCGCACGGCGCGGTGGGCCATGTCTTCAGCGTCGCCACCGATCCGGACGCGCGGCGCCGCGGCTACGCCCGCGCGTGCATGGAGACGCTCCTCGACTGGTTCCGCGAGCGGGGCGTCGCCCAGGTCGACCTCAACGCCTCCGCCGAGGCGGAGCCGCTGTACGCCTCCCTCGGCTTCGTCCGCAAGCCGGACCCCTCGATGCGACTGAACCTCTGAGCGGCTTAGGCTCGTACCCATGTCCTTGCAGAGCCTGGCGTTGATCGAGAACTGGCCCGTTCCCACGGCCGCGGCGGCTGTCGTCCGCGCGGACGGCACGGTGCTCGGGACCCACGGTCCCGGGACGCACCGCTTCCCGCTCGCCTCGGTGACCAAGCCGCTCGCCGCGTACGCCGCGCTCGTCGCGTACGAGGAGGGGGCGGTCGAACTCGACGAGCCGGCGGGTCCGACCGGGTCGACGGTCCGTCATCTCCTCGCGCACACCTCGGGGCTCGCCTTCGACGAGCACCGGGTGACGTCCCCGCCCGGGGAGCGGCGGCTGTACTCCAACGCCGGGTTCGAGGTGCTCGGGGACCACATCGCGAAGGCGACGGACATTCCCTTTTCCGAGTATCTGCGGCAGGCGGTGCTGGAACCGCTGGGCATGGCCTCGACCACGCTCGACGGCTCGCCGGCCAGGGACGGCGTCTCGACGGTGGACGACTTGGCGCGGTTCGCCGCCGAGGTGCAGGCGCCACGGCTGCTCGACCCGCGGACCGTCGCGGAGGCGATGACCGTCCAGTACCCCGGTACGAAGGGTGTCCTGCCGGGGTACGGGCACCAGAACCCCAACGACTGGGGGCTCGGCTTCGAGATCCGCGACTCCAAGTCGCCGCACTGGACGGGGAGTTCGTCCTCGCCGCGGACCTTCGGGCACTTCGGTCAGTCCGGTACGTTCCTGTGGGTCGACCCGGATGCGGGGGCCGCGTGTGTCGCGCTCACCGACCGGGCGTTCGGGCCCTGGGCGATGGAGGCGTGGACGCCGTTCACGGATGCGGTGCTGACGGAGCTGCGGAGCGGCTGAAATCCCGCTCACCGGAACGCGGCGACGTTGCGCTCCGCCCACGCGGCGAAGCTTCCCGGCTTCCTGCCCAGAACGCGTTCGGCGTCAGGGCTGACGCGCTGCTCGGAGTCGGTCGGGGTGCCCAGGATGGTCAGGGTGCCCTCCACCACGGGCAGCGGCATGAAGCGCGCCATCTGCTCGTGGGCCTCCTCGCGGGTCTGCTCGGTGAAGCGCACCGGTTCACCCAGGGCGGCCGCGATCGCGGCCGCCCGCTCGCGCGGAGTGGTCGCCGCGGGACCGGTCAGGGTGTACGTGGCGCCGAGGTGAGCGCCCGGCCGCAGCGTCGCGGCGGCGACCGCGGCCACATCCTCGGGGTCGACGAACGGCAGACCGACGTCGCCGAAGGGTGCCGCGGCCTCCCGCCGGGTGCGGATCGACTCGGCCCACGCGAAGGCGTTGCCGGCCATCCCTCCCGACCTCAGGATCGTCCAGTCGAGCCCGGACTCCCGTACGGCCGCCTCGAAACGGGCCGGATGCCCGTACGCCTCCGGGCGGGTCGCCACGCCCTGGGAGGACAGCAGCACCACCTTTCGGATCCCGGCGGTCCTGGCCGCGTCCAGGATGCCGTGCGGGTCCTCGCCCGCCACGAGGAGGAAGAGCGCCTCGCCGCCCTCGAACGCCGTCCCCAGACCGGCCGGTTCGGCCAGGTCGGCGGCCACCGCGCGGACTCCCGGCGGCACATCGGCCCCGGTGACGTGCCGGGCCACCGCCGTCACCGGCAGCCGGGCCTCGGTGAGCATCCGCACCAGCGCCCGCCCGACGTTCCCCGTCGCGCCTGTCACCACGAACATGTCGATCTCCTCGGCTTGCACATCAGTTGGGTGGGGACTGCCTGCCAGAGCCAGTTAGTTAGTTGACTGACTGACTCGACGAGCGTGACGCTAGCACAGGGCGACCCTCGGTTGTCTATAGTCAGTCGGGTGACTGACTCACAGGAATCCCGGCGCCCCCGGGCGCGGGCGGCCGGCAAGCGGCAGCAGCTGACGGCCGCCGCGGCCCGGGTGCTGCACGAGCAGGGCGTGGAGCGCACGACCATCGCCGACATCGCCCGCGCCGCCGACGTCCCGGCGGGCAACGTGTACTACTACTTCAAGACCAAGGACGAGCTGGTCGAGGCCGCCCTCGCCGAGCACGTCTCGCACCTGGAGACCCTCACCGGCCGGCTCGACCGGCTTCCCGACCCGCGCGACCGCCTCAAGGGGCTCATCGACGCGTGGGTCTCCCAGCGCGAGACCGCGGCCCGCTTCGGCTGCCCCACGGGCACCCTCGCCGCGGAGCTCGACAAACGGACCGAGGGCGGCCTCGACCTCACGGCGGGCCGGGTCATACGGCAGCTGCTGGACTGGGTGGAGACGCAGTACCGCCAGATCGGTGTGACCGACCCCGAGGACCACGCGCTCGCCCTCGTCGGCGCCTACGAGGGCATGTCCCTGCTCTCCAACGCCCTGCGCGACCCGGAGATCATGACCCGCGAGGGCGCCCGTCTCACCCGCGAGCTCGACGCCCTGGGGGGACGGAAGAGTTGAGGTGACGGCGCGTCAGCCCGTCGCCATCTCCCACAGCAGCAGCTCCGCCGGGGAGCCCGCCAGCGCCTCCAGGTCCTTCGCCTCCGTGATGCGGGCCGCGTCGCCGGGGCCCAGCTCCTCGCCGTCCAGGCGGACTTCGCCGCGGACGACATGGACGTAGACGAACGGCGCGTCGGGAACCGCCGTGCGCTCCCCCGCCGTCAGGCGGCGTACGTGGAGCATGGCGCCCGCCCCGGGGACGGCGTACGGCGTGGAGTCCGCGATGCCGTGCACGATCTCGTACGCCGGGTCACCGCCCGGTTCGTGCGGGGCCAGCCACATCTGCACGAAGCTCAACGGCTCCGCGCCGTCGTTGCGTTCCACGTGCCGGACGCCGCCGGCCGAGCTGAGGTGCTGGACGTCGCCGGGGCGCACCACCGACTCGTGCCCGGCCGAGTCCCGGTGGGTCAGCTCGCCCTCCACCACCCATGTGACGATCTCGGTGTGGCTGTGCGGGTGCTCGTCGAAGCCCGCGCCGGGGTCGAGCCACTCCTCGTTGCAGGCGATCACCGCGCCGAAGCGGAGGTTGTCCGGGTCGTAGTGCGGGCCGAAGGAAAAGGCGTGGAGCGAGGAGATCCCGGCCGCCGGGTCCCCTCCGCGGTAGCGCTCTTCGGCGCGGCGGACGTCCATCACGCCCACCACCGTAGCCCGGGCCCGGCGCCCTTCCCGCGCTTACATGCGACCCGCCGCCGCACACCTCCGTCCTGATAAGGCAGTCTTGTCCCGTGCCCGAACCCGAATCCAGCAACACCGAGCGCCCAGCGCACGCGATCCACGCGCACTCCGCGACCTTGAAGCGGCTGGAGAAGTCGTCCGGCAGCCTCGCCGCCCAGGCGATCGCGCGGATGGACGAGACGCTGCCGTGGTACCGGGCCATGCCCCCGGAGAACCGTTCCTGGATCGGTCTCGTCGCCCAGGCCGGTATCGCCGCCTTCACCGAGTGGTTCCGGCACCCCGACGCCCCGCAGGCCATCTCCACCGATGTGTTCGGGACCGCGCCACGCGAGCTGACCAGGGCTATTACGCTGCGCCAGACCGTCGAGATGGTGCGCACCACCATTGAGGTCATGGAGAGCGCCATCGACGAGGTCGCCGCCCCCGGCGACGAGTCCGTGCTGCGCGAGGCCCTGCTCGTGTACGCCCGCGAGATCGCCTTCGCCACCGCCCAGGTGTACGCGCAGGCGGCGGAGGCACGCGGCGCCTGGGACGCCCGCCTCGAATCCCTCGTCGTGAACGCCGTGCTCTCGGGCGAGGCCGACGAGGGTGCCGTCTCCCGGGCCGCCGCCCTCGGCTGGAATTCGCCCGAACATGTCTGCGTGGTGCTGGGTACGGCGCCCGACGGTGACAGCGAGCTGACCGTCGAGGCGATCCGGCGGGCCGCCCGGCACGCCAAGCTGCAAGTGCTGACCGGTGTGCTCGGGGACCGGCTCGTCGTCATCGCGGGCGGCAACGACAATCCGCTCGCCGTCGCCAGGTCGCTGATCGGGCCGTACGCCGCCGGGCCCGTCGTCGCCGGGCCGATCGTGCCCGATCTGCTCGCCGCGACCCGGTCCGCGCAGGCCGCCGCCGCCGGACTCAAGGCGTGTTTCGCCTGGCAGGACGCCCCGCGGCCGGTTCTCGCGGACGATTTGCTGCCGGAGCGCGCGATCGCCGGAGACCCGGCCGCCCGCGAGCAGCTGGTGGAGGAGATCTACAGACCGCTGGAGGAGGCCGGCTCCGCGCTGCTGGAGACGCTCGCCGTCTATCTGGAACAGGCGAGCAGCCTCGAAGGCGCCGCCCGGATGCTCTTCGTCCATCCCAACACCGTGCGCTACCGGCTCCGACGTGTGACTGACGTCACCGGCTGGTCGCCTTCGGATGTACGCTCCGCGTTCACGCTGCGGATCGCCCTGATCCTGGGGCGTCTGGCTGATGGAGATCCTCAAACCTAGCCTTTTGTCGGGGACCTACAATTCCCCTTCGTGTTCTTCGTCCCTGTCCCCACGGGCGGCCGTGGCCGTCCACAAGAGAGAGTGTGAGAGTGCTCGTACTCGTCGCTCCCGGCCAGGGCGCTCAGACGCCCGGCTTCCTGACCCCTTGGCTCGAACTCCCCGGTGCCGCGGACCACGTCGCCGCGTGGTCGGACGCCATCGGACTGGACCTGATCCACTACGGGACCCAGGCCGACGCGGACGCCATCCGCGACACCGCGGTGGCCCAGCCGCTGCTGGTCGCCGCCGGGATTCTGTCCGCCGCGGCACTGGGTGACATCGCGCCGGGTGCGGTCGCGGGCCACAGTGTCGGCGAGATCACCGCCGCTGCCTTCGCGGGTGTCCTGGACGACACCGCCGCGCTCGGCCTCGTCCGCAAGCGCGGGCTGGCCATGGCCGACGCCGCCGCGATCACCGAGACGGGCATGTCGGCGCTGCTCGGCGGCGACCCCGAGGTGTCCGTCGCGCACCTGGAGAAGCTGGGTCTGACCCCGGCGAACATCAACGGTGCGGGCCAGATCGTCGCCGCGGGCACGCTGGAGCAGCTCGCCGCGCTGGCCGAGGACAAGCCCGAGGGCGTCCGCAAGGTCGTCGCGCTGAAGGTGGCCGGTGCCTTCCACACGCGCCACATGGCCCCCGCGGTCGAGACGCTGGCCAAGGCCGCCGCGGATCTCGCGCCCACCGACCCGAAGGTCACCTACGTCTCCAACAAGGACGGCAAGATCGTCGCCGGCGGCACCGAGGTGCTGGAGCGGCTGGTCGGCCAGGTCGCCAACCCGGTCCGCTGGGACCTGTGCATGGAGACCTTCAAGGAGCTCGGCGTGACCGCGCTGGTCGAGGTGTGCCCCGGCGGCACCCTGACCGGTCTGGCCAAGCGCGCGCTGCCCGGCGTCGCGACGCTGGCGCTGAAGACCCCCGACGACCTCGACGCGGCTCGCGAGCTCATCGCAGAGCACAGTGCCTGAGAAGGAGCCCGAGAGCATGTCGAAGATCAAGGCACCGAAGGGCGCTCCGTTCGCGCGGATCCTCGGCGTCGGCGGCTACCGCCCTGTCCGGGTGGTGCCCAACGAGGTGATCCTGGAGACGATCGACTCGTCCGACGAGTGGATCCGCTCGCGCTCGGGCATCGAGACCCGGCACTGGGCGAACGACGAGGAGACCGTCGCCGCGATGTCGATCGAGGCGTCCGGCAAGGCGATCGCCAATGCCGGGATCGACGCCGACCAGATCGGCGCCGTGGTCGTCTCCACCGTCTCGCACTTCAGCCAGACCCCGGCCGTCGCCACCGAGATCGCCGACAAGCTCGGCACCAACAAGGCCGCCGCCTTCGACATCTCGGCCGGCTGCGCGGGCTTCGGCTACGGCCTGACTCTCGCCAAGGGCATGGTCGTCGAGGGTTCGGCGGAGTACGTTCTCGTCATCGGCGTGGAGCGGCTGTCCGACCTCACCGACCTGGAGGACCGCGCGACGGCCTTCCTGTTCGGTGACGGCGCGGGCGCGGTCGTCGTGGGTCCGTCCAAGGAGCCGCACATCGGCCCCACCGTGTGGGGTTCCGAGGGCGACAAGGCCGGCACGATCAAGCAGACGGTGCCGTGGGACCGTTTCCTCCCCCAGTTCCGCTCGAGCGGTGACACCCCCACCGGCGACGTCTCTGAGCTTCCGCTCGACTCCAAGGGCGAGATCAAGTTCCCTGCGATCACGCAGGAGGGCCAGGCGGTCTTCCGCTGGGCCGTGTTCGAGATGGCGAAGGTCGCCCAGCAGGCGCTGGACGCGGCCGGAATCACCCCGGACGACCTGGATGTCTTCATCCCCCACCAGGCCAACGAGCGGATCATCGACTCGATGGTGAAGACGCTGAAACTGCCGGCACACGTCACGGTCGCCCGTGACGTACGCACCACCGGCAACACCTCGGCCGCCTCGATTCCGCTCGCGATGGAGCGGCTCCTGGCGACCGGCGAGGCGAAGAGCGGCGACACCGCGCTCGTCATCGGCTTCGGGGCGGGTCTCGTGTACGCCGCCACGGTCGTTACCCTCCCCTAGGCACACCGTCCGGATCATCTCCGGCCGGAGTACCGCCACACCCTCTGGATACATACCGAAGGAGCGCCTGACATGGCCGCCACTCAGGAAGAGATCGTCGAAGGTCTCGCCGAGATCGTGAACGAGATCGCCGGGATCCCCACCGAGGACGTCCAGCTGGACAAGTCCTTCACCGACGACCTGGACGTCGACTCGCTGTCCATGGTCGAGGTCGTCGTCGCCGCCGAAGAGCGCTTCGACGTCAAGATCCCGGACGACGACGTCAAGAACCTCAAGACCGTCGGTGACGCGACGAGCTACATCCTCAAGCACCAGGCCTGATCTTCCGATCACCTGGGCTGAAGGCCCGGGTTCGCCTGGGCCGAAGGCCCGGTCCCTCCGGGCCGGGCGCCCATGGTTCGCCTGGGCTGCATGCCCCGCCACCCGGCGGTGGCGCCGCTGAATCCTCGTATCCGTTGGAGAAAGAATTCCCGTGAGCCCGACCAATCGCACCGTGGTCGTCACCGGTATCGGCGCAACCACACCGCTGGGTGGCGACGCAGCCTCTACCTGGGAGGGCCTGGTCGCCGGTCGTTCCGGTGTCCGCGCCCTGGAGCAGGATTGGGCCGCCGATCAGGCGGTCCGTATCGCGGCGCAGATCGCCGTGGAGCCGGGCGAGGTCATCCCCCGCCCGCAGGCCCGACGTCTGGACCGCTCGGCGCAGTTCGCGCTGATCGCGGCCAAGGAGGCCTGGGCGGACGCCGGTTTCACCGACAAGGCGGGCGAGGACGCGAGCGTCGACCCCCACCGGCTCGGCGCCGTCATCGCCTCCGGCATCGGCGGTGTGACGACCCTGCTCGACCAGTACGACGTGCTGAAGGAGAAGGGCGTACGCCGTGTCTCCCCGCACACCGTGCCGATGCTGATGCCGAACGGCCCGTCCGCCAACGTGGGCCTCGCCGTCGGCGCCCGCGCCGGCGTGCACACCCCGGTCTCCGCCTGTGCCTCGGGCGCCGAGGCCATCGGCTACGCCATCGAGATGATCCGCACCGGCCGTGCCGACGTCGTCGTCGCCGGTGGCACCGAGGCGGCCATCCACCCGCTGCCCATCGCCGCGTTCGGCAACATGATGGCGATGTCCAAGAACAACGACGACCCCGAGGGTGCCTCGCGCCCCTACGACATCGCCCGCGACGGCTTCGTCCTCGGCGAGGGCGCCGGCGTCCTCGTCCTGGAGTCCGCCGAGCACGCCGCCAAGCGCGGCGCCCGGGTCTACGCGGAGGCGGTCGGCCAGGGCATCTCGGCCGACGCCCACGACATCGTGCAGCCGGAGCCCGAGGGCCGCGGTATCTCGCACGCCCTGCAGAACCTGCTCGACAACACCGACCTGGACCCGGCCGAGATCGTGCACGTGAACGCGCACGCGACCTCGACCCCCGCCGGTGACGTGGCCGAGCTGAAGGCGCTGCGCAAGGTGTTCGGCGACGACGCCGACCACATGGCGGTGTCCGCCACCAAGTCGATGACGGGTCACCTCCTGGGTGGCGCGGGCGGTGTCGAGTCCGTCGCGTCCGTCCTCGCGCTGTACCACCGGCTCGCGCCGCCGACGATCAACGTCGACAACCTCGACCCCGAGGCCGAGGCCGCCGCCGACGTCGTCCGCGGTGAGGCGCGCAAGCTGCCGGTCGAGGGCCGCATCGCCGCCCTCAACGACTCGTTCGGGTTCGGCGGGCACAACGTGGTGCTTGCGTTCCGCACGATCTGAGCATCGCCTGTACGTAAGTGAAGGGCCCCCACCGGCTGGTGGGGGCCCTTCGCGCGTCCGGGACTCGAGAGTGCTCACACCACCTGGTGCAGCCAGCGGACCGGGGCGCCCTCGCCCGCGTAGCGGAAGGGTTCCAACTCGTCGTCCCAGGGCTTGCCGAGGAGTTTGGCGAGTTCGGCTTCGAGGTCGGTCTCGCCGCGCTGGGAGCGCAGGAGGGCGGCGCGCAGGCGGTCCTCGGGGATCAGGATGTCGCCGTGGATGCCGGTGACCGCGTGGAAGATGCCCAGCTCGGGGGTGCAGCTGTAGCGCTCGCCCTCGGCCGTGGGGCAGGGCTCGGCGGTGACCTCGAAGCGCAGCATCTGCCAGCCGCGCAGCGCGGAGGCCAGCTTTGAGGCGGTGCCGGGCTCGCCCTTCCAGGAGAACTCGGATCTCCAGGTGCCCGGCGCCGCGGGCTGCCGGATCCAGTCGAGGTTCACGCGTGTGCCGAGCACCCCCGCGACCGCCCACTCGACGTGCGGGCACAGCGCGCGGGGCGCGGAGTGCACGTAGAGAACTCCACGTGTCGTCACTGGGGCCTCCGGACAGAGCGAGACATCTTGTAACTTAGCGGAACGGCAGTGGCAGGGCGGCCACGGGGCGAGGCTACCGTGCGGCGGCGCAAGGAGTGTGACGTACCGTCGGTCCCGACGCCCGGAAACACCGAGGTTTCACCCGCAGGGACGCGGTGCTGACCGACCGTGTCCGTCAGGGCACGTCCGGGCCTCCCGGCCGGGTGTCCCAGGTCGCCTTCGGGAAGACACAGCAAACGAACGAGGGGACCAGGGGATGCGCAACCGCAGTCACCGATCACGGGCCGTCGTCGCCGTCGCGGCGGCGGCTCTCCTGGGCGTCGCCGGGTGCGACGCCTCCGGTGGCGACTCCCCCGCGCCCAGAGGCACCACGGCGAACGCGCTCCCCTCCCCCACCTGGGACCGCAGCCCGCGGTCCGTGGCCGCGGTCGGCGACTCCATCACCCGCGGCTTCGACGCCTGCGCCGTGCTCTCCGACTGCCCCGAGGTGTCCTGGGCGACCGGCAGCGACGCGCAGGTCCGCAGTCTCGCGGTTCGGCTGCTCGGGAAGGCCGGGGCCGCCGAACACAGCTGGAACTACGCGGTGACCGGGGCGCGGATGGCGGACCTGCCCGGGCAGATGGCGCAGGCGGCGACGAGCAAGCCCGAGCTGGTGACGGTGATGGCGGGGGCGAACGACGCCTGCCGCTCCTCCACCTCGGCGATGACGTCCGTCGCCGACTTCCGCGCCGAGTTCGAGGACGCGATGGACACGCTGCGCAGCGCCCTGCCCAAGACTCAGGTGTACGTGTCGAGCGTGCCGGACCTGAAGCGGCTGTGGTCGCAGGGCCGGACCAACCCGCTCGGCAAGCAGGTCTGGAAGCTGGGCATCTGCCCGTCGATGCTGGGCGACCCGGACTCCCTGGGCTCGGCGGCGACCCTGCGGCGTGCCAAGGTGCAGGACCGGGTGGAGGAGTACAACAAGGTGCTCCAGGCGGTGTGCGCCAAGGACCGGCGCTGCCGCTTCGACGGGAACGCGGTCTTCGACTACCGCTTCGGCACGGACCAGTTGAGCCACTGGGACTGGTTCCACCCGAGCAAGGACGGTCAGGCGCGACTCGCCGAGATCGCCTACCGGACCATCACCGCGCGCAAGCCCGTGACCTAGGGTTTCCCGCATGAGCGAACTTTTCGGCACACTTTCCGACGGCACCCCCGTCCACCGCTGGACGCTGGAGCGGGCCGGGGTCCGGGTGCGGGTGCTCACGTACGGCGGGATCGTGCAGTCGGCCGAGCTCCCGGACCGTTGGGGGTCCTCCCGCTCGGGCGAGGCCGAGAAGGGGGGAGGCCGCGCCGTGAACGTGGTGCTGGGCTTCCCGGACCTGGCGGGCTACCTCGCCCATCCGGAGCCGTACTTCGGGGCGCTGGTCGGGCGGTACGCGAACCGGATCGCGGGCGGCCGTTTCCCACTGGACGGTCTGACCTACCACCTCGCCCAGAACAACGGGCCCAACTCCCTGCAGGGCGGGGAGTTCGGTTTCGACAAGCGCGTGTGGGACGCGGAGCCCGTCGCGCACGGGGTGCGCCTCACCCGGGTCAGCCCGCACGGCGAGGAGGGCTTCCCGGGCCGCCTGGAGGTCTCCGCGACGTACACACTCGACGTCGACGGGACAGCGGTCGCGCTGCGGATCGTGTACGAGGCGGTCACCGACGCGCCGACCGTGGTGAACCTGACGAACCACACGTACTGGAATCTGAGCGGCTGGGGGAGCGCGGGCGGGCACGAACTCCGCATCGCCGCCTCCCGGGTGACGCCGGTGGACGGAGAGCTCATCCCGACCGGCGAACTCGACCCCGTGGAGGGCACGCGCTTCGACTTCCGCCACGCGCGCAAGGTCGGCGCCGGGTACGACCACAACTTCGTGCTCGACAAGGGCGTCACGGCGACGGCCGTCGAGGTCGCGGAGCTGCACGACCCCGCCTCCGGGCGCGTGCTGACCGTGGCGACCACCGAGCCCGGGATGCAGCTCTACACCGCGGACCACCTCGACGACTCGCTGCCCTACGCGCCCGGCGACGGCATCGCGCTGGAGACGCAGCACTTCCCCGACTCCCCGAACCGGCCGGAGTTCCCGAGCACGGCACTGCGGCCGGGCGCGGTGTACACCTCGGAGACCGTCTTTCGCTTCACGGTCCGGGCCTAGGCACTGCCTGCCTCTACGTCTCTCTACGACTCTCTACGAACTCTCGCCGCGCATCCGCTTGGTCGCCTTGCCGAGGATCGACATGGCGCCCAGGCAGATCGCGGTGACGGTGCCGCCGATGGCGATGGGGAGCGGGTCGAAGCCCTTGACCCCGTTGATCAGGATCAGCGCGCCCAGCGCCATGATGACCGAGTACAGGCTCTGGCCGACCCTGGCCCCGGCCGGGACGACCTGGAGCAGCTGCGGAATGGTCGTCGCGGCGGCGAGCCCCATGCC
This sequence comes from Streptomyces sp. NPDC058246, assembly GCF_042881985.1. Taxonomy (NCBI): domain Bacteria; kingdom Bacillati; phylum Actinomycetota; class Actinomycetes; order Kitasatosporales; family Streptomycetaceae; genus Streptomyces; species Streptomyces sp. NPDC058246. The sequence continues at coordinate 84,206 of NZ_JBHVWZ010000033.1, read as the reverse complement.
GAGCGGGATGAACGCGGCGAGCATCAGCCCGCCGAAGCCGAACGAGTTCCCGTACGCGCCCCAGCCGGCGCCCTTGACCAGCAGATAGCCGACGGCGCCCAGGGACAGCAGGACGAGGACGCCGTTGACGTACGCGGCCTGCGTGGCCGCCTTGCGGGCGCTCGGCAGATGGGCGGCCGGGGAGCGCCAGGCGTCCGGGGTGAGCCGGCGCAGCTGCTCCTTGAGGCCCCGCGCCTTCATCAGCGCGAGGACGCCGACCACCAGGCCGACGAGGCCGAGCGCCGTGCCCGCGAAGCCGATCGGCTTCTCGGTGATGCCGTAGTGGGCGCCGCCGAAGGTGAGCGGGATGCCCAGCACAAAGCCGTACGCGTACACCTTGGTGGTCTGCTGGATCTGCACCACCAGCGCGCGCTGACCCGCGTTCAGGTTCGGGTCGATCGCCATCCGGGCTTCACCCAGCTGCTGTTGGGGGGCCATCGGCTGCTGCGGCTGCTGGGGGTGCTGCGGGTAGGGCTGGTAAGGCTGTTGAGGCGGGTACGGCTGTGGGGGGTAGCCCTGCTGAGGAGGGTAGGGAGCCTGCGGCTGAGGAGGGTAGGGAGCCTGCGGCTGAGGCGGGTACGGGGCCTGCGGCTGAGGCGGGTGGGGCTGCCCGCCCTGGTACGGGTAGGGCTGCCGGCCCTGGTACGGGCCCTGTTGGCCGCCGTACGGGCCCGGCTGCTGCGGGTGTCCCTGCGGCGGCGGGTACGGACCTTGCTGCTGACCTGGATACATGCGCTTCTCCCCCGAACCGGCGTGTGTCGGCCCGCGAGTCTGCCACAGGCGGCTGAGAGGCAACGAGCCCCGGTCCGGAGGTCAGGTTCCGGACCGGGGCTGCTCGGTGGGGAGCTTGTCCCGGATCAGACGTTAATCGTCGCCGCGACCCGGCGGTCGGCGATCGACCGGCCCGCCTGAACCTCGTACGAACCCTTCACAAACGACCACGCGTTCGTGCTCTCGTCCCAGATCTCGAAGGCGCGGCGGGGGAGTTCCACGACGGCCTCGGCGCTCTCGCCCGGTGCGGCCTCGACGCCCGCGAAACCGGCCAGCAGACGGGCCGGCCGCTCGGCGCCCGGCTCCACCGGGGCCAGATAGACCTGGACGACCTCGCGGCCGGCCCGCTCACCGGAGTTGCGGACGCGGATCGTGGCGGTCGTCCCGTCGACCTCGATCGACTCGTACGTCCAGTCGGTGTAGCCGAGGCCGTGTCCGAAGGGGTACGAGGGGGCCTTCCCGGCCTTCTCCCATGCGCGGTAGCCGATGAACACGCCCTCGGTGTACGGGAGTTCGCCGTCGGACGGGAGCACCTCGGTGACCAGGGCGTCCTCGAAGGCGCCCCAGGTGGTGGGCAGGCGGCCGCCCGGCTCGTGCGCGCCGGTGAGGACGTCGGCGAGCGCGGCACCGCCCTGCTGGCCGGGGAACCAGCTCAGCAGCACGGCGGCGACCTCGTCGCGCCAGGGCAGTTCGACCGGGGAGCCGGAGTTGACGACCACGACGGTGTTCGGGTTGGCGGCGGCGACCGCGTGCACCAACTCGTCCTGGCGGCCGGGGAGTCGGAGGTCCTTGCGGTCGAATCCCTCGGACTCGACACGGTCGGTGGTGGCGACCACGACGACGGCGGTGTCGGCGGCGCGGGCGGCCTCGACGGCCTCGGCGATCAGTTCGTCGGGGTCGCGCTGCGGCTCCTGGTGGGCGAGCGCGAAACCGACGACCTTCATCGGGATGCCCTCGGGGAGGCTGACCACATGGGTGAGGGAGACCTCGACCGGGCGGCCCGCGGTCAGTTCGGCCTGGGCGCGGGGCACCGGGGCTCCGAAGAACGCCTCGAAGGGGTCGTCCTTCTCGGTGCGCTGGGCGTCGTCGAAGTACGTCGTGCCGTCGACGGCGAGGGTGAAGGCGCCCAGGCCCTTGATGCCGAAGGTGTGCGGGCCGCTGTCGCGCGGGGTGAAGGTGCCGGTCAGCTCGACGGTGTGGAGGGCGTCGTGGGTGACCCCGTCCGGGAGGTCCTCGCCCATCCACTGGATCTGGCCGTTGGGTGCCGAGCCGCCGCCGATGACCTCGCCGTGCGCGTCGCGGCAGACGGCGCGCAGTTCGAACCCCTTGCCGGCGACGGTGAGTTCCTCGTTCGGGTCGGCGCCGACGGCGTACGTCAGGCTGCCCTCGGGGAGCGCGGCGGTGAGGCCGTCGAGGGGCGAGACGATCCGGGCGGGGAAGACGGTGGCGGAGCCGCCGCCGAGGACACGGGCGTCGCGGGCGGCGGCGCCGATCAGGGCGACGGTGCCGGGCTTCAGCGGGAGGGCCCGGCGTTCGTTCCGTACGAGGACGAGGGCGCGGCGGGCGATCTCGCGGGCCAGCGCCTCGCCGTCGACGGGCGCGGGCGGCTCGGTCACCACCGGCTCGGCGCCCTCCAGGATGCCGACGCGGGCGGCGAGCCGGAGCACGTTGCGGACCGCCTCGTCGACCTTGGCCTCCTCGACCTCGCCGGCCCGCACGGCGGCGGCGAGCGGTGCGCCGTACACGGTCCGCGGGCCGGGCATGGCGACGTCGAGTCCGCCTTCGATCGCGGCCTTGGTGGACCGGGCGGCCATCCAGTCGGAGACGTTGAAGCCGTCGAAGCCCCATTCGGCCCGCAGGATCTCGTTCACGAGGTAGCGGTGCTCGGTCATCGTCGTGCCGTTGACCGAGTTGTAGGCGGTCATGATGCCCCAGGGGTGGGCGTTCTCCACGATGGCCTCGAAGGGGGCCAGGTAGAGCTCGCGCAGGGCTCGCTCGGAGACCACGTTGTTCACCGTGAAGCGGTCGGTCTCGGCGTCGTTGGCGACGAAGTGCTTGACGGTGGTGCCGACGCCTCCGGACTGCACGCCCCGTACATAGCCGGTGCCGATCACGCCGGTCAGATATGGGTCCTCGCTGTACGCCTCGAAGTGGCGGCCGCCGAGCGGGGATCGGTGCAGGTTCACGGTGGGCGCGAGCAGCACGTGCACGTGCTTGCGGCGGGCCTCCTGGGCGAGCAGGACGCCCGCACGGCGGGCGAGTTCCGGGTCCCAGGTGGCGGCGAGCGCGGTCGGGGACGGGAGCGCGATGGACGGGTCGTCCGCGGTCCAGTGGACGCCGCGGACGCCGATCGGGCCGTCGGACATGACCAGGGACTTCAGCCCGATCTCGGGGAGCGCGCGCAGCGACCACATGTCCTGCCCGGACAGCAGCCTCGCCTTCGCGTCCAGGTCCAGCTTGCCGAGGGCCGCCTCGACAACCGCCTCGCGGGCCGCGTCCCGCCTGTCCTTCGCCGTCTCCGCCATGCCGGCACCTCCTCGTTGAAAGCCGTTGGGCTCCCCACATCCTGCACCCGTTACCTGTAGAGCGGTAGGTTTCGTTATGCTGGCGTTATATTCGGGATGATCGGATGCCGTACGGTGACGCCATGACGACCAGGACCAGAAGCGAGGAGCGGCGCGCGGAGATCGTGCGTGCGGCCCTGGAGGTGATCGCGGAGCGCGGCTACCGCGGTGCGAGCCTGGCCGCGGTCGCCGAGCGGGTGGGCCTCACCCAGCAGGGGCTGCTGCACTACTTCCCCACCAAGGAGGCCCTGCTCGTCGCCGTCCTCAAGGAACGCGACCAGTGGGACGCGGTACCCGACAGCAAGTGGCGGGTCGATCTGCTCACCTCGCTCGTCGAGTACAACGCCATGCGGCCCGGGATCATCCAGACCTTCTCGGCGCTGCTCGGCGAGAGCGTGACGGAGGGACATCCGGCGCGCGAGTTCTTCACCCAGCGCTATGCCGCCGTCCGCGCGAACATGGCCTCCGTGCTGCGCGCCGAATACGGCGACCGGCTGCCGAACGGGCTCACCCCGGAGCGCACCGCCCCGCTGCTCGTGGCGGTGATGGACGGTCTCCAGTACCAGTGGCTGCTGGATCCCGAGTCGGTGGACATGCCCGGCGCGTTCCGGGACTTCCTTACCCTGCTGGGCGAGAACCCGGGACAAGGCGCGCCCTGACTTCCACGGGTCGCCTCAACCGCCGCCTCACTGCCGCCAGATGACGGCGAGCGTCCTGCTCACCCCGCAGACGATGGCGAAGGCGATCGCCCACGCCCAGGCACCGGCGAGCACCCAGGAGCACGCCCGGGTTCGCCGCCTTCATGCGCGGCGGTATCACCCGGAACGGATCACTCCGGCCCGGCCACCGCGGCGACGACCTCGATCTCGATCAGGGCGTCCGGCTTGAACAGGCGGGACGCCTCGAAGGTCATGCTGGTGGGCGCGGTGCCGGTGAGGAACTCCCGGCGTACGGCGCCGTATTCGTCGAGCTTGTCGATGTCGGTCAGGTAGGTGCGGATGTTGATGATGTCGGCGAGCGTGGCGCCGTGTGCCTTGAGCAGGGCGTCGATGGTCTCGAAGACACCGCGGCTCTGCGCGGCCAGGTCCGCCCCGTCGGCGACCTGGCCGGAGAGGTACAACAGGGCGCCCCCGCCGGGGAGTTCGACGCGGGCGACCTGGGAGTAGTAGGCGTTGGCGGGCCCCGGCGCGGAGGCCGGGTTGTCGAGCGATATCCGCATGGCGTTCCCTCAGCTGGAGTGACGGATGTGGGTGACGGCCCGCGCGATGTCCGCGTGGGCGATGTCCGGGTCCGCGGCGGCCCGCCTGAACTGCTCCGACACCGCTTCCATGACCGGAAGCGCGGCCGACGCCGACTTGGCCGCCAGGTCGGCGTCCTTCACGGCGAGCGAGGTGTCGAAGTGCACGTCCTCGGCGAAGGCGCGGCCGACGGCGCCGCGGAGTGGGCCGTTCGCGAGGGCGGTCCGCGCGGCGTCCTCGTCGATGCCGAGCGCGTCCGCGAGGACCATGGCCTCGGCGACGAGGGCGACTCCGCCGAGGACGGCGGCGTTGACGACGAGCTTGAGCGCGGCGCCGGAGCCCAGCGGTCCGGTACGGGTGACGGTGCCGAAGTGGGCGAGCACATGCTCGACTCCGGCCACGTCGCCGCCCGCGAGGACGTTGAGCTGCCCGGCGGCGGCCTTGTCGGTGCTGCCGGCCACGGGCGCGTCGACGAGCGTCACGCCCTCCCCGAGCCGGGCGGCCAGCGCCTTCACCACGTCCGGGCCGACCGTCGACATCTCCACCCAGTACGCGCCCGGGCGCAGCTCCGGCACGACGGCGTCCGCGACGGCGTCGAGCGCGGCCGGGTCGGCGAGCATCGTGATCACCACGTCCGCGTCGCGCGCCGCCTCGGCCGGGGACGCGGCGAGAGTGGCACCCTGCGCCACGAACGGCTCCGCCTTCTCCGCAGTGCGGTTCCAGACCGTCAACGGATGCCCGGTGCCGAGGAGTTGGCGAGCCATCGCGGCGCCCATGTGCCCGAGTCCGAGAAGAGAGATCTTTTCCATGGACGGGACGCTAGGCGCGCGCGGCCGATGCGACAAGCGAATGTCTAGCATGCCTGCCATGCCGAACCCGCATGCCGCACATTCGTATGACACGCCTTCGTATGACGCGCAGTCGTATGACGCGCAGTCGTCTCACCCGCATGGCGCGCAGTCCTCCGACCCGCAAGACGCGCAGTCCTCCGACCCGCATGACGCGCCTCCCCCTGAAGTGCTTTCGCACGACGCGCCCGATCTCTCCACAGCCTGGCTGCGGGTGTTCCTCGACGTCGCCCGGCACGGTTCGTTCACCGGGGCCGCGCGGACGCTCGGCTGGACGCAGTCGGCGGTGTCGCGGCAGATCTCCTCGCTGGAGGCCGCGCTCGGCGGGGCGCCGCTCTTCGACCGGCTGCCCCGGGGCGTGCGGCTGACGGAGGCCGGGCGGGTCCTCGTCCCGCACGCCGAGTCGGTGGTGGAGCGGCTGCACGGCGCGGTGCGGGAACTGGCCGCCCTGCGGGAGGTGGCCGGCGGCCGGCTGCGGGTGGGTGCCTTCGCCACGGCGGACGCGGCCCTCGTCCCGCGGGCCATCGCCACCTTTCGCGCCCGCCACCCCGGCGTTCGGCTCACCCGCGAGGAGGGCTTCACCCCCGTACTCCTGGACCGGCTGACCGCCGGCCATCTCGACCTGGCGGTCGTCTCCACGACGGGCCGCGCCCCGCTGGACGCCTTCACTCTGCACCACCTCCTCGACGAGTCCCCGTACGTCGCCGTCCCCGCCGACCACCCGCTCGCGTCCGAGCCCCGCGTCCGGCTGACCCAACTCGCCGACGCCGACTGGATATCCGGCGGCCCGCGCCCCGAGGGCACCCTCCTCGACGCGGCCCTGCGGCACGGGTTCCGCCCGCGCGTCGCGCATGTCGTGGCCGAGTGGACCGCCAAGCAGGGGTACGTCGCCGGCGGCCTCGGGGTGACGCTGATCCCGGCGCTCGCCGCGGAGTCCGTACGGCCCGACATCGCGCTGCTCCCCGTACTCGACGAGGACGCGCCGGCGCGGGCGGTGTACGCGGCGTCGGTGCGCGGGCGGTCCCTGGCACCGGCGGCCGAGGCGTTCCTGGCGGCGCTGCGGGAGTCGGCCGCCGAGATCCCCGGCACCAGGACGACGTGATCCGGCCACCAAGGTCTCGGAAACCGGGGGACTTCATCCGGCCTCCCCGGTGCCCCACCCGTCACGCACCATGGCGTACGCCCCGGCCGTCACGCGATACTGCCGCCTGTCCGGCAGCACGCACCCCACGGCGACGGAAGGCCGAACTCCCTTGACTCACATACGCGCCCGGATCGGCGTACTCGGACTGGCCCTGGTGGCGGGACTGACGGCCACGCCCGGCGCATCGGCCGCCGACGCCTCCACCGTCGAGGAGCGGCGGCTCGACCGGACGGCACCGCAGGAGATCCTGCGGCGCTCCGGATTCGACACCGTGGCGGCGGAGTTCGCGCGGGCCCTGGGCAGGGCGGACTCGTACGAGCAGGCCCGGCACATCGTCGTACAGCAGGGGTCGCGACTGTGGCGGCGGGCCGTGGACCGGGCGCAGGGGCGGGGTCCGGCGGGCGGGGACCTGAGCCGGGACGACGACCGGCCGCTGTACTGGGCCCGGCTCGGCATGACGCGTGAAGTACGCCAGTGGGAGCCCGACTTCGGCCTCACCGTCCCTCAACGCGCCCAACTGCTGGACGCGTTGGAAGAGAACTCGCGCGGCCAGAACGCCATCCGCTACCCGCACACCAAGGGCGTCAAGCGGATCCTGGTCACCGGATTCGACCCGTTCACACTGGACCGCGACATCCGGATATCCAACCCGTCCGGGGCCACCGCGCTCGCCCTCGACGGTACGACCATCCAGACCGCGGACGGCCCCGCCCGCGTCGAGACGGCCATGTTCCCGGTCCGCTGGCAGGACTTCGGCGACGGCGTGGTGGAGCGGACCCTGCGGCCGTATCTGCCCCACGTCGACCTGTTCACGACGGTCAGCCAGGGCCGCGTCGGCCGCTTCGACGTGGAGCGGACCAACGGGGCCTGGCGGGGCGGCTACCCGGACAACCAGAACCTCTCGGTCACCGGGATAGTCCCGGTCACCGACCCGGCATCACAGCCGCAATGGACGTCGACGACCTTGCCGTACAAGGCGATCGTCGCCGCGGACACCGGCCGCTTCCCCGTGTACGACAACACGTCGGTGACCGAGATCCCGGCGGGCGGCACGGATCCGGTCGTACGCCCCGACGGCCCGACCCCGGGCTCGACCGCCCGCGCCGGAGGCGGCGGCGACTACCTCTCCAACGAGATCGCCTACCGCGCGACGCTCCTGCGCGACCGCCTCGGGCTGCACTCCACACTCCCCGGCGGCCATGTGCACACGCCGGTGCTCCAGTTCGGCACCGGCAACACGGACCCGGCGACCGGGACGGTCACCGATCCGGAGTTCGTACGGAACCGGCTGGACATCATCGCTCAGGTCCGGGCGATCCTGGCGGTGGCGGTGGACGCCCCCGCTCCCTCGCCCTCTCCCTCTCCCGCTCCCGCTAATGCGACGGAGCGAACGCGAGGCTGATGCCGAGGCCGGCCGGGACGGAACCGATGACCTTGTCCGTCTCGGTCACGGGGTGGCGTCCTCCTGTTCGGACGTGTCGTCTTCGGGGGCGCCCTCGGCCGTCTCCGTCTCGGACTCCGACTCTTCGTCGAGGAGGTCGCGGGCCATCAGCGTGGCGCCCGCGACGGCTCCGGGCATGAGGAAGACCGCGACGAACGGCACCAGGAAGGCCAGGCCCAGAGGCGTGCCGAAGCCCCAGACCAGGGTCTTGCGGGAGCGGAGCAGCGTGAGACGGGTGCGGAGGTCGACGCCCCGGCGCTGGAGGGCGACGGCGGTGAGCTCCTCGGTGAGGAAGAACCCGGTGACGAAGAAGCCGATCACCGGGACGACGGTCTGCCCGACGAACGGCACGAAGCCGAGCGCGAAGAGCAGTACGCCCCAGACGACGGCCCGTACGACGATACGGAGGCTGTCGCGCGCCGAGATCCACAGCTCGCGCCAGAGGGGCAGCCCCGACTCGGGGGCCGTGCCGTCCGGGGAGACGTCGCGGTCGACCTTCTCGGAGAGGTTCTCGTAGAACGGCTGGCCTATGAGGAGCGTGACCGCGGTGAACGTGAGGACGGCGAGGAGGAGGGCGAGGGCGAAGAGTACGGCGGTGAGGAAGCCGCGGAAGAGGCCCGGCCAGGGGCTGGTCCAGTCGTCCGCGAACGGGGTTGCCCAGGTGATGAAGTCCTCGCCGTGGAGGGCGAGGGTGACGAGGGCTGCCGCGTACAGCACGAGCGTGATGAGTCCCGGGATCAGTCCGAAGCCGTACTGCTTCCCGTGCCGGACCACCCACCGCTGGCCCCGCACCAAGTAGCCGAAGCCCACCCCAAGATCGCGCATGGGGGAACTCTAGCGGGGCAGGTGCCGGTCCGGTCGGGCGGGTTTTTCGCCCCCTCCGCCCCTGCCCGTCCCGTACCTGGGGCTCCGCCCCAGACCCCGTTCGCGCAGTTCCCCGCGCCCCTGTCCAGGGGCGCGCAGCCCCCAGGGACGGGAATGGGCAGGGGCGGTGGGGGCGAATCACACCGCGGTGCGCCATCCGGGGCAGCCACGACGACAGCCGTGACGGCAACGCCCTCTTGTTGCGCGAGAGTCGAACAGGTACACCTCGCCGTACCGAACTCAGGCACCCCTCGCCCCGGAGGTACAACGCGTGCGTTTAGCGAGACCTCGTCCGAGACCCGCCCTGATCGCCACCCTCACCGTCACCGCGACCGCCCTCGGTCCGCTCCTCCTCGCCCCGCCCAGCGCCACCGCGGACCGCAGACCACCGCCGGTCCGTGAGGGCTCCGGGGCGGTGGACGGCGCCGCCATGACCCCCGCGAGCGCCGCCAGGAGAGCCCTCAGCGCCCCCGTCACCGATCTGTCCGCCGACGCCGGCGGCTACCCCCGCGAACAGGTCCTCTCCGCCGACCCGGAGAACCCGGCCGACAAGTCCATCAAGCTCGGCCTCACCCCGTACCACGCCATCGCCCCGAAGCTCAACGCCCTGCAGCGGCTGGGGGACCGGGTGAGCGTCGAGGTCGCGGGCCGCTCGGCCGGCGGTCACCGGCTCTACCTCGTCACCGTCACGGCCCCGGAGACCGCCCGCCAGGCCCGCGCCCAGGAACGTATGCGCGAACTCATCGAGAACGCGCCCCGGGCGGCGGCCGAGGACCCGGCCGTGAAGAAGACCTACAAGACGCCCGTCTTCTTCAACAACAACATCCACGGCAACGAGTGGGAGGGCACCGACGCCGCCCTGAAGCTGATCCAGCAGCTCGCGACCGCGCACGACACGAAGACCACCGACCTCCTCGCGCACAGCCGGCTCTACTTCAACATCACCGCGAACCCGGACGGCCGTATCGCAGGCACCCGTACCAACGCCAACGGCTTTGACCTGAACCGCGACCTCCTCACCGCCTCCCAGCCCGAGGCGCGTGCCATGCGGCAGATCGCGATCGACAAGCAGCCGGCCGTCATGCTCGACCTGCACGGCTACGTCAACGGCACGCTCATCGAGCCCACGACTCCCCCGCACGGCGAGAACTACGAGTACGACCTCTTCCTCAAGAACAGCTACGCCAACGCCCTCGGCATGGAGGCCGCCGTCAACGGCCTCGGCCACACCCCCGCCAAGGATGGCGTGGAGCCGGTCCAGATCCCCTTCCGCGACCAGCGGGAGGGCTGGGACGACTGGCCGCCGATCTTCACGCCGCAGTACGCCGCGTTCCACGGCACGGTCGCCGCGCACACCGTCGAGATCCCGCTGACCGTGAACAACTCGGCGTACGACACCCTGCCGGTGGACGAGCTCAGACGCCGTTCGGCCATCAACGTCGACGTCGCGGGCGCCGCCATGCGCGCCACCCTCGACTTCACCCGGTCCCACCGGACGTCCCTCGTCGCCGACCAGATCGAGGTCTTCCGGCGCGGTGCGACGGGCGCCGCCCAGGTGCCGGTCTCCGCCGAGACGGTCCCCGGCGTCCCGGGCATCGGCCCCGAGGACGTCTACACGACCGACTTCCCGCGCGCGTACGTCATCCCTGCGGGCGCCGCCCAGCGCTCCGGCACGGCCGCCGCGCGCCTCGTCGACCACCTCGTCGCCGACGACGTGCGCGTCACCCGCGCGGCCGGCGCCTTCCGGCTCGCGGGACGGTCGTACCCGAAGGGCTCGTACGTCGTCGATCTGCACCAGCCCAAGCGCGGACTGGCCAATGTCATGCTCGCGGACGGGCGGGACATCAGCGACAAGGTGTCGACGATGTACGACATCTCGGGCTGGAGTCCGGGCCGCCTGTGGGGCGCGACGGTCGAACCCGTACGGAGCGGGAGTCTGTCCGGCGTCCCGTTGCGCGCCGTGCACGCCGCCGCGCACGTCGGACACGTCGCGCCGCGTGGCGACCTCCGCCTCCGGCTCGACACCCCGCAGGAGATCGCGGCGCTCAACTCCCTGCTGCGGGACGGGGTTTCGGTACGCCGGACGGCTGACGGAAGTGCGCTCGTGCCCGCCTCCGCCCGGACGGAGGCGGTCGCCCTCGCCCGCGCGTACGACGTCGCCTTCGACGCCACGAAGGCATCCGGAGGGACCGCCCTGCATCGCGTCCGCGTCGCCGCCGCGGTCACCGCCGGCGAGCTCTTCGCCCTGCGCGAGATGAACTTCGACGTGGTCCCGGTGTCGACCGGGACCCTCGACGCGGGCTTCGACTGGTCCACGGCGGACGTGCTGTTCGTGTCGTCGGGCCTGGACCACTCGGCCCTGACCCCGTCCGCGCGTTCGGCCCTGGACGCCTTCCTTGGCACCCACGGCCTCGTCGGCCGGGGAGCCACGGGCGCCGCGCTCAACGCCGCCGCCGGACCGCTGGCGGTGCGCCCGGTGGAGGGCAACGGTGACGCCAACGGCGTGGTGAGGGTGGTGAATTCGAGCGGACCCGTCACTGCCGGAGCGCCGGATCACAGCTTCGTGTACGCGCCGCTCTGGTTCACCGATCTCGGGGCCGGGGTCCGTGTCGAGCAGTCGTACGCGACGGGCGATCCGCTGGTCTCCGGGCACTGGCGCCCGTCGGCGGACGGGACGGGAGGGCCCGCGGCGGCAGCCGGCCGGGCCGCGGTGGTCAGCGGACCGGGCGCCGTCCTCTTCGGCACGGAGCCGCTCTTCCGTGACCACCCGAAGGGGGAGTTCGCGCAGGTGGGCCGGGCCTTGCTGACGGTGTCCTGAGCAAGGTCCGGTACGACAGAGGCCGCACCCCACGTCCTAGGGTGCGGCCTCCGCGTGTGCAACGACTGCCGTCAGGCAAGCGTCACGGTGATGTTGCCGCGGGTCGCCTTCGAGTAGGGGCACACCTGGTGGGCCTTCTCGACGAGCGCGCGGGCGGTGGTGGCGTCGACGTTCGGGATGTCGGCGGAGATCTCGACGATGATCCCGAACCCGTCCTCGTTCTTGCCGATGCCGACCTTCGCGGTGACAGTCGAGCCGGAGATGTCGGCGTTCTCCTGCCGGGCCACGACACCGAGGGCGCCCTGGAAGCAGGCGCTGTACCCGGCGGCGAAGAGCTGCTCCGGGTTGGTGCCGGCGCCGCTGCCGCCCATCTCCTTGGGCGGGTTGACGACGACGTCGAGCTTGCCGTCATCAGTGGCGACGCGGCCGTCACGGCCGTTCTCGGCGGTGGCGACGGCGGTGTACAGGACGTCAGAACGTCGGATTGCAGAGCTGGACATACGGTGCGTTCCTCCTTGGTCCGCCGCGACTCGCGCCCACGATCGCGACGACTTCGGAAAGAAGTTACCGCATGCCGGAAGTGCAGCGACAGGCCCTCTCGGGATGACCTGTGGGGTCAGAGCTTGACGATCATCTTCCCGGTGTTGTCGCCGCGCAGAACCCCCAGGAACGCCTCCAGGTTGTTCTCGATGCCCTCGACGACCGTCTCGCGGTACTTGAGCTCGCCGGAGCGGACCCAGCCGCCGACCTCCTGGACGAACTCCGGCTGCAGGTCGTAGTGGTCGCCGACCAGGAAGCCCTGGATGCGGCCGCGGGTCTGGATGAGGCGGCCGAGGTTCTTCGGGCCGGGCACGGGCTCGGTGCTGTTGTAGACGGAGATCATGCCGCAGACGGCGATGCGGCCGTCCCGGTTGAGGGAGCCGATGGCCGCCTCCAGGTGGTCCCCTCCGACGTTGTCGAAGTAGACGTCGACGCCCTCGGGAGCGGCCTCCCGCAGCTGCTCGCTGACCGGCCCGTTCTTGTAGTTGAAGGCGGCGTCGAACCCGTACTCCTCCACCAGCAGCTTGACCTTCTCGTCGGAACCGGCGGAGCCGATGACCCGCGAGGCGCCCTTGAGCCTGGCGATCTGGCCGACCTGGCTGCCGACGGCACCGGCGGCGCCCGACACGAAGACGGAGTCGCCCTCCTTGAAGGAGGCGGTGCGCAGCAGCCCGGCGTAGGCGGTCAGGCCGGTCATGCCGAGCACGCCGAGGTACGTCGACAGCGGCGCGGCCTCCGGGTCCACCTTGACGGCCTGCTTGGCGTCCACGACGGCGTACTCGCGCCAGCCGAGGAAGTGCAGGATGTGGTCGCCGGCCTCGATCCCCTCCGCCTTCGAGGCGATGACCTCACCGACCGCACCGCCCTGCATGACCTTGCCGAGCTCGAAGGGGGCGACGTACGACTTGGCTGCGCTCATCCGGCCACGCATGTACGGGTCGACGGAGAGGTACTTGTTCCGTACGAGGACCTGGCCCTCCTCCGGCTGCCGGACCTCGGCCTCGACCAGGGCGAAGTCCTTCGGCTCGGGCCAGCCGACCGGACGGCTGACCAGGTGCCACTCGCGGTTGACGGCGGGGAGCTGGGGGGTGGTGTCGGTCATGGGGGGCGCCCTTCTACGGCTCTAATACTTCAGTACCTGAAACAACCATGCTCCTGAATATTTCATGATGTCAAGTAACGCGGTACTCTGGAGCGCATGGCCACGCAGAAGACACCCCGGATCGACCCCCTGACCATGGAGGTCGTCGAACTGATCGGCTCGGTCGTGGCCCGCTACCACGAGGAGTACGAGGACGCGGCGGCCGAGCACGCGCTCACCGGTGCGCAGGCGCGGCTGCTGAGCCTGCTGTCCCTGGAGCCGCTGCCGATGCGGCGGCTGGCGCAGCAGCTGAAGTGCGAGCCGTCCAACGTCACGGGGATCGTGGACCGGCTGGAGGCACGGGGTCTGGTCGAGCGCCGCCCGGATCCGGCGGACCGCCGGGTGAAACTGGCCGCGGCGACGTCGGAGGGCCTGGCCGTGGCCCGGGGCCTTCGCGACTCCCTGAACTTCGCCCGGGAGCCACTGGCGGGACTCTCAAAGGACGAGCGCCTGACGCTGCGGGACCTGCTGCGCCGGATGCTGGGAGCGTAGTTCTTCGCCCCCTCCGCCCCTGCCCGTCCCGTATCCGGGGGCTGCCGCCCCCGGACCCCCGCCAAAAGATCGCGCAGTTCCCCGCGCCCCTGAACAGGGGCGGCGGGGGCGAGACCTCCGCTACGTGCACCACCACAAGAAGCGGTTGCAGGTTTTCGACGGCGAAGGGGCCGGAGCCGGCGCCGACGTCGTCGGGGCGGACGTGGCGGGGGCGGACGTCTGGGGGGCCGAGGTGACGGCGGGCGCCGACGTCACGGTCCCCGGAGCCGCCCCAGCCGTCGCCGACTGCTCGTCCTTGGTGTTCTTCGTGTCCTTCGCGGAGGCGGACGCGGACGGGGACCCCGAGCCGGAGGGCGACGCCGAGGCGTCGGGAGAGCCGCTCGCCGAGCCGGCGCCCGCACCCCCCGTGTCGCCCAGCGGCCGCGCCGTCTCCCCCGCCTTCGAGGACGTCGAGCCGTCGGCCGACTCGGCCCCGGCCTCCGCCGCGGGCTTGGGAAGCAGCCCGGGCCCGTCGACTCCGAGTTCCGCGAGGCTCAGTCCGCCCGCCGCCAGGACGAAGCCGGCGGCGATGAGCAGCGTCCGACGCCGCCGACGACGGTGTGCCGCGGCCTTGCGGTCACGTCGGCTCGCACCACCCGGGGCATCCGGACCCTCCGGCCCCGCCGCGTCCTCGGCACCCCGCCCGCGCTCACGTCCCCGGCCCCGGCCCTGGTTCCGCCGCCGGGCGGCACGCCCCGGGCGCTCCTCCGCGTCGTCGTCCTCGTCGTACAACGCGTCGGCGTCAGCCGGGTCCGCGCCGGCGCCCCCTTCCGGGCGTACGTCGGTCTCCGCCGCGTGCGCGCGGAGCCCTTCGGCTGGTGCGCCGCACCCCGGGCAGGCAAGGGCGCCGTTGAGGTGCCTTCGGCACGGGTGGCAGTAGTCCATGACGCGGGAAGACTAAGTTCCTCACAGGTAACGTTCATAGGCACAGCTGTGAAGGTTGTGTGGGGAACCGGCCGTTCCGGCGTGCGGAGTTGCGACACCACCGACCATTCCCCGCCATCCCGCGCGATCCCCCGTCATCCCGCGCCCATCGCGTCGAAACCGTTATGCGTTCGCCCCATTGACACCCCCGGGGCCACGTCCTTACTGTCACGCCAGCATTTCGAACGTGTGACGAAATTTCGAACAGATCCGAAGAGCACAGGGGGCAACTGCCGTGCGCATCACGGGAATCAGCACACACGTGGTCGGGACGCCCTGGCGGAACCTGACCTACGTCCAGGTGCACACCGACGAGGGCATCACCGGAGTCGGCGAGACCCGCATGCTGGGCCACACCGACGCACTGATCGGCTATCTGCGGGAGGCGGAGGCCAACCACATTCTCGGCTCCGACCCGTTCGCCGTCGAGGATCTCGTACGCCGGATGAAGTACGGCGACTACGGGCGCGCCGGCGAGATCGTGATGTCCGGCATCGCCGTCGTCGAGATGGCCTGCTGGGACATCAAGGGCAAGGCCCTCGGGGTGCCGGTGTGGCAACTGCTCGGCGGCAAGGTCACCGACAAGGTCAAGGCGTACGCCAATGGGTGGTACACGACGGAGCGGACTCCCGAGGCGTATCACAAGGCCGCGCAGGAGGTCGTGGCGCGCGGGTACCAGGCGCTGAAGATCGACCCCTTCGGGACCGGCCACTTCGAACTCGACCACGAGCAGAGCCTGTACGCCGTCTCGCTCATCGAGGCCGTGCGCGACGCCATCGGGCCCGAGGCCGAGCTGATGCTGGAGATGCACGGGCGGTTCTCCCCCGCCACCGCGATCCGGCTCGCCCGCGAACTCGCGCCGTTCAACCCCGCCTGGCTGGAGGAGCCGGTCCCGCCGGAGAACCTCAAGGCCCTGGAGAAGGTCGCCGCCAAGGTGGACATCCCGGTCGCCACCGGTGAGCGCATTCACGACCGGATCGAGTTCCGCGAGTTGTTCGAGAGCCAGACCGCCGACATCATCCAGCCCGACGTCGGTCACATCGGCGGGATCTGGGAGACACGCAAGCTCGCCGCCACCGCCGAGGCGCACTACGTGCTCGTCGCCCCGCACAACGTGGGCGGGCCCGTCCTCACCGCCGCCTCCCTCCAAGTCGGCTTCACCACACCGAACTTCAAGATTCTGGAGCACTTCAACGACTTCGCGGACGCGGAGATCAAGAAGGTCGTGAAGGGTGCGCCCCAGGTCGTCGACGGCTACTTCCAGCTGTCGCACGCGCCCGGTCTCGGCGTCGAGCTGGACGTCGACGCGGCGGCCGAATTCCCGCAGCAGCAGGCCCGGTTCGACCTCTGGGCGGACGGCTGGGAGCAGCGCAGGCCCAAGGGGACGCAGTGAGCACGGCGGTCGTCGTCGAGGCGCCGGGCCGGCACCGGCTGGCCGGCCACGAGCCGGCGCCGCCGGGGGCCGGCGAGGCCCTCGTCCGTGTGCACGCCGTCGGCATCTGCGGCAGTGACCGCGAGGTGTACCAGGGCAACCGGCCCGAGGGATACGTCCGTTACCCGCTCACACCCGGCCACGAGTGGTCCGGGACGGTGGAAGAGGTCGGCGCCGGAGTCCCCGGAACGCTCGTCGGCCGCAAGGTCGTCGGGGAGGGCTTCCGCAACTGCCAGGTCTGCGACCGCTGCCACGCGGGCGAGACCACGCTGTGCACGGCGGGGTACGAGGAGACCGGCTTCACCCGGCCGGGTGCGATGGCCGCCACCCTCACCCTGCCCGCCCGGCTGCTCCATGTCCTGCCGGACGACGCCGACCTGACGGCCGCCGCCCTGCTGGAGCCGGCCGCCTGCATCGCGGCCGCCGCCCTCAAGGCGAACGCGCGACCGGGCGAGAGGGTCGCCGTCGTCGGCACCGGAACGCTGGGCATGTTCGCCGTGCAGTTCCTCGCGGCCGGCTCCCCGGCCGAGCTGCTCGTGGTGGGCACCCGCCCCGACCGGGCCACGCTCTCCAAGGGCTTCGGCGCCACCGACTTCCGTACGAGGGACCAGGAACTCCCCGGCGACTTCGACGTCGTCATCGAGACCGCCGGGTCCGGGTCCGCCGCGCGTACCTCCGCCGCTCTGCTCCGGCGCGGCGGACGCCTTGTCCTGACGGGGATCCCGGCGCCGGGCGCCGAGGGCCTCGACCCCACCGATCTCGTCGTACGGCAGCTGGAGGTGCACACCGTGTTCGGGGCGCCGCCGGCGGCCTGGGCGCACACGGTGCGGGTGTTCGGCGCCGGGCTGCTGAATCCGTTGCCGCTGGTCACGCACGAGCTGCCGCTCGCGGAGTTCCCGCGGGCCATCGAGCTGGTGGGGTCCGGGGATCCCCAGGTCGGCAAGGTCCTGCTGCGCCCCTGATCCGTACGCCGGTACGGAGACCCTGACGCTCCGTACCGGCGTACGCCCACCGACACGAACCATGTCCGAAATATCGAACGCGAAGGACGGCTTGTGACCGACGCCTCCCCTCAGGCAGCCCGTCGACCCGGTGAGCAGGCACTCGCCGCGCTCGGCCTGGGCGCGCCCGCCCTCTCCCCCGCCGACGCCTCGCCGCACACCTTCCCGGGAGGCGGCCGCTGGCGTACCGAGGTTCCGTCCGTCGAGGGCCCCGAGGCCGTGGGCGTGGTCCTCAAGGAGTCCTCGCGGCTCGATGTGCCGATCCACCGGATCAGCCAGGGCAGCGGTGTCTGGATGCTGACCGATGCCGAGATCACCGAGATGGTCGAGGCCACCGGTGAGCGCGACATCGAGCTGTGCCTGTTCACCGGGCCGCGCGGCACCTGGGACATCGGCGCCTCCGTACGGACCGACTCGCGCGGCGGCGGGCTGCGCGCCCGGGGCCACGACGCGCTCGCCGGATGTGTCGAAGACGCCGTCCGGGCCGCCGAGTTGGGCGTCAAGTGCCTGCTCGTCGCCGACGAGGGCGTGCTGTGGACACTGCACCGGGCCCGCCTCGCCGGGATCATCCCGGCCGACACGACCCTGAAGGTGTCCGCGCTGATCGGGCCGGTCAACCCGGCCGCGTACGCCGTGTACGAGAACCTCGGCGCCGACTCGGTCAACGTACCGAGTGATCTGACGCTCGATCACCTCACCGAGATCCGGCGGGTCTCCGCCGCCCCCATGGACATGTACATCGAGGCCCCCGACGACCTCGGCGGGTACGTGCGGATGTACGAGGTCGCCGAGCTGATCCGGCGCGGCGCACCGCTCTATCTGAAGTTCGGTCTGTCCAAGGCCCCCGGGATCTACCCGTACGGCACCCATATGCGGGATCTGACCCTGGACACCGCCCGGGAGCGGGTGCGGCGCGGCCGCCTCGCCCTGGACCTGCTCGCCCGGCACGGCGCGGACGGCGACATGGCGCCGCTCGGTTCCCGGCTGCCCGGCCCGCTCCACCGCTTTCCCACGCTGTGACCCCTCTCAACGACGAGAAGAACAAGGACTGATGACCATGCGCAAGCGCAGAGCAGCCCTCGCCGCCATAGCCGGAGCCGCCTCCCTCGCCCTGACGCTGACCGCCTGCGGGCAGAGCGGTTCGGGCGGCAGCAAGGAGGGCAAGGGCAGCGGCAAGGGCGGCACCATCGGCATCGCGATGCCGACCAAGTCCTCCGAGCGGTGGATCGCCGACGGCAAGAACGTGGTCAAGGACCTGGAGTCCAAGGGCTACAAGACCAAGCTGGTCTACGGCGAGGACGACCCCGACCAGCAGGTCTCGCAGATCGAGAACCTGATCACGCAGGGCGTGAAGGCCATCATCGTCGCCGCGATCGACAACAAGTCGCTGAACAACGTCCTCCAGCAGGCCGCCGACGCGAAGATCCCGGTCATCGCCTACGACCGGCTGATCCTCGGCACCAAGAACGTCGACTACTACGCGTCCTTCGACAACACCAAGGTCGGCGAGCTCCAGGCCAACTACATCGTCGACAAGCTCGGCCTGAAGGGCGGCAAGGGCCCGTTCAACATCGAGCTGTTCGCCGGCTCCAACGACGACAACAACACCAAGTACTTCTTCAACGGCGCGATGAGCGTCCTGCAGCCGTACATCGACAGCAAGAAGCTGGTCGTCCAGTCCGGGCAGACCGGCCTCACCCAGGTCACTACCCTGCGCTGGGACGGCGCCACCGCGCAGAAGCGCATGGACGACATCCTCACCAAGTCGTACCAGAGCAAGAAGGTCGACGCGGTGCTCTCGCCGTACGACGGCATCTCCATCGGCATCCTGTCGGCGCTGAAGTCGGACGACTACGGCTCCAAGAGCAAGCCGCTGCCGGTGGTCACCGGTCAGGACGCCGAGCTGGCCTCGGTGAAGTCGATCATCGCGGGCGAGCAGACGCAGACCGTCTACAAGGACACCCGCCAGCTGGCCAAGGTCGCCTCGACCATGGTCGACGACGTCCTCAACGGCAAGAAGCCGCAGACCAACGACACCAAGACGTACGACAACGGCTCCAAGGTCGTCCCCGCCTACCTGCTGCAGCCGGTCAGCGTCGACAAGTCCAACTACCAGCAGGTGCTGGTCGACGGCGGCTACTACACCGAGTCCGACCTCAAGTAACCGCCGCACCCTACTGATTGGAAGGCACGACCATGGCGGGACCCGTCCTGGAAATGCGCTCGATCGTCAAGACCTTTCCCGGTGTCAAGGCGCTGTCGGACGTCACACTGACCGTCCGTCAGGGCGAGGTCCACGCCATCTGCGGTGAGAACGGCGCCGGGAAGTCCACCTTGATGAAGGTGCTCTCCGGCGTCCATCCGCACGGCAGTTACGAGGGTGAGATCCTCTTCGAGTCAGAGGTCTGCGCCTTCAGGGACATCCGGGCGAGCGAGCACCACGGCATCGTCATCATCCACCAGGAGCTGGCGCTGGTGCCGTTCCTCTCCCTCGCGGAGAACATCTTCCTCGGCAACGAGCACGCCAAGGGCGGGCTCATCAACTGGAACGAGACCCTGCGGCACGCCACCGAACTGCTGCGCCGGGTCGGTCTGGACGATCACCCCGAGACCCGCGTCGCCGACATCGGCGTGGGCAAGCAGCAGCTCGTGGAGATCGCGAAGGCGCTGTCGAAAAAGGTGAAGCTGCTCATCCTGGATGAGCCGACGGCGGCTCTGAACGACGAGGACAGCGGCAAACTCCTCGATCTCATCCTGGAGTTGAAGAAGCAGGGCATCACCTCGATCATCATCTCCCACAAGCTGAACGAGATCCGCAAGGTCGCCGACTCGGTGACGATCCTGCGCGACGGCCGGTCCATCGAGACCCTCGACGTGAAGGCGCCGGAGACCACCGAGGACCGGATCATCTCCGGCATGGTCGGCCGCGACCTCGACCACCGCTTCCCCGAGCGCACCGCGTACGAGGGAGAGGTGGGCGCGGCACCGGCCCTGGAGATCCGCAACTGGACGGTCCATCACCCGATCGACCAGCAGCGCAAGGTGGTCGACGATGTGTCGATCAGCGTACGGCGCGGGGAGATCGTCGGCATCGCGGGCCTGATGGGCGCGGGCCGCACCGAACTGGCGATGAACGTCTTCGGGCGCACCTACGGCCGCTACGCGGGCGGCTCGGTCCTCAAGGACGGCACCGAGATCCGTACGAAGACCGTCGCGGAGGCGGTCGGGCACGGCATCGCGTACGTCACCGAGGACCGCAAGCACTACGGCCTCAACCTCATCGACACCATCAACCGCAACATCTCACTGACCGCCCTGAACAAGGTCGCCCGGCGCGGAGTGGTCGACGAGCACGAGGAGCGGCAGGTCGCCGAGGGCTTCCGCACGTCCATGAACATCAAGGCGCCGACCGTCTTCGAACCGGTGGGCAAGCTGTCCGGCGGCAACCAGCAGAAGGTCGTCCTCAGCAAGTGGATCTTCGCGGGTCCGGAGGTGCTGATCCTGGACGAGCCCACCCGCGGCATCGACGTGGGCGCCAAGTACGAGATCTACACGGTCATCGACCGGCTGGCCGCCGAGGGCAAGGCGGTCGTCTTCATCTCCTCCGAGCTGCCCGAACTGCTCGGCATGTGCGACCGCATCTACACCATGGCCGCCGGGCGGCTCACGGGCGAGGTCGCCCGGGCCGAGGCCACGCAGGAAGTGCTGATGCGCCAGATGACGAAGGACAAAGAGGTATCCCGATGAGCACGGATGTGACCGCGAAGACCCCGGCCCCGGCGCCGCCCGGGAAGAGCGGGGGCCCGGCCGCCGGCGGCGGCCTGCTGCAGCTGATGCTGGACGGCCTGCGCCGCAACATGCGGCAGTACGGCATGCTGATCGCCCTCGGCCTGATCGTCGTCCTCTTCGCGGTCTGGACCGACGGCGACCTGCTGCTGCCGCGCAACGTCTCCAACCTGGTGCTCCAGAACAGCTACATCCTGATCCTCGCGATCGGCATGATGCTCGTGATCATCGCGGGTCACATCGACCTGTCGGTCGGCTCGCTGACCGCGTTCGTAGGCGCGTTCGCGGCCGTACTGACCGTGCAGCACGGTATCGCGTGGCCGCTCGCCCTGGTGCTGTGCCTGCTGGTGGGCGCGGTGGCGGGCTCCTTGCAGGGATTCCTGATCGCGTATCTCGGCATACCGTCGTTCATCGTCACCCTCGCCGGCATGCTGCTCTTCCGCGGCCTCACCGAGATCCTGCTCAAGGGCCAGACCCTCGGCCCGTTCCCGGACGGGCTGCAGAAGATGGGCAACGGCTTCCTTCCGGAGGCCGGCCCCACCACCAACTACCACAACATCACGCTGCTGCTGGGCCTCGCCCTGATCGTCTTCGCGGTGGTGCAGGAGGTCCGCGACCGGAGGCGTCAGCAGGAGTTCTCGCTGGACGTGCTGCCGAAGAACATCTTCCTGCTCAAGCTCGTCGCCATCGTCGCCGCCATCCTCGTCGTCACGATGCTGCTCGCCAGCTACAAGGGCGCGCCGATCGTGCTGATCATCCTCGGCGTCCTGGTGGTCGGCTACGGCTACGTCATGCGCAACGCGGTGTTCGGCCGTCACATCTACGCGATCGGCGGTAACCTCCCGGCGGCGAAGCTGTCCGGCGTCAAGGACAAGAAGGTCACCTTCCTGGTCTTCCTGAACATGGGCGTGCTCGCGGCCCTGGCGGGTCTGGTGGTCGCCGCCCGCCTGAACGCGGCCTCGCCGAAGGCGGGCCTGAACTTCGAACTCGAGGCGATCGCCTCGTCGTTCATCGGTGGCGCGTCCATGAGCGGCGGTGTCGGTACCGTCCTCGGCGCGATCATCGGTGGTCTGGTCCTCGGTGTGCTGAACAACGGCATGAACCTCCTCAGCGTCGGCACCGACTGGCAGCAGGTCATCAAGGGCCTGGCCCTGTTGGCGGCGGTCGGCTTCGACGTGTGGAACAAGCGCAAGGTCGGTTCGTAAGTCAGCTCGGGCCCCGTCGAAGGCGGGGCCCCTCCATCTGCAGGAGCCGCACTATGGAACTGAACAGACGCACGGTCGTCGCAGGGGCCGCGGCCGCGGGCATCGCCGCGACCACGCTCGGGGGAACGGCGCACGCCTCGGGAGGCAGGGCGCCGGTGAAGGAGCTGTTCGGCAAGCTCGCGGACGGCACGAAGGTCCACCGCTGGTCGCTGGCGAACGGCGGCACGAGGCTCAAGGTCCTGTCGTACGGCGGGATCGTGCAGTCCCTGGAGATCCCGGACCGGCACGGCCGCTACAAGAACGTCTCGCTCGGCTTCGACACCATCGAGGACTACGTCGCCAAGAGCCCGTACTTCGGCGCGCTGATCGGCCGCTACGGCAACCGCATAGCCAAGGGGCAGTTCACCCTCGACGGCAAGAGCCACCAGCTGTCGGTCAACGACGGCGTGAACAGCCTGCACGGCGGGGCCAAGGGCTTCGACAAGCACGTCTGGGACGTGGAGGGCTTCGCGTCCGGCTCCGACGTGGGCCTGGTCCTGCACTACACCAGCGTCGACGGCGAGATGGGCTACCCCGGCACTCTCAAGGCGAAGGTGACATACACCCTCACCCGGCACGGCGACTGGCGCATCGACTACGAGGCCACCACCGACAAGGCGACCGTCGTCAACCTCACCAGCCATGTCTACTGGAACCTGGCCGGCGAGGGCAGCGGCTCGGTCTACGACCACGAGCTGAGGATCGCCGCCTCCCGCTACACCCCGGTCGACTCGGGCCTGATCCCCACCGGCGAGCGGGCCGAGGTCGCGGGCACTCCCTTCGACTTCCGCCGTACGAAGACGGTCGGCGAGGACATCCGGGTCGCCCACCAGCAGCTGCTGTACGGCAAGGGGATCGACCACAACTGGGTGCTGGACAAGGGCATCACGGCCGAGCCCGAGCACATCGCCACCCTGCGCGACCCGTCCTCCGGCCGCACCCTGAAGATCGCCACCGACCAGCCGGGCCTGCAGTTCTACTCCGGCAACTTCCTCGACGGCACGCTCGTCGGCAGCGGCGGTCACATCTACCGGCAGGGCGACGCGCTGTGCCTGGAGACGCAGCACTTCCCGGACTCGCCGAACCAGCCGAAGTTCCCCTCGACGGTGCTGCGACCGGGGCAGACCTATCGCAGCACCACCGTGCACTCGTTCGGCTCGTGAACCACCTTCACAGCTGGTTCACAATTTCCGCACGCGTTCACAGCGATTGAACAGCGCCACCTCCGTACCCGTATGAGAGGGCGGCCCGTGCTCCCCCGCACGGGCCACCCGAAGGCGAGGGCCCGTCCTCCCCGACGGGCCCGCACCGTACGGAGGTTCCATGGCCGGCAATGTCACCTCGCTCTTTCGCGGCACCGCGGCGCACAGCCCGTCGATGGCCGCACTGACGCGGGAAGGTGACGGGGCCGGTCCCGTGGACTTCTGCATCCCGTGCAATCCGTACTTCCCCACGCCCGCGATGTTCGACGAACTGGCGGGCCGGCTGCGCGAGATCATCACGTACTACCCGAGCAACGCCGACACCATCACGGCCGAGCTGTGCTCGCTGCTCCAACTTCCGCCGCAGTGCGTGGCGATGGGCAACGGTTCCACCGAACTCATCACCTGGATCGACCACCTGCTGGTCAGGGAGTCGCTCGCGATACCCGTCCCCACCTTCGGCCGCTGGACCGACCAGCCGATGGAGACCGGCAAGCGGGTCGACATGTTCCCGCTCCAGGAGTCCAGCGGGTTCGCCCTCGACCTCGCCAAGTACGCCGAGTTCATCCGCGCCCGAGGCACGCGCGTCGCCGTCATCTGCAACCCCAACAACCCCGACGGCGGCTTCCTCCCCCGCCAGTCGCTCATCCAGTTCATGGACGCGATGGCGGACCTGGACCTGATCGTCATCGACGAGTCGTTCCTGGAGTTCGCCGACGCGGAGTCCGAGCCGAGCGTCGTCGAGGACGCGGTGATGCGGCCCAACGTCATCGTGCTGCGCAGCCTCGGCAAGAACTTCGGACTGCACGGCATCCGCTTCGGTTACCTCGTCGCCAACCCGGCCCTGGCCGGCAAGGTCCGCTCGATGCTGCCCAAGTGGAATCTCAACTCCTTCGCGGAGACGGTGGTGTTCATGCTCAAGGGGCACGGCGCCGAGTACCTGGAAAGCCTGCACATGGTCCGCCGCGACCGGCTCGACATGGCCCGCCAGCTCTCCGCCCTGCCCGGTCTGACGGTCTACCCGTCGCAGGGCAACTTCCTCTTCGTGCGCCTCCCCGTGGGCGCCGAAGGCACCGTGGTCCGGGACCGACTGCTCACCGAGCACCGGATCCTGGTCCGCGAGTGCGGCAACAAGATCGGTTCGTCCAGCCGCTTCCTGAGACTCGTGGTGCGCCCCCAGGTGGACGTGCGTCGCCTGGTGTCCGGCCTGGAACAGGTGCTCTACGGGACCAGGAGGGGAGCCGCCGTGCCCGAGCTGGGCACAGGGACCAGCTACAGCTCGGGTACGGCGGCGGTGGACCGGCTGGTCAGCGCCACGAACGGAGCGGGGATGCAGGGCCTCGCGGCCCAGGCGGCCGGGTGGCAGGGGGCCGCCGCGGCACAGCTCGCGCAGCCCGCACAGCCCGCGCAGATGCCGAGCCTGCCGCCCGCGCAGCCCGCGGCGGCGGTGTCGAACTTCCCTTCCCCGCAACCGGCGGCGGCGCCCGGCTACCCGGCCCCGCAGCCGGCGGCCGTGTCCAACTTCCCCGCCCCGCAGCCCTTCGCACAGCCCGCCCCCCAGCCCGGTCCGGGGCCCAACCCGCAGCTCGCCCCGCAGCCGAACCCGCGCCCCGCCCCGCAGCCGAACCCGCAGCCCACCGCCTGGCCGGCACCCGCCGCGGCACAGGCCCCCGCGCCGATGCCGGCACCGGCCATGGCGCCGGGCGCGGCCATGCCCGGGATGGCACCGGCTCCCGCCGGCGGCCTGACGGCGGCCGCACAGGGGCCGCAGTCGAGCGGGCTCGGCGCCGCCGGAGGGCTCACCGCCGCCCAGG
Organism: Streptomyces sp. NPDC058246; assembly: GCF_042881985.1. Taxonomy (NCBI): domain Bacteria; kingdom Bacillati; phylum Actinomycetota; class Actinomycetes; order Kitasatosporales; family Streptomycetaceae; genus Streptomyces; species Streptomyces sp. NPDC058246. Next base: position 58,864 of record NZ_JBHVWZ010000033.1, on the reverse strand, counting down.
TCCGGGGCCGCACCCAGCCGGAGCCACAGCCCCAGCCGCAGCAGACCGGCGGCTGGCCTGCCGTGGGCGCCATGCTGTACGGCCAGGCGGGCTGACCGGGCGACGGGCTCGGGGAGTTCAGTACGCGACCCCTGGCCCACCGCCGATCGCCGCCGAGCTCACACGGCGCGCCGCCGAGGTGCCGGCGCGCCCCGGATCGCCGGTTCGACGACCGGTCCGCCGGGCTCCCGGAGCGACCACGGCATCGTCTGCGCCTCCACCGGCCGGCGAGTCAGGGCCGGATGTGTTTCAACGTGACCTCGGGCAGGGCGTACGGGCCGGCTTGCGGAGCTTCGGGATCAGCGGGTGCGTCGGCGCCCGTGATGTGCGGCGCATGCGTTTCGGCGTTGTCGACGGGCGTGTAGGCCAGTTCGGATTCCGCGGGGAGTTCCCAGAAGCGGCGGGTGTTGGCAGAGACGGCGTACACGGCGGCAAAGCGCGTGGAGAGCGGGGCAGTGAGCGCGGCGCGGCAGAAGCCGACGGCGTCGCGCGGGCTGAGCCAGGTCGCCAGGTGGCGCGGTTCGGTGGGCGCCTCCTCGAAGCTGCCGATCCGCAGGCAGATCACGGACACGCCGAACTTGTCCGCATACAGCCGCCCCAGGGCCTCGACCGCCGCCTTGCTCACCCCGTACAGGCCGTCGGGGCGCACCGGCTCCTGTGGGCCGGTGCGATGGCCCGTGGGATAGAAACCGGTCACGCGGTTGCTGCCGGCCAGCACGACCCGTGGGATCGCCGCGCGACGGGCGGCTTCCAGCACATGGTGGGTGCCCAGCACGTTGGCGTCCAGGAGATCCTCGAGGGGGGCCTCGTCCGGCAGGCCGCCCAGGTGGAGCACGGCGTCCGCACCCGCGAGCGCCGCCTGGACGGCAGCCGCGTCCCGCAGGTCGACGGTGTGGACCACCTCGTTCGCGGCCTCGGCCTGGAGGGGAACGCGGTCGAGCAGGACGAGGCGGCTGACCTCGCCGCGCAACGCCCGGCGCACGACCGAGCCGATGTTCCCTGCCGCCCCGGTGACGACCACTGTTCCCCGTCCCACCGCACGCCCCCTGTTCGACCTCGACAACGCCCCTGCTCCGGGCAGACGGCGATCCTCTCATCGTCGCCCATGACGAGCAGCGGGCGGGGACCCGACGGGAGCCGGGGACCGGCAGCGAGCCCCACCACCTCTCCTCGCCCCTCTCCGCCCGTGTCTCACAAACAACTTGACGCTTCGTCACTTTGCCTGACTGACAGCTGGGGGACAGCTTCGGCTCCTACGGTGCCATGTCCATGACAGACTCCTCTTCGGAAGACACAGCTCTGGACGGCACAGCAGCAGCGGGAACCCCGATCGGGCGCCGCACCGTGCTGATCGCCACGGGTGCGACGGCCGCGGCGCTGGCCGTGGGCGCCGCGGCGCCCGCGACCCCCACAGCCGACGCGGCGCACGCGACCCCCGTCGCCGCGGCGGCCGTCTGCACCCTCACCAAGGAGATGACCGAAGGCCCCTACTACCTCGACGGACAGCTCGTCCGCTCCGACATCACCGAAGGCAAGGCGGGCATCCCGCTCAAGCTGACGCTCACCGTCGTCGACGACGACACCTGCGCACCGCTCGACAACGCCCTCGTCGAGATCTGGCACTGCGACGCGCTCGGCGAGTACTCCGGGTTCGTCGGCGGCAACGGCCACTCGGAGCCGGACGACGGCACGTTCCTGCGCGGCGGCGTCCTGACCGGCACGGACGGCGTAGCGAAGATCACGACGATCTACCCGGGCTGGTACCGGGGCCGCTGCATCCACATCCACCTGAAGGTGCACACGGGAGTGACCCTCACCTCCGACGGCTCCTTCACGGGCGGCCAGGAACTCCACACCGGCCAGCTCTTCTTCAGCGAGACCGTCACCACGGCGGTGGCCAGGATCTCCCCCTACTCGACCAACACGGTCACCCGCACCACCCTCGCCCAGGACTCCATCTACGACGACGGAGGCGCCGCCTCCGGCCTCCTCACCCTCACCGCCCTGGGCAGCTCCACCTCCTCCGGCTACGCCGGCGCCCTGACCGTCGGCGTCGAGACGAGCTGACCACCCCCGTTCCCCCCACGGAGACAGGGGCGGCCCGCGACGCCGCGGGCCGCCCCGCCCCGGAGCCGGCAGCGGGGTTCCCGATGCGTTCTCGGGCGCGAAGACGGGCTGAAGACCGCCGGTGGCTAGTGTCCCGCCCGTCGGCAGGACGTGATCAGCGGGTGAGGAGACGTATCCGATGGTGAACATGTGGCGTTACGGGGGCGCCGTGGTCGCGGCCTGTGCGGTGGCCCTCGGTGTGGGGACCGACGCGCAGGCGTACTCCGGGTTCACGGCGGAGAAGTACAACCAGATCCAGTTCGGTATGACGAAGGACCAGGTCTGGGCGATCGGCGGGGGCTCGCAGGCGTGTGAGACCGGTGGGGTCATCGGGGACGGCATCCTGTGCTGGGCCGAGTCGGGCGACTACGTGCCGTACGGCGGCTTCAGCTTCACCGCGGACGGGAAGCTGTACAACAAGCGGAGCGAGTTCCTGTTCAAGGCGAAGACGCCGTCCATCAGGCTCGCCCAGTACAACAGGACGGCGCTGGGCATGACCGAGCCGCAGGTGTGGGCGGTGGTCCCGAAGGACTCCTGTGTGATGCAGCAGGAGACCTACGCCAACTGGCCGGCCACGGACGGCCACGCGCTGCAGTACTACTGCCCCTCCGCGACCGGCCTGTTCCCGCCGAGCGCCTACCTCACCTTCACCGACGGCAAGCTCACCGCCCGCAGCCAGCGCAGCCTCACCTGACAGGCCGACTCCGGTACGCCGCCCCGGGCTGCCGTTCCTCGACGCTCTCGGCCTCCTCGTGCCGCCCCTCGCGGTGGACGCGGATCGAGAACGTCAGGGCGGCGGCCCGCAGCGCGTACCGGACCCGCCCGGTGTACGCCATCCGGGTGGTCCGTTCGCCGAGCAGGGAGAGGATCGGGCCGCGGTCCTGCCGTAGCGCCGGCTCCGATGCCGCCGGTACCGGGTGATCCGCCCGCGCCGTGATCCTCACATGACCGGTGTGGGACGTACCGCTGTGGACAATGGCCGGAGCCCCTCCCCCATATCTCGGCTTCGCTCGGACAGCGGGGGAGAGCCCCATCGCCGTCCTCGGGAGGACCCCGCATGGTGTTGAGCAGACGTACCTTCAGCGCACTCGCCGGCACCGCCGCGCTCGGCTTCTCGCTGAGCGGCAGCGGGAGCGATGAGGCGAGCGCCGCCGGAAGGACGCCCATCGCTCCCACCGGACCCGCGCCCGGACCACCCGCCGCCGACCGCAAGGCGCACACCGTCGGCTTCGACCGTTACTCGATGCTGATCGACGGCAAGCGGCTCGTGCTCTGGTCCGGCGAGGTCCACCCCTTCAGGCTGCCGAGCCCGTCCCTGTGGCGGGACGTGCTGGAGAAGCTGCGCGCCCACGGATACAACGCGATCAGCATCTACGTGTCGTGGAACTACCACTCCCCCGCCCCCGGGACGTACGACTTCACGGGCGTGCGCGACCTCGACCTGTTCCTGAGGACGGCCGCCGAGACCGGCCTGTACGTCATCCTGCGCCCCGGCCCGTACATCAACGCCGAGGTCGACGCGGGCGGCTTCCCCGGCTGGCTGACCGTCACCAAGGGCACGGCCCGGACCTCCGATCCGACCTATCTGAAGTACGTCGACGAGTGGCTGACCGCCGTCGACAGGATCGCGGCCCGGCACCTCTACACCGACGGCGGCGGCACGATCGTCCTCTACCAGCTGGAGAACGAGTACGCGAACAACGTGACGGAGCCCGCGGGGCGCGACTACATGAGCCATCTGTACGCGAAGGTCCGCGCCGACGGGATCGACGTGCCGCTCTTCCACAACGACAAGGGCAGGAACGGGTACTGGGCCCCGGGGACCTTCGGGACGGGCGGTGAGAAGGGGCGTTACCTGTACGCCTTCGACGGCTATCCGTCGCCCGTCGGGCAGCCCCCGGACTGGGGGTACTTCGGCATCGGCGGTACCCAGGGCGGCGCGACCGCGAGCCCCGACACCCCGGGTTTCCTGGCCGAGTTCGGGGGCGGCTGGTTCGATCCGTGGGGCGGGGTGGAGTTCGGCGGCCAGGGGTACGCGGGGTCGCGCCGGACCCGGGACGCGGCGTACGAGCGGCGCTTCTACCTCACCAACCTCGCCAACGGGATCAAGGTCCACAACGTCTACATGACCTTCGGCGGCACATCCTGGGGCTGGCTGCCCGCGCCGATCGTCTACACCTCGTACGACTACGGAGCGGCCCTCGACGAGGCGCGGCAGCCCACGCCGAAGCTGATCCCGATGCACCAGATCGGGCAGCTCCTGCACTGCGTGCCCGACTTCGCCAAGCTGGACCGGGCGGCGGACATCGCGGTCGGCGACGACGGGATCAAGGCGTACCACCTCGTCAATCCGGACACCAAGGCCCACGTCTACGTGCTGCGCAACGACACCTCCACCGAGACCCTCGCCCTCGTACCGCTCGCCGGGGCGGCCGTCCCGGTCCCGGTCCTGGTCCCCGGACTCGACGCCCGCCTGCTCGTCTCCGGAATCGGCCTCGGGCGACGGAAGCTGCGGTACTCCAGCGCCCAGCCGATGCTGTGGCTGACCGCCGGGCGCCAGGACGTCGCGGTCTTCACGGGCGGGTCGGGCGAGTCGACGAAGACCGCGCTGGAGTGCGCGAGCGAGCCGACGGTCACCGTGCTGGAGGGGAGCGCACAACACAAGTACGCCGACGGCGTCCTGCGCATCGACGCCCAACTGTGCGCGTCCACCCGGGTGCTGGTGGAGGGCGGCGGGACGGCGGCGCCCCTCCTGCTGCTGCTCGTCGACGACGAGGCCTCCGGGCGGCTGTGGCGCTACGACACCCCGTCGGGCCCGGTGCTGGTACGCGGCCCCGCCCTGCTGCGCACCGCCGAACTGCGCGGCACCACCGTCCATCTCACCGGCGACACCGTCGAGTCGGCGGAGCTGGAGGTGTGGGGCCCGCGCGGGATCGGCGAAGTGGTGTGGAACAACGGCACGTTGAAGACCCTCGCCACGAAGTCCGGAAGCCTGCTGGCCCAGCAGCGGCTGCCCGGGGTCCCCGGCGTCCCGTTGCCCGCGCTGACCAACTGGCTCCGGTCGGCCGAGAACCCGGAGTCCGCCGCCGACTACGACGACTCCGGCTGGAAGGTCGCCGACAAGAAGTCCTCGTACAGCATCACCCCCGTACCCGCCGGGCAGCCGGTGCTGTTCGCCGACGACTACGGCTACCACTACGGCGATGTCTGGTACCGGGGGCACTTCACCGACGTGGGCACCACGGACGCGGTGTCCCTCTCCTACGTCTCTGGCGCGCAGGGGCTGCTGATGGCCTGGCTGGACGGCAAGCCACTGGGCACGCACCGGATGCCGGTGCCGGACAAGAAGACGGTCAGACAGGGGACGTGGGCCGCCACGGCGACGTACCCGGTCCCCGCCCGGACAGGGGCGCGGGTGCTGTCCGTCCTCGTCCGCCGTATGCAGCACGACGAGGACGGCGCCGCGAAGGACACCCACAAGGTGGCCCGGGGGCTCACCGCCGCGACCTTCAACGGGTCCTCTCCATCGGTCACTTGGCGGATTCGGGGCGAGGTGACGCCGGACCCGGTGCGCGGGCCGGTCAACAACGGCGGCCTGTACGGGGAACGGCACGGCTGGCATCTGCCGGGGTTCGCCGCCACCGGCTGGAAAGTCGTCGACTTCCCGCGCGCCGACCGGCGGCAGGGCGTCACCTGGTACCGCACCGACTTCCGGCTCGCCGTCGACCCCGCCGTCGACGCCTCGATCGGGCTCACACTCACCGACGACCCGGCGCGCGCCTACCGCGTCCAGATCTTCCTGAACGGCTGGAACATGGGCCAGTACATCAACGACGTGGGCCCCCAGCACACCTTCGTCCTGCCGAACGGGCTGCTGCGCACCCGTGGCTCCAACACACTCGCCCTCGCCGTCCTGTCCGACGGGACCACGGCGGCGGGCCCTGGCGAGGTGAAACTGACGCTGCTGGGCAGCGCGGCCGGAGGAGTGCCGGTGACGACGGTCGACTCCCCCGGCCGCGCGAGCGCCAAGCACTAGGTCTGTCCGGCGGATCGCGCCGGACAGGCTCTAGCCCAAACGGATCACGTTCCACGAGAGGGGCTCCAGGACGGCGGTCAGCCTGCCGTCCTGGAGGGTGGTGCCGTCGATGGTGTGCGGGGTGACCCGCTCGGGGGCGTCGAGGGTGTTCTTCGCGTCCGGGTCGGCGTCGGCGAGCGCGCTGTGCTCGATCAAAGACGTCAACTCCAGTCGGCTCAGGGCGACTTCGAGCGGCAGTGACTCGCTCTGACTGCGGTTGACGGCGAAGACGGTGACCGAGCCGTCCTCGGCGCGCACGGCCGTGGCGTGCAGCAGGTCCGCCTCGCCGTACCTCTTCGTCGCGTACGTGGGCGAGTCGACACGTACGTCGAGGACCTGGCCGCGTCCGTAGGCCGACGCCTGCGCGAACGGGAAGAACGTCGTCTGCCGCCAGGCCGGGCCGCCCGGCTCCGTCATGACCGGCGCGATGACGTTGACGAGCTGGGCGAGACAGGCGACGCTCACCCGGTCCGCGTGCCGCAGCAGGGCGATGAGCAGCGAGCCGAAGACGACCGCGTCCGTGACGGAGTAGACGTCCTCCAGGAGGCGCGGGGCCTCCGGCCAGTCGGCCGGGTCGGCGTTCTTCGCGTGCTCCTCCCACCTCGACATGTACCAGACGTTCCACTCGTCGAACGAGAGGTTGATCTTCTTCTTCGACTTGAGCCTCGCGCCCACGTGGTCGCAGGTCGCGACCACGTTCTCGATGAACGACTCCATGTCCACGGCCGAGGCGAGGAAGGAGTCGACATCGCCGTCGACCGGCTCGTAGTAGGCGTGCAGCGAGATGTAGTCGACCAGGTCGTACGTCTCCTGGAGGACGGTCGCCTCCCACTGCGCGAAGGTCGGCATCGACTGGCTCGAGGAGCCGCAGGCGACGAGTTCGACGCCCGGGTCGATCTGACGCATGGCGCGGGCCGTCTCGGCGGCGACACGGCCGTACTCCTCGGCGGTCTTGTGGCCGGTCTGCCAGGGGCCGTCCATCTCGTTGCCGAGACACCACAGCCTGATGCCGAACGGGTCCTTGTCACCGTGCGCGATGCGTTGTTCCGCGAGGGCCGTGCCGGAGGGGTGGTTGGCGTACTCCTGGAGTTCCAGGGCCTCGGACACTCCTCGTGTGCCGAGGTTGATCGCCATCATGGGTTCCGCCTGCGGGCCCACCTTCTTGAGGAAGGCGATGTACTCGGAGAGGCCGAAGCGGTTGGTTTCCGTCGACCGCCAGGCCAGGTCGAGGCGGCGGGGGCGGTCCTCGGCGGGGCCCACCGAGTCCTCCCACTTGTAGCCGGACACGAAGTTGCCACCGGGGTAGCGCACGACGGTGACGCCCAGTTCACGGACCAGCTCCAGTACGTCCGTACGCAGGCCCGACTCGTCGGCCGCCGGGTGGCCCGGCTCGAAGACGCCGGTGTAGACACAGCGGCCGAGGTGTTCGACGAAGGATCCGAAGACACGGGGGTCGACCTTGCCGACGGTGAAGGCGGGGTCGAGGGTGAAGCGGGCGGGGCGCATGGTTTCCTTTCGGGGCGCGGAGTGTTCGGGGTGGCCGGCTCAGGGCGTTCAGGTCCCTACTGTTCGAGATTCGCTGTTTGAGATTCGCTGTTCGAGATTCACTACTAGAGATCACTGTTCGATATTTCGACAGGTGATCGCGACTTCGAACGGGACCGTAAGATCGAAGCGCTTGCGCGTCAATGGTTCGCGCAAAAGCGGACGTCCCCGCCCAGCAACTGGGCGGGGACGCGAGGGGAGTTGTCAGACGGCGAACGCGGGCTGCGGCAGGCCCTTTCCGGCGCCGGGGACGACCAGCAGCGAGCCGGACATCGGGTGCGGCGCGTCAAGTCCCGTACGGGCCGTGGTGATGTACAGGTCGGCCAGGTCGGCGCCGCCGAACGCGCAGGCCGTGGGGCGGCGTACGGGAAGCTCGATCACCCGGTCGAGGTCCCCGTCCGGCGTGTAGCGGCGGACCGCGCCGCCGTCCCACAGGGCCACCCACACGCAGCCGTCCGCGTCGACGGTGAGACCGTCGGGGAAACCCTCGCCTTCCCCGATGACGGCCAACGTTCGCCTGTCGACGGGCAGTTGGTCCTCGCCGACGTCGAACACGTCGACCCTGCGCGTCGGCGAGTCGATGTAGTACATCAGGCGCCCGTCGGGGCTCCAGCCCGTGCCGTTGCTGACGGCGACGTCGGTGAGGACCGTGCGGACCGTGCCGTCCGGTGCGAGCCGGGACAGCGTGCCGCCGCCCGGCGCCTCGTCGTAGCGCATGGTGCCGAACCAGAGCGCACCGTCGGGCGCGACCGCCGCGTCGTTGCCCCGGCGGCCGGGGACGGGCTCGCGGTGCGGCCACCGGAAGGCTTCCCCGGTGCCCGGCGGGCCGTAAAGCCCCACGCCGTCACGGAGGTTGACCACCAGTCCGCCGTCCGCCCGCGGCTTCGCGGCGCCCACATGCTGCTCGGTGACCATGACCGTGCGGCGCCCGGAGACGGGATCGTAGGTGTGGACCCGGGAGCCGAGGATGTCCACCCAGATCAGCCGCTGGGCGGCGGAGTCCCAGGTCGGGCCCTCCCCCAGCGTCGCTTCCGCCCGTACCGCGACCTCGACGGCCGTCATCCCACGCTCCGGTGACCGAGCCGCTCGGACAGCTCGGCGGCTCCCTTCACGGCGAGCTGCTCCAGCTCGGCGCGGCGCTCGTCGCTCCAGCGGATCATCGGTACGGAGATGGAGAGCGCGGCGACGACCTGTCCCGTGCGGTCGCGCACCGGGGCGGCGACACAGCTTACGTCCGGGTTGGACTCACGGCTCTCCACCGCGATGCCGCGGCGGCGGATCTCGCTGAGCGCCTCGCGCAGGGCGGCCGGCTCGGTGATGCTGTTGGGCGTCATCGCGGCCAGCTCGGCGTGGTCGGGGATGCGGGACGTCAGCTCCGGCTCGGGGAGCGAGGCGAGCAGCATCTTGCCGACGGACGTGCAGTGCGCGGGCAGTCGGCGGCCCGCCGCCGACACCATGCGCACGGCGTGCGTGGAGTCGACCTTCGCGATGTAGATGACGTCGGTGCCTTCGAGGATGGCCACGTGCACGGTCTCGTCGCAGGTCTCGGCGACGGAGCGGGCGACCTGCTGGCCCTCGGCGGCGAGGTCCAGCTGCTCGGCGTAGCGGCTGCCGAGCTGGTACGGACGTACGCCGAGCCGGTAGCGTCCCGGCTGGCCCGGTACCTGCACGATGTACGACCGGGCGGCGAGGGTGGTGACCAGCTCGTGCACCGTCGTGCGGGGCAGCTGGAGCTTGCGCACGATGTCGGGGGCGGAGAGAGTCCCGTCCCCGTCGAGGAAGAGCTCCAGTATGTCCAGAGCCCGGGTCACGGCAGGTACGAGGCGTCCCACAACCGGCCCCTCCCTTGTGTTCGAAATTTCAACAGTCGATCGGCATGACGAACACAGGCTAGTCATAGTGGGCTTGGCCGGGCAATGGGTCGGCGACCGTCGGGCCGGCCGAGGCCGGTGGGCGGGTGGGAAACCGGCGGGAGGGCAGCGCCGGGCGCCTGGCCGGCGGGGGTGCACGCGAAAGAGCCCGGCGGGAGGGCAGCCCCGGGCGCCTGGCCGGCGGGGGTGCACGCGACGACCCCGGCGGGGGTGCACGCGACGGACCCCGGCGGGGGTGCACGCGACGGACCCCGGTGGGAGGTCAGCGCCGGGCGCGGGGGTCCCCCAGCTCACCCCGGAGGCGTTGCGCCCGCAGCACCAGCTCCAGCTCGAACCGCCGGTCGGGGTCGTCGACCTCGTCCCCCCACAGCTCCCGTATCTGCCGGAGGCGGTAGCGGACGGTCTGCGGGTGCACCCCGAGCCGGGCGGCGACCTCGGGGGCCCCACCCCGGGTCTCCAGCCACGCCAGCAGCGTCTCCGCGAGCCGCCGCCCGTGCGTGGGCCCACAGTGGGCGAGCGGCGCCAGACACCGCAGCGCGAGGTCGTCGATGAGCTCCTCGGGCTGGAGCAGCACCAGGGCCTCGGTGTGCTCCGTACAGTGCAGGACCTCCCCGGCGGGAAGCAGCCCCCGCTCCACGAGACGTACGGCGGCCTCCGCCCAGCGCAGCGACTTCGCCGCGTCGGCCAGCGGCACCGGCGGCCCGATCGCGCCGGACCAGCCGGCCAGCGCCCGGTGCAGCAGCTCGGGCCGCCCCGCGGCGTCCGGCTCCGGCACCACCATGCGCGGCTGCTCGTACTCCATGTCGAGCAGCACGCTCTGGCCGACGGCGGGCGCGACGGCCTCCCGGGCGGGCCGCAGCAGCACCCCGACGGCGACCCGGTCGGGCAGCGGCCAGCCGATCCGGGCGGCGCGTTCGACGAGCGCCTCGGCGGGGTCGCCCCGGTGCTGGTGCTCGGAGAGCAGGAGGTCCATCAGGCGCCGCTGGAGACGGAGGCGCTCCCCGGCCTGCCGGGCGGCGGCCTCGGCGTAACCCCGTACGGACTGATCCACCAGGCCGTCGAGATACTCGTATCCGGCGTCGACCAGCTCGTACATCGCCGGGGGCGGGATGTCGACCCGCTGCCCGATCTCGGCGAACCGGCGCCAGGCGAGCCTGACCCCCAGCCGGTAGATCGCCTGGAGCGAGTCGAGACTGCGGCCGTGCAGTCCCTCGCCCCGGCCGAACTCCTGGAACACCTCGGGATGGACCCGCGGGCGCCCTTCGGCGGTCTCCAGGTGCTGCACGAAGACCTCGATGGCGCGCCGGATGCCGATCAGCGCCATCGGTTCCCCGGAGTCGTCGAGGACGACCGGCAGATGCGGGTACTCGCGGCGGATCTCGCGCAGGATCTCCTCGGCGAGCGCGGGTGCCTCGGCCATGGCGATCGCCGCGAACTGCCGCACCTGGACGCGGGGAACGGCGTGCCAGGCCGAGTGCAGGGTGACGGTTCCCGGACGGGCGGTCACGGTCAACGCTCCTGGCCGGCATTCTCGTAGGTGATCAATGGGGTGTTCGGCTGGTCCGGGGTCGCGTCGAGCAGCGCGACGACACCGAGCGCGGCGCCCACGGCGAGCGCGGCAGCGGCCGCGACGGTGAGTGCGGCGGCGAGCAGTCTGGACATCGCAGGGTCAGCCTCTCTGTCGGAGGTCGTCCCCACCCCGGCACTCCACGCGGCCGTGGTCGTGCGGCCCCGCGGCTCCTGCCCGTTCCCGTCCACCGGTCGCTTCCGGTGAACCGTCCACCGGTCGCGTCCGATGACTGGTCACCGGTCGCTTCCGGTGAGTGGTCACCGGTCCCGCCCGATGACCGTCCACCGGTCCCGCCCGATGACCGTCCACCGGTCCCGCCCGGTGACGGTTCGCCGGTCCCGTCCGGCAAGTCCTCAGTCTCGACAATGCATTGACACTCCGTCAAGGGTGCGCCTACGGTTCCCGGCCCGTACCGCACGTGCACTTTCCCTCCTGGTGTCGACGCATCCGTATCTCCTCGTACCACCTGATATCACCCGTGCGTCGAGCCTCCTCACGCCCCTGGAGTGCCCGGATGCGCCGCACAGCCTCACCCGCCTCACTGATCCTTCTCGGCCTCGGCACCTTCCTGCTCGTGCTGGCCCCGATGCTGGTCTGGTACGTGGAACCACGTGCCGCCGTGAACCCGATCGACATCGACACCACCGCCGTCTACACCGGCTCGGGCAGCGTCTTCGACGTCGACAAGGTCGCGACCGTGCCCGGACAGCGGATCACCGTCACCCAGAAGGTGCGCGGCGACGTCGCCGACAGCGAGCGCAGCGGAAAGGCCGTCTGGGACGTGACGACCACGGTCGACACGGACAAGTCGCTGCCCGCGGCCGACCCGCACGACGCCCTGGAGTTCACCCCGGGCCGCTGGGTCACCGACCGGAGGACCAACGCGCCGGCCCACTGCTGCCAGGAGAAGCCGTACTTCCAGGGCGAGGCCTACCTCAAGTTCCCCTTCGACGTGCAGAAACGCTCGTACCGCTGGTGGGACAACTCGCTGGGCGCGACGGTCACCCTGCACTACAAGGGCACCAAGAAGATCCAGGGGTACGAGGGCTACCGGTTCACCGGAACGGTCCCCCCGACCAGGACCGGAACCCGGCTGGTGCCGGGCGCGATCGTCGGGCAGCCGCAGCGCAGCCAGGTGCTCGCCGAGGAGTGGTACGCCAACCACCTGATCGAGCTGGTCGTCGACCAGCGCACCGGCCGGGTGGTCTACGCGCAGGTCGGCCCGCGCAAGACACTGCGCGCCCCGGGCGGCAAGAAGGACGCCGCGGTGCTCCTGGACAGCCGGAAGCTGGCCTTCACGGCCGCGACACAGAAGGACCAGGTGGACCAGGCGAAGGCCGAGAGCGGTCAACTGCGCATGGTGGGGCAGACGTTGCCCATCGGTGCCGGTGTGCTCGGGTTCGTCCTGGCCGTGGCGGGTGTCGTTCTGGTGGTACGCGGGCGACCGGATCCCGATACGTCCGGGTCGTCCCCGTCTCCGCTCACGATGTGATGCGGCGTCAGCTCCACAAAGCCCGGAAATTGTCATCCCGGTGAGTAGCCGCATCGAACCGCTGGGCGAAAACTGTCCAACCCCACCCGAGCACAGCCCGCCCACATCCCGGTTACAGCGAACGCTCAAAACCCCCACAGCCCGGAAGATTCTCCCGCGTGACCGCTCGGCCGATCCACCCGCGCTATCCGTGCCACCACCAGTGCCACCACATGCGCCACCCGCTCGCCCATTGCCCCCACTGGTTCGTTCCGCCCGCTGGTTCGTTCCACCCGTTCCACCCGTTCCACGCCCTGCCCCCCACGCTGAGTTCCGCACCCTGAGACGAGTTGGAGCACCTATGCCCCAGCACGTGCCTTCCTCGCTGCGCGCCGCGTTCCCGCGCCCCGCGCAGCACCTCCCGGCGCTCCCCCCACAGCCGCGCCGTATCGTTTTTCTCGCCCGCCGCGATCTCGGCAATCCGGCGGCGGGCGGCTCCGAACTGCTGGTCGACCGGCTGGCCGAAGGGCTGACCGGCCTCGGCCACCAGGTCACCCTGCTGTGTGGCGGCCCCGCGGCCTACCGCGACTACCGGGTCGTCTCAGCGGGCGGCGACCTGGGCCACTTTCTGCGCGCCCGCCCCGCGTTCCACCGCCAGGTGGGCGACTGCGACCTGCTGGTCGAGGTGTGCAACGGCCTGCCGTACCTGGCCCCCCTGTGGCACCGCGGCCCGACCCTCTGCCTGGTCAACCACGTCCACACGGACCTGTGGAAGATGCGGTTCGGCGGACCGCTGGCGCCCGCCGCCCGGCTGGGCCGAAGACTCGAACACTGGGCGCTGGCCGGCGCACAGCGCCGTAATCTGCTGGTCGCCGTCTCTCCGTCGACGGCACACGCCCTGCGCGCGATCGGGGTCGAGCGGGACCGCATCCGGGTCGTGCACAACGGGGTCGAGGAGCCGGGGCCGCGGGCCACGCGCTCGCCGGAGCCGCTGTTCGTGGCGATGGGGCGGCTCGTGGAGTACAAGCGGATCGATCTGCTGCTGCGGCTGTGGGAGCGGGTCCGCCCGGTCACCGGCGGCCGGCTGGTGATCGTCGGAGACGGCCCCGAACGGGAACGCCTCGAACAACTCGCCGGTCCGGGCGTCGAGTTCGCCGGACATGTCTCCGAGGCCGAGAAACACCGGCTGCTCTGCGCGGCCTGGCTGCTGCTGCATCCGTCCGCCGTGGAGGGCTGGGGCCTGGTGGTCACCGAGGCCGCCGCGCGCGAGACCCCGGCCATCGCCTTCGACGTACCCGGACTGCGCGACTCCGTGGTGGACGGCGAGACGGGTCTGCTGGCCCGTGGGGAGTCCTCCTTCGCGGCGGCCTGGTGCACGCTCGCCCTGTCCACCCACCGCCGCACCCTGATGGGCAAGGCGGCCCGCGACCGCGCGGCCCGCTACCGCTGGAACCACACGGTCCGCCAGTTCAGAGCGGTGGCCGCGGAGGCGGTGAGGGGCTGGACGCCGTGACAGCCCCCGACGAGGGTGTGGGTACCGGCCTCAAGGACCCCTCCATACGCCGGTCCGTCGCCCTCTTCCGCGCCTTCCTGCACGAGCAGGACGACCCCGAGGGCTGCTACTCGCTGCTCGCCCGGGACGCCGCCGACCAGGTGGAGGCGTACGGCGGTACCGTCGCGGGCCGCACCGTCGTGGACGTCGGTGGCGGCAGCGGGTACTTCACCGAGGAGTTCCGGCGGCGCGGCGCGCACGCGTACCTCTTCGAGCCGGACGTACGGGAGTTGGGGCCGAAGCCACCGCAGGCCGCGGTCGTCGCCGACGGGTATCTGCTGCCGCTGGCGGACGGGGTCGCCGACGTCTGCTTCTCCTCCAACGTCCTGGAGCACGTGGCCGATCCGCAGACGTTCCTGAGCGAAATGGTGCGCGTGACCCGCCCGGACGGGCTGATCTACGTCTCGTTCACCAACTGGCTCTCCCCGTGGGGCGGCCACGAGTGGGCGCCCTGGCACTACTTCGGCGCCGAGCGGGCCCGGGCCCGCTACCGCCGCCGTACCGGCAAGGCAGCCAAGCACACCCTCGGCGAGAACCTCTTCGCCGTGCACATCGGCACCACCCTGCGGCAGGTGCGCGCCCGCGACGACGTCACGGTCGTCGCGGCGCGCTCCCGCTACTGGCCGTTCCTCGCGGGAGCCGTCGCGAAGGCGCCCGGGCTGCGCGAGTTCGCCACCTGGAATCTCCTCCTCATCCTCCGGCGGTGCCCACCATGACGACCACGGTCCAGGCTCCTCCCCCGGCAGCCGTCCGCCCCGGGGCCCTCACCTCCGGACCGCCGGAGGGGCCGCGGTCGCGGCGCTGGCTGCTGGGGTTCTGGGCCGTGGTGTTCGTGCTGTTCCTGGTCGTGCACCCGGGGCGGACGACCTTCGACACCAAGCTCGGTGTCGCGCTCGACCCCTGGCAGTTCCTCTCCGATCTGGGCCAGTTGTGGCACGACCGGGGCGGTTTCGGCGGCATCCAGGACCAGTACGTCGGTTACGTCTGGCCGATGCTGCCGTTCTACGGCCTGTGCAGGCTGGTCCATCTGCCGGTGTGGCTGGCCGAGCGGCTGTGGCTGTCGCTCGTGGTGTCCGTCGCCTTCTGGGGCGCGCTGCGGCTGGCCGAGCGGCTGCGGATCGGGAGCGGCTCTTCAAGGCTGCTCGCCGCCGTCGCCTACGCGCTGTGGCCGGTCTTCACGATCGTCGTCGGCTCGACCTCGGCCGCCGCGCTGCCCGGCGCCTTCCTCCCCTGGGTGCTGCTGCCGCTGACGAACGAGCGGTACTCGGCCCGGATCGCCGCCCTCCGCTCGGCGCTGGTCGTCCCCTTCATGGGCGGTGTGAACGCGGCCGCGACCCTGGCCTCGCTGCTCCCGGTCGGGCTGTATCTCCTCTCCCGTCCGCGCGGGCCGCGGCAGCGCAAGCTGATCGCCTGGTGGGTGCCGGGCGTGATCCTGGCGACGGCCTGGTGGTGGACCGCCCTGCTGATGCTCGGCGTCTACGGCGAGAACTTCCTTCCCTACGTGGAGACTTCGGCCACCACGACCGGCACCATGTCGGCGACCGAGAGCCTGCGCGGGGCCGGCAACTGGGTCGCGTATCTGCATTTCGGCGAGGCCTGGCTGCCGGCCGGCTGGACCGTCGCCGCCTCGGCGATCGTGATCGTCTGTTCGGCGCTCGCGGCCGGGCTGGGGCTGGCCGGGCTGGCGAGACGCGACATGCCGGAGCGCCGCTGGCTCGTGCTCACCGTGGTGTCCGTCGCGCTCATCACCCTGGCCGGGTACGGCGGTTCGTTCGGAGCGCCCTTCCATGGGGTGGTCCAGGACTGGCTGAACGGCTGGCTCGTCCCCTTCCGCAACATCTACAAGTTCCAGACGGGGCTGGCGCTCGCCCTGGTCTTCGGCCTCGCGCATCTGGTCGGCGTCGCCTCCCAGACGCGCGGTGCCCGCCCCGTACGCGGCCGTCGTCTCGCGCCGCTCGTCGCTGCGGTGCTGATCCTGCCGGGGCTCGCCTGGCCCTATCTCAACGGGTCGATCCTGCAACCGGGCTCGTTCCAGCGGCTCCCCGCGTACTGGCAGTCCACGGCCGACTGGCTGAAGAAGTACTCCCCGGACTCCCGTGCGCTCGTCGTGCCCGCCACCGCGCACGGCATCTACACCTGGGGCTCCCCCATCGACCAGCCCCTCGACGTGCTCGCCGACTCCCGCTGGGCCCAGCGGGACTACGTCCCCTTCGGCACCGCGGGCAACCGGCGCGCCATGGACGCCGTCGAGCAGGCGCTGATGACGGGCGGCCAAGTCCCGGGCCTCGCCGACTACTTGAGCCGGGCCGGGCTCTACTACGTCGTCGTACGCAATGACCTGGACCCCGACCAGATCGGCTATGTGCCGACCGCGACCGTGAAGCGGAGCCTGGAGGAGTCCGGCTACCGGCGCATCACCGGTTTCGGGCCGGTGACGACCGGCGGGCGGATCGCGAACGACACGCCCATGCAGGTCGAGGGCCTGTATCCGCGCCAGCGATCCGTCGAGATCTACGCGCCGGCCGACCAGGACGTGCCGAGGCCCGGGCAGGCCGGGCTGAAGCCGATCGCGGACACGGCCGTCGTGTCGGGCGGCCCCGAGGCCCTGCTCCCGCTGGCCGCCGACCCCTCGATGCGGGGCCGCGCCGCCGTGCTGACCGGCGACAACCATCCGGGCCTTGGCACCTCGCCGGTGCAGGTGGTCGGGGACGGGCTGCGCCGCGCCGACACCCGCTTCGGCCTGCTCAACAGCAACACCTCGTACACCTACACGCCCGATCAGCGCAACGACAGTGACAGCGTCCAGAACCCCGGCGCGAAACCGCACCAGATCCTGCCGGCCAAGGGCATCCGACACCAGACGGTCGCCCAACTGCGCGGCGCCCGCTCGGTGACCGCCTCGTCGACCGGAAACTGGCTCTTCCACCTCCCGCAGTACGACCCCGTGAACGCCTTCGACGGCAACCCCGACACGGCGTGGGCCGAGGGCGCGGCGGGCTCGGCGAACGGGCAGTGGCTGCGGATCCGCTTCGAGGGGGCCGTCGACGTCCCGTCGTCGTTCAAGGTGACTCCGCTGCCCCAGGACGGCGTCCGCTCGGCGGCGACGCGGGTGCGGGTGGAGACGGAGAAGGGCTCCGTCACCAGCTATCTCCAGCCGAACGGCATGGCCCAGTCGATCAAGGCCCGCCCCGGCTCGACGAGTTGGCTGAAGATCACGATCGTCGGCTCCACCGAGCAGCACGCGGGTCTCACCGGCGCGGGCTTCTCGGAGATCGATCTGCCGGACGTCCAGGTGACCCGGCTGCTGAAGCTCCCCACGGACGCCTCCGGTTCCGACGCCTCCTCCGAGATCGTCTCGCTGCACCGCACCACCGACCCGACCGGACTCTCCCCGACGGGCACCGAAGCCGGCCTGCACCGCACCTTCTCGACCTCGACGGCGGGATCGTACGAGATGAAGGCGAGCGCGGTCCCGGTGCCGGGCGAGGGCCTCGACAAGCTGCTCTACGAGGTCGCGCCCGAGCAGCAGAGCCGGATCACCGCGACGGCGGACTCGACGGCCGGGCTGGGCGCCGGTCTGTCGGCGCGCAATCTCACGGACGGTGACCTGACGACCGCGTGGATCGCGGGCGACAACCCGACGATCCATCTGAGCTGGACCGGCAAGCAGCCGGTCTCCTCGATCGTGCTCGCCCCGGCGGGAGGCCTGTCGACCCGCCCGACGAAGGTGAACATCAGCTCCCCGGACGGGGCGGCGATCGTCGGCGTCGACGAGAACGGCTGGGCCCGCTTCGACCCCATCACCACCGAGCACCTCGACATCACCGTCACCGAGACCGCGCCCCTGACCGTCCACAACCCGGTCGCCGACGACGACCTGCAGCTCCCGGTCGGACTCACGGAGGCCTACATCCCGGGCCTGGACCAGTACCGCACCCCGCAACCCTCCAGCACCCGGAAGTTCACACTCCCCTGCGGTAAGGGCCCGGTCGTCGCGGTGGACGGGAAGCTGTACGAGACGAGCGTGACGGGGACGGTGGGCGACCTGGTCGAGCGTCGGCGCGTCGAGGTGACGCCCTGCCAGGAAGGGCGCACGGACGCGGCCTTGGAGCTCACCGGCGGCTCGCACCGTGTCGAGGCGGGCGACGGCGGACCGCTCGCCCTCACGGACGTGACACTGACCCGCGGCACCGTCCCGGAGGCCACCACCGCCGGGCGCGACCTCGCGATACGGGACTGGCTGGGCGACCGCCGTACGGTGACGGTCGGCTCGGGCGCGGCCTCGTACCTGACGACGTACGAGAACTACAACGACGGCTGGAAGGCCACCCTGAACGGCAAGGAGCTCACGCCGGTACGGCTCGACGGCTGGCAGCAGGGCTGGCGGATCCCGTCCGGGGCGGGCGGCACCGTCAAGCTGTCGTACGAGCCCGCCACCACGTACAAGGCCGGGCTGATCGGCGGCGGCGTCGCCGTGGCGGCTCTCGTGGGCCTCGTCCTGTGGCGCCGTCGCTCACCCAACCCCGACGAGCCGCAGCCGGTACCGCCGCTGCCCGGGCTCTGGCTCGGGCTGGTCGCCCTCACCCTGGTCGGGATCGTGATCGCGGGCTTCTTCGCCCTGCTGGTCCCGGCACTCGCCCTGCTCGCCCGACGCCGGCACACCCTGCTCGTACCGATCGCGTTCCTCGCCCTCGCGGGGGCCGGGATCGCTGCCGCCACGGGAGCGGGCTCGCCGGTGTCGGCGGACGGGGGAGCGTTCGGGCCGGTGGCCCAACTGCTGGCGTTGATCGGCCTGTTCGCCGGTCTGGTGAGCGTCGGGGAACCGCGCGCCGCCGGCGCGACGGCCTCTCGCTGGGCGGCGCACCCGGTGCCCCCGGCGGCTCCGGTGCCGGCCTCGTCGCAGGCTCCGACGGCACCGCTGCCGCGGCGGGTGCGGGGGGAGAGCGGGGGGCCCGGGGCCACTCCTGCAGCGGGCACGCCGGGTACGGAGCCCGGCGCTTCGGAACCCGCCTCCTCCGGTGTGACCGCCGGCCCGACCGTCTCCGCCCGCGGCCCCGGTTCGGCGCAGCCCGAGCCGCCCGATCCCCCGACGGCACGCATCGCGTTCCGCAGACCGAGGTTCCGGGCGACTGAGCCCGAGGATCCCGGCGCCAAGAACGACACGGGGAGGGGCGACACCCCATGACAGCAGTGGAGCACCCGGCACGGGACGGCACGGACGGTCCGCTCCGGCCTCCCGCCCGCGTCCCGTTCCCGGTGGTGGACGAGGTCGCCCGCCACTGCCTCCAGGAGCAGGAGCCGGAAACGGTCCACATCGAGGTCCACCTGCCCGGCCGCCTGGACCCTGCCCGCCTGAAGACCGCGTTCACCGAGGCCCTCCACCGCCACCCGCGCATCCTGATGCGCGAGGCCCCGGGCCCTTGGTACCGCCGGCGCTACGAGTGGGAACTGACCACGGACCCGGACGTGGAGGTGGTGTCGTTCACAGCCGCCGGCTCCGACGCCCTCCGGGACGCGCGGACCAGGGCCCTCCTGGAGACCCCGCCCCTGTCGTTGTCCCCACCGATACGCCTGGAGGTGGTGGACGGCGCGGGCCCGGCGGTGGGAAGCGAGGCGACGGACGCGGTAGGCGCCGTCGAGGCCGACGCGGCTGTGGGCCTGCGCGGCGCCAGGGGCGATGGGGGTCCCCCCTGTTCGAGCGAAGCCGAGAACGTGCGGGAGGGTGGGCACAGCGGCACCCCGCGGGCGCCGGGCTCGCCGGCCTCCCCCCACGCAGGCCCCGCCCCAGGGCACCCACACCCCAGGGGCACAGTCCTCTTCCTCACCATCAACCACACGGCCCTGGACGGCCCCGCCTGCCTCCGCATCCTGGCCACGGCAGCCGAGCTGTACGGAGGCAAGGACAACACGCCCGCCGCGCCCCCGGTGCGTCTCCCCGACCCGACGGACACCCCCCGGGTGGACGCCCCCTCCACCTGGACACCACCCGCGAGGGTCGCCCCGGGCACCCCCGAACCCTCCCCCGGCAACGGCCTGCTGGTCACCGAGCTCAGTGTCCCGCGCCGCCCCAGGAACGCCCCGTACACGGTGAACGACCAGCTCATGGCCGCGACCGCCCTGATGATCGCCCACTGGAACAGAGAACACGGCGCCCGCCCCCGCCCGCTGCGCATCACGATGCCGGTCGACGACCGCCCCCGGGGCACGGACATGCCGATCGGCAACGGGACGAGACTCGTCGAGGTCACCTTCGCCGCCGACGAGGTGAACGCCCACGCCATGGGCGAGCTGCTGCGCCGCACGGCGAACCGCACCCGCGCCCTGAAGTCCCTCGACCGCCCCCAACTGGGCCACGGAGCAGACCTGTTGACCGCCCCGATCGTCCCGGTGGCATGGCGCGCCGCCCTCACCCGCGGTCTGCGCAGGGCCGCCGGCCCCTGGACGTCGACCACCCTGCTGAGCAACATCGGGCGGATCCCGTACTCCCTGGACTTCGGCGGGACGGCGGGCCGCGCGCACGCGGTGTGGTTCTCGGCCCCGGCCCGCATGCCCCGTGGCCTCACCGTCACGACCGCGTCCACCGCGGGCCGCCTGCACCTCGCGTTGCGCTGGTCGCGCACCCTGCTCGGCCACGGCGACGGCGCCCATCTCCGCGACCTCTTCGAGCACTACCTGCACGCCACGGAGGAGGGCTCTCCATGACTCCCGCGACCACCACCTCGACCACCGCCGTACGCGGGGGACTTCGCGACTTCTACGAGGATCCCGCCGTCCCCGTCGCCTCCGGCACTCCGCGCAGCCTGCGCCAGGCCCGCATGCTGGCCGCCGCGCTCGGCCCGGCCACGGCGGGCGTGAAGACCGTCCTGGACATCGGCTGCGGCGACGGCACCGCCGCCGCGACCGCCGCCCCCCTCCTCGCCGGGCACCATCTGATCGGCGTCGACTGGTCCCAGGACGCCCTCAGACGCGCCCACGCCCGCATCCCGTACGCGATCCGCGGCGAACTCACCGAGGGCGGACTGCCGTTCAGGACGGCCTCGGGCGACGCGGTGCTCTTCAGCGAGGTCGTCGAGCACCTCGTGGACCCGGACAGCGCACTCGACGAGATCCGCCGAGTCCTGCGCCCCGGCGGCCATTTGATGCTCTCCACCCCGAACCTCGCCGCCTGGTACAACCGCGCCCTGCTGCTCGCCGGCGTCCAGCCGGTCTTCTCGGAGGTGAGCCTGCGCGCGATCCACGGCCGCCCGGGCAGCGAGGTCGTGGGCCATCTGCGGCTCTACACGGCACGCGCGCTGCGGGAGTTCGTGACCGCGTCGGGCTTTAAGGTCGTACGGCTGGCGGGCGCGCCCTTCCACGGCGTACCGCGCCCGCTGCGCCCGCTGGACCGGCTGGCCTGCGCGGTTCCCTCGGCGGCCTCCATCCTCCTGCTGCACGCGCGAAGGACGTAGCCCATGTGGTGGGGAGTGGCCGCGGCCCTGCTGGCGAACGTCCTGTACAGCACCGGATTCGTCCTGGAGAAACGCGCGTTGGCGGCCCTGCCCGAGGTGGACATCCGCCGTCCGGCGCGGCTGCTGCGCCTGGTCCTCGGCAGCCCGCTGTGGATCGGCGGCTCACTGGCCCTCGCCGCCGGCTTCGGCGCCCAGCTCGCCGTCTACCGCACCCTTCCGATCGCCGCCGCCCAGGGCATCTTCGTCTCCGGGCTGGTCCTGCTGGTGCTCCTGTCCTCCCGGCTGCTCGGCGAGGAGACGACCGGCCGCGAGCGGTACGCGCTCGGCGCCATCCTCGCGGCCCTGCTGATGGTCGTGCTGTCCCTGCGCCAGGGCACGGACACGGTGAGCCGCGGCGCCCCGGCACCGCTGATCCTCACGGTCTGCCTGCCCTCGCTCGCGGCGGGCATCTGGCTGTACGCGTCCGCCGAGCGCCGTTCCCAGCACCGGCACCGGATGCCCACCACCGGCGTCGAATACGGCGTGGCGGTGGGCCTGTTGTACGGCGTCAGCTCGCTCGCCATCAAGGGCGTGTCCAGCTACCTGACCACACGTGACCTGGGTGGCGCGGTGGTCGCCCTGCTCCGCTCCCCGTACCCCTATCTGCTCCTCTTCACGGGCGCGTTCGGCCTGGTCATGTCGCAGGCCGCGCTGCAGCGCTGCCGGGCCTCGCTGATCGTGCCCGTCTGTACGACGGTGACCTGTCTGTTCACGGCGGTGCTCGGCACGCTCGCGTTCGGCGAGGCGCTCCCGCACGAACCGGTGCGGCTCGCGCTGCGCCTGGCGGGCACCGCCCTCGCGGTGTCGGTGCTGCTCGTCATGCCCAAGCACGACACCGCGCCCCAACCCCCCATCGGTGCCAAGGAGTTGACGCCCCCATGAACCCCGACGACCCGCTGCTGAAGATCCTGGCCTGCCCGCTCGACAAGGGCCCGCTGCTTCTGCTCCTGCCGGACGAGTCGGTCGCCTCCGCGTCGCAAGAGGCTCTCTACAACCCTCGGCTGCACCGCCGCTATCCGATCGTCGACGGCATCCCGCAACTGCTGCCGTCCTCCGGCGAGCAGGTCACGGAGGACGAACACGAGGAACTCCTCAAACGGATGGCCCCATGACAGACCTCGGCCCCAGGAGGGGGCACGTGACTAAGACCCTGGCCGCCCGCCTCGCCCCGCTCCTGCCCACCCGGCTGGTCGCCGCCACCGCCCGGTGGCTGTATCCGCGCTTCGAGCCCGAGCTGGCCCGGCTCTCCGAGCTCTGCCCGCCCGGCTGCGGGACGGCCGTGGACGTGGGCGGCTGGTACGGCCCCTGGACCCGGCGGCTGTCCACCCGGGCCCGGCGCGTGGTGACCGTCGAACCGGTCCCCCACCTGGCCCGGCTCCTCTCCGCCACCACCCCCGGGAACGTCCGCGTGATCCGGGCCGCCGCCTCCGACCACCGGGGCACGGCCCCCCTGTGGCTGCCCCCGGACGACGCGGGCGACCGAGGCGTGTCGTCCCTGGTCCGCAGGGACATCCACGCCCGCGCCCTGACGGTCCCCTGCCTCACCCTCGACAGCCTGGACCTCCGCGAGGTCGGCTTCATCAAGATCGACGTGGACGGCAACGAACTGGCCGTGCTGCGCGGGGCGCGCACCCTGCTGACCCGCGACCGCCCGGCCCTCTTCGTCGAGCTGGAGTCCCGTATCCAGCCGATCGCCCCGGTCGTCGCCCTCCTCACCGAGCACGGCTACGACGGCTGGGTCCTCCCCGGCGCCGGCTGGCTCCCCCTCGCCTCCTTCCCCCTGGAGGCCCACCAGGCCGCGACCTCGTACGTCGTCTCCCAGGGCCTGCTGCGCCGGGTGCTGCCGCCGCACGGGCCCCGTTACGTCAACTCGGTCCTGTTCCTTCCGGACGGCCGCCGCCCGGGCGAGGCCCGCGTACGCGACCATGGACCCCATGCCGGCCAAACGCCCCACCAGCCCCTTCACCCCACTCGACTTCCAGCTGGTCCTGCTGCGCCGCATGGCCGACCACAACCCTGACCTCGTCGAGGGCGCCCGCCACGAACTGGGCGTCTCCATCGCCGACATGCGCGAGGCCAACCGCCGCTGGCAGGCGATGCGGCACGCCCCGCGCTCCCGCGGCGCGGTCTCCCGCTACCGCTCGATCCTCGGCGAGCCGGAGTCCGTCACGCCCCGCCGGATCGGCGACCTGGCCTGCGAGGCCCTCCTCTGGCCCGTCCCCCTCTGGCCCGGCCTCCGCTTCGAGGTCCTCGTCGCCCCGAACGGGGTGGCCTGGAACGAGTGGCTGGTGCGGGCCCCCGGAGCCCCCGGCCCGGTCCTGGAGACCCTGGACGACCTCACCCCCTGGTCCTGCACGGTCGACGAGGCCGCCCACGCCTTCGCCCCCGCCCGCCCCCTGGAGGGCACGGCCCCCACCCGCTGGGGCCTGGCCTTCACGGCCCCCGACGCGTCGGGGGTGCGCCACGAGTGCGCGGCGGAGTTCACGTGGGGGCTGCTGCAACGCGTCGGCGTCAAAGGGCTGCAGCCGTGACGATCGCCTCCACGACGGCGGACACCGAACCCGGGTGCAGCCAGAGGAAGAGATTCGGCTCGACCAGCTCCAGCTCCATCACGCACGGCTCCCCGTCCTCGCCGTCGACCAGATCGACGCGGGCGTAGAGGAGGGTGTCGGCCCCGCCCGGTACCGCGGCCAACGCGCTTGCGGCGACGGCCCGTTCGGCGTCCGTCGGCTCCCAGACCTGCAGCCGGGGATGCGGCACCTTGGCGCCGTCGAACGGCGTCCCCGGCTCCAGCACGGCGCCCTTCCGGCTGGCGTGCAGCAGCCGCCCGCCGTAGAACTGCAACGCCCGCTCCCCACCCGCGTCGATGCTCCGCACATACGGCTGCACCATCGCGGTCAGCCCCTCCGCGTGCATCCGCGCGAGCTGCCGTACGGCCGTCTCCCGCTCCTCGGGCGCATACCGGGCGGCGTATCGCGCGCCCGCCCCGGCGGCGGGCTTCACCACGAACTCGTGGGCGTCGGGAAGGTCGACCGCGTCCCCCGGCGCGAGATACCGGGTCGGCACGACCGGAACCCCCGCCGCCGCGAGATCCCCCAGGTACCGCTTGTCGGTGTTCCACCGCACGACCGCCGCCGGATTCGCGAGCCGCGTCAGCCCCCCGCAGCGCTCGGCCCACGCCACGAACTCCGTCACCCGCCAGCTGTAGTCCCAGGTCGACCGGATCACCACGAGATCGAATCCCGCCCAGTCGACCTCGACGTCGTCCCAGTACGCGACGACGGCTTCGGCCCCGGCGGCCTCCAGAGCCGCCCTCAGCACCGGAAGATCCCGGTCCGCGCTGATCTCCTTCTCCCCCGGCCGGTAGGTGACCAGCGCGATACGGGCGCGGTCGGCTGTGCGGGCCACGGCGGACCCCCTCCTCGTACATCGATCCCGGGACGATCCCGCGGCAGGCTAACAACCGCGGGTGCTCACGCCGCAAGCCATTTGACCTCGCGGTCGGGCAGCTGGAGCAGGCTCGGCCGGTGGCATGGCTGGGCGGACGTGGTGGAGGCGGGTGCCGCTGCCGGGTCGCGGTTCAGTCGGAGCGGGCGGCCGCCGCCTTCCACTCCTCGTCGGTCAGGGGCGGACCGGTGAGGCGCGGCCTGAGTGGCCCGACGACGGCGGCGAGGAGGATGCCGGGGGCGAGGAGGACATGCGCGCCGCGCTCCAGCGAGGACACGTCGGTGAAGCGGCGCGCGACACGGCCGTTGCCGGTGGCGGTGTACAGGAGCCGGTCGACGTACGCGGCCAGGATCCTGTCCCTGAGTGTGGGGCCGGTCTCCGTCGCGCCCGGGAAGAAGACGTCCTGGCCCGTGGCCAGGTCCCAGGCCGCGTCGACCGGCCGGGCCACCGCCTTCTGGAGGGCGCGGGCCAGCCGGGGTGTGCCCCAGCCCCGGCGCCGGATCACCTCGCGCAGGGCGACGGCGCTCTGGGCCGCGACCGACATGCCGTGCCCGTAGACCGGGTTGTACGCGGCGAGCGCGTCGCCGATGACGAGGAAGCCCTCGGGCCACTGCCGTGAACGCTCGTAGTAGTGACGGCGGTTCGCGGTGGTGCGAGTGAACGCGACGCCGGACAGCGGCTCGGCCCCCGCGATGAACTCGCCGATCAGGGGATGGCGCAGCTCCTCGGTGGCGAACCGCTCGAAGTCGCCCTCGTCAGAGGCGGGTTCGCCGCCCCGCGTGCCATACAGGGTGACCATCCAGCGCCCGTCCTCGATGGGCAGCAGGACGCCGCCCCGGCCCGGGCGTCCGTCGCGCGGATCGGGTTGCACATTGAGGACGGGGAAGCCGTGCCGCGCGTTCTCGGGGGCGCGGAAGACCCGACTGGCGTACGCGAGGCCGGAGTCGACGTGCCGTACCGCCGGCTCGGGCAGGCCGAGCGCGGTGAGCCACTCCCGAGCGCGGGAGGCGCGTCCGGTGGCGTCGACGACCAGCTCGGCGGGGAGCGTGCGCTCGGCGCCGTCATGGCTTCGGACCCGCACACCCGTCACGGCGGTCGCGGTGCCCTCCAGACCGAGTGCCTCGGCGCGCTGAACGAGCTCGATCCGGTCGTCGTCGAGAATCCGCGCGCGAACCGTCGCATCCAGGAGGTCACGGCTGCACAGCGTCATGTGGTGGGACTCGTCCCAGCGGCGGAACCAGCCCTGCGACGACAGCGCGACCATGTCCGTCGTCAGCGGCAGCCGGTGCGCCCCGGCCTTCGCGAGCAGCCCGGTGACACCCGGGACGAGTTCCTCCATCGCCTGCGCACCGCCGGACCACAGCAGATGGGCGTGGAGCGCCTGCGGCAGGTTCTTGCGGCGCTCGGGCCCCTCGGGCAGTACGTCGCGCTCGACGACGGTGACGACGTCCGCGAACTCGGCCAGGGCGCGGGCCGCGAGCAGTCCGGCGACACTGCCGCCGAGGACGACCGCGGATCTCAGCGGCCGGGCACTGGAGGGTTCCTGGCTCACGGGGCCGGCACTCATGAAGCGGGCACGCTCTCTGCCGCGGCGGCCGCGCGCTCGCGGACCGCCCTGATGTCGTCGGTGTGGCGGAGGGCCCGGGACACGTCCTCGATCCCCTCCAACAGGTCTTCGATGTCCGGGCTGCTCAAGGGGCACAAGGGGCTTGCGTGGCCTGAGTGGCTCGCGTGGCTTCCATGGCTTATGGGGCTCACAGGGCTCTTAGAGGTCAAGGGACTTGAGGAGTTCAAGGGGGCGGTCGCGGTGGCGGCCCGGTATCGCCGCTTGGTCTCGATGGCGTCCTGGATCGTCACGGCATGGGCGAGCGGGCGGGCCCGGTCCTTCTCCCGCCCGAGACCCACCGCCGCGTCGTACGCCCGCCGGTCCAGGTCCTCGTCGAGGTAGCGGGCGAGGTGGAGCAACGCGTCCCGGATGAACGTCTCGCGGCGCGTCAGGCGCAGTTCGGGGGTGGCCCGCAGCTTGAAGGGGACCCGGCCGCCGGTGACGGTCCGGGTCAGCAGGTACAGGGGCCGCAGCCGCCAGTGGCTGAGCCGGGTGCGGGCGCGGCGGTGCAGGTACTGCCCGGCGTGCGGAAGGATGAACCCGACCGCGATCAGGATGGCGGAGAGACAGGCGACGGGCGGCGACAGGTCGGTGCTCAGCCAGTCCAGGTCGTGACCGGTCCAGCGGGCGAGGACGGCGCCGAGCTTCGAGCTGTCGTAGATCAGGTTCATCGCGTAGCCCACGCCGAGCAGCTTCAGACCGCCGCGCAGCCACACGTCGAGCCCGTCGGTGCGGACCCAGTTCCGGATCAGCCGGAAGGTGATGAGGCAGGCCGCGGTGTGCGCCAGCAGGTAGAGCACGATCTCTTCGCGCATGAACGCGGTGGTGGCGTAGTACGTGTCGAGGTCCCGCACCCGCTCGACACGGGCGTCGGCGAGCGCGAACAGCACCCACAGCGCGACGATCACGCCCGAATAGACGCTCACCACCCACCGGGTGGCCCGGCGGGTCGTCGCCGAGCGGTCGGGGATGCCGTTGCGCCAGGCGGTGATCAGCAGCAGACAGGAACCGCAGAACGCGGTGATCAGGCTGTAGACGAGGGGGGCCGAGATGTTCGGTACGCCGGTGACGCGGTTGGTCCACGCGATGGTGGACGGCGCCGCGAAGACGAAGACCCCGCAGGCGAGGACGAGCAGGCCGCCGACCGCCCGGAGCAGCGGGTCCTTCCAGAGCTTGATGATGCTGGGCAGTTTGATCCCGAGGGCGGCGGTGAGGACGGCCGCCGGTATCCAGAAGGAGATGTACAGGCCGTCGAAGAAGCGGGAAGGATTCATCGCCGGTCAGTCCTCGGGTCCGCGGTAGCCGAGGGACGCCTGGATGGCCCGGCCGACCGGGTCGACGGGGCCGCTGGTGCGGGAGCCGGTCACCCAGGACCGGAAGACGCTGGCGAGGTGCAGGCCGAAGTCCTCGGCCTCCGCCTCGTCGGCCTCGTGGGATCCGTTGCGGGCGGCGACGGTGAGGGCGATCTCCTCCCAGACGGGGCTGCGCTTGTCGGGGCTGCGCTCGTGCGGACCGTGGGAGGCGGGATCGTGCCGGTCGGGACCGTGGGAGTGGGGATCGCGCCGGTCGCGACCGGAGGAGTCGGCGTCGTGCCCGTCGGGACCATGGGCGTGGGGATCGCGCCGGTACGGACCGGAGGAGTGAGGATCGCGCCGGTCGCGACCGGAGGAGTCGGCGTCGTGCGAGTCAGGCCCGTGCGAGTCGGGCCCGTGCCAGTCCGGGTTCTTGGACAGGGCGCGGGCGGCGGCCGCCGCGCCGTCCACGTGGTGGTCGCGGTGGCCCTCTTTCATATGCCACAACTCATGGCCCAGGATGACGAGTTGCTGCACCGTCTCAGCACGCTCCTCGATGATGACGAGGTCGAAGTCGTGGAACTCCATCCACAGACCGGTGACCTCGATCTCGTCGGGGAACCGCTCGAAGCGGAGCTGGACGGGTCGGCCGCCCCGGCGCCGGCTCATCTCCTCGCACAGGGCACCCGCGAGCTCCCGTACGTCGACCGGGATGTCGATCCGCTTCCGCAGTACGCGGCTGAGCTCCACCGCGAGGGCACGCATCTCGGAGTCGCCCCGGGGCGTACGCAGCGCCGCCGTGAGCCGACGGAAGGTGCCGGCCATCCTCATCGCTCCGCCTCCTCGCCGCTGAGCAGGGATTCGAGCATGAGGGCCAGCGCCTCCTGCTTGCGGGGCGTGAGCCGCTTGCCGCGCAGGGCGAGGGTGACGACTCCGTGCTTGAGCGTGAACCTGAGCAGCGGTCCGTCCTGCGCGGTGCCTTCGAGTTCCCGAAGGATGCGCTGAAGGGCGCCGTTCAGGGCGACTTCGGCCGGATCCGTGAAGAACTTCGTGCCCTCGGCGATGTGGAAGAACTCCGCGAGCCGGGTGAGATCCGGCACGTTCGGCATCTTGTCGCCGTTGAGCAGGGAACGTGCCCACTTCTCGCTGATCCCGAGCCGGGCGGCGACCTCCCGGCACACATCGGCGGGCCGCCTCCCGCTCTCCGCGAGACAGGCCTCGTACAGCGCGCGCACACGCCCCCGGATGCGGTCGTCCACCTTGTCCTCGTGCGGCGCCGCGCCGTCGAGCAGCGCCCGGATCTCTCCCTCGGATACGGCTGTCCGCCCCGACAGCACACGAGGGTCGAGGACTTCGCCCCGGTCGAGGCCCTGCTCCCGGATCCACGCGTCGAGGCGGGCGAGTGTCTCGGGAAGGGTCGTCGGGGGCGTCGGGGACTCACTCACCAAGGGGCTCCCGGCAGTTGACTCGTCAAGTTCTCGCGCTGTGGGCCGAGACTACGTGGCCGGGGCGGCCGGCGCCACGGTTTCCCGAACGATCGTTCCCACTTCGGGAACGATCGTCACGCCATGCCGAGCATCACGTCGGCGGTATCGATCTCGTGCTCCGGCAGGTTTCCCTCGCCCTGGTGTAGGAACGGTTGTGTGGTGACGTGGCACCGCAGAAGGTCCTCTACTGCCAAGGAGTACGCGTGTCCTCCCTCTTTCCGGCCCTGGTGGGCGGCTCGGTCGCGGAGCGGTCCGCGCTGCGTTTCGGTGATCGGTCCCTGACGTACGCGGAACTCGCCGCCTCGGCGGGTGAACTGGCCGCGCGGCTCGGCGGCGCCCGGAGGGTCGCCGTGTGGGCGACGCCGACCCTGGAGACGGCCGTCGCAGTGGTGGCCGCGCTGCTCGCCGGGGTGCCGGCCGTGCCGCTCAACCCGAAGTCGGGGGAGGGTGAGCTGGGGCACATTCTCGGCGACAGTGCGCCGTCGGTGGTGCTCGCCGGGCGGGGTGATGAACTGCCCGAGAGCGTGGAGGGGTTGGAGCGGATCGATGTCGAGGTGTACGGCACCGGAGCAGTCACCGTGCCGACCCCGGAGGCCGACCCCGCCGGCCCCGCCGACCTAGCCAGCCCCGACGACCCCGCCCTCATCGTCTACACCTCCGGCACCACCGGCCCGCCCAAGGGCGCCGTCCTGCCACGCCGCTCGATCGCCTCGACCCTGGACGCGCTGGCCGACGCCTGGCAGTGGACCGGCGACGACGTGCTCGTACACGGGCTGCCGCTGTTCCACGTGCACGGGCTGATCCTGGGCATTCTGGGGCCGCTGCGGCGCGGCGGGTCCGTACGGCATCTGGGGCGGTTCAGCGCCGAGGGCGTGGCGCGGGAGCTGAACGACGGCGCGACGATGCTGTTCGGTGTGCCGACGATGTACCACCGGCTCGCCGAGGCACTCACCGAGGACGTGGAGCTGGCCAAGGCGCTCGGCCGGGCCCGGCTGCTCGTCTCGGGGTCCGCCGCGCTTCCCGTGCACGACCACGAGCGGATCACGGCGGCGACCGGACGCAGGGTCGTCGAGCGGTACGGCATGACCGAGACGCTGATGATCACCAGTGTCCGGGCGGACGGCGAGCCACGCCCGGGCACGGTCGGCGTACCGCTGCCCGGCGTCGATCTGCGGCTCGTCGAGGAAGACGGGACGACGATCGCGGCGTACGACGCCGACGGCACCCCCACCGGCGCATACGACGGCGAGAGCGTCGGCGAGATCCAGGTCCGCGGGCCGAACCTCTTCACCGCCTATCTGAACCGGCCCGAGGCCACCGCCGCCGCGTTCACCGAGGACGGCTGGTTCCGCACCGGCGACATGGCGGTCATCGACCCCGACGGCTCCGTCCGCATCGTCGGCCGCAAGGCCACCGACCTGATCAAGAGCGGCGGTTACAAGATCGGCGCCGGGGAGATCGAGAACGCGTTGCTGGAGCATCCGGCGGTACGGGAGGCCGCCGTCACCGGGGAGCCCGACGACGATCTCGGCGAGCGGATCGTGGCCTGGATCGTCCCCGGCGATCCCAAGTCACCGCCGTCCGCCGACGAGTTGGCCGACCATGTGGCCCGCCGCCTCGCCCCGCACAAACGGCCGCGCACCGTGCGCTTCCTCGCGTCCCTGCCCCGCAACGACATGGGCAAGATCCTGAAGCGGGCGCTGCCGCGTGACTGAAGGACGGTTCTCGGCGCGCGAGGCCATCGCCCTGGTCACCGACGGCTTTGCGGAACTCCCCTCCCCGGCGAGGGGATACGAGTCCGACGGGCCGCTCTCCTGGCAGGGGTACGACGCCTCGCGCGCCCGCGCCGTCGCCCGCACCGGCGAGGAGGAGTCCGTCGTCTGCGGCACCGCGGCCCTCGGCGACACCCCGGCGGCACTGATCGCCTTCGAGTTCGGCTTTCTCGGCGGCTCGCTCGGCGAGCGCACCGGCGACCGCCTGGAGGCCGCGTACACCCACGCCCGCAAGCACCGCCTCCCCGTCGTCTCGCTCGTCGCGACCGGCGGCAGCCGGATGCAGGAGGGCATGGTCGCGCTCACCCAACTCCAGCGCGTGGCACGGCAGTCGGCGCTCACGCGTGAGGCGGGGCTCGCGCAGATCGCCGTACTGCGGGATCCGACGACGGGCGGCGGCTGGGCCACGCTGGGCGCGGGCGCCGACGTGACACTGGCGCTGCCCGGCGCCCAGGTGGGCTTCGCGGGCTCCCGGGTCCGGCCGCCGGACGCGGATCCGGCCGCGTACACGGCGGGGGCGCAGCTGGCGGCGGGCGCGGTGGACGCCGTCGTACGGCCGGAAGACCTACGGGGCACGCTCGCCCTGTGGCTGAGCCTGCTCACCAGGCCCACGCCCGGGGACGCGTCCGCCACGCAGCCCCCGCCCGCCGAGCCCTCACCCGGCCCCGCGCCGGTGCCGCCCGCCCTCGGCACCCCCGTCCTCCCCACCACCGGCTGGGACGCCGTTCAGCGCGCCCGCTCCCCCGAACGGCCCCGTGCGGAGGCCTACTTGGACGCCTACTTCGCGCGCCGCGCGGCGATCAGCGGGGACCGGTGCGGTGGCACGGACGACGGCATGCTGTGCGGCTTCGGTTTCGCGCGGGACGGGCGGCCGGTAGCCTACGCCGCCCAGTGCGGGACCGCGACCCGTCCGGCCGGATACCGCACCGCCGCCCGGCTGATCCGTCTCGCGGGCCGACTCGGCATCCCCGTGCTGACGTTGGTGGACACCCCGGGGGCCGCGAACGACGCGGACGCCGAGCGGCAGGGGGCCGGTGCCGCGATCGCGGACCTGTTCGCCGCGGTGGCCACCGCCCGTACGCCCGTCACCACCCTGGTGATCGGCGAGGGCGGCTCGGGCGGTGCGCTGGCGCTGGCCGCTCCGGGCAACACCTGGGCCACGCCGGACAGTTACTTCTCGGTGATCGCCCCGGAGCTCGCGGCCGCGATCCTGAAGCGGACCCCGGCAGAGGTCGAAGCGACGGCCGGACAGCTCCACATTCGCCCGCAGGACCTGCGAGACCTGGGAGTGATCCGGGGCATCACGGAGCACGGGAACTGAGAACGTCGGCGGTGTCGCCTCCCCCCTCCCAAGGGGAGGCGACACCGCCTGCACAGAGGGGCGGCTACCGCACTCCTACCGCCCGGACGACCTCCTGCCGGACCGATCCGCCCCGGTCGTCACCGGCCGAGGCCCGCAGCGAGACGAAGTCCGCGTCGCGCGGCACGGTCAACGTCCCCTCCCAGGAGGACTTTCCGCCGCTGAGCGAGCCCGTGAGCGGCACCGTCCGCCACGTCTTCCCGTCGTCGTACGACACCTCCAGCCGCCCTCCCCCGATCGTCCCGGCGCCGGCCGCGCCTTTCACGTACTCGGCGTAGAGCCCCACCGGCACCCGGCTGCCGCCCCGCACATCGCCCGCGAGGTCGGTGTCGACGTCGTAGCCGAGGTTGAGGAGCGGGAGGAAGGTGTAGTGGTCCTCGGGGGTGGCCGCCGATCTGACGGTCCACTCGGAGTGGCCCTCGGTGGACAGCTTCCAGCGGTCCGCGTCCAGCGTCGTGTCCGTGACGACCTTGTACGTGTGCTCGTCGGCGGGCGCGTCCCACACGTACGCACCCGAGCCCTTCCGCCGGTCGACGAGTGAACCGTCCTGGTACACCTCGGTGACCTGGGTCATCCCGGTGTCGTCGCTCCACACGTCGCCGAAGCCGGTGTGGTCGGGCCCGGAGTCTCCCCAGCCGGGGGTGTTGAACTGGATCTGGTTGCCGGCGCGTTGCTGTCCCCAGCCGAGTCCGGTGCCGAGCCACGGGTGCCAGACGGGCCCGAACCAGTTCAGCGCCGGGTGCGTGCCTCCCTCGTACCGGATCAGTCCGCTGCGCTCCTCCAGGGTGCCGTCCCCGACACTCACGGACTCGTGCCACAACTGCCCGGCGCCCGTGGAGACATAATCGGTCCGCTCGGCCGGGTAGTCGATCCGCTCCTGGAAGCCGATCCCGATGGGGAAGGCGTCGGTGATCGAGTACCGGAACTCTCCGCCCGAGACCGGCTTCACCGCGTGGAACCGGGTGTCCAGTACGGCGAGTTCGTGCTTGCCGGGTTCGTAGGTGAGGTCCCCGCGCGGGATGGCACCCTGGTGGCCCTCCGAGAGGTCGTACACGTACGGCGTGTCGCGCGTCCCGGTCATGTCGACCCTCCCCCGGGCTTTGGACGGCGCTCGACCCCGGGAGACCCCCAGGAGTGCCCGCAGCCGCGCCGCGTCCGCCGCGTTCACCGTGGCGATCTGGAGCGGCCGGTCCGCGTCGTCGTCCGTCCCGAACCAGGCGTTGAGGCGTCCCGGCGAGTCGTCGGTCACGAACAGGGCCCTGGCGCCCGCGTCCTGGGCGGCCTGGGCGATCGCGGCGGGCTCGACGCCGGCGGCGAGCCGTGCGAGCACGGCCTTGCCGCGCACGTCCTTGCCGGTGAAGACGCCGTCCCCGACATCGACGAGCGGCAGCCTGCTGCGCCCCTCGATCAGCGTGCCGCCCGGCTGGACGACCGCTTCGCCGATGCCCTCCACCTCCAGCAGCGGCTTGCCGAGCCGCCACACCGTCCGGTACTCGAAGCCGCCCTTCGTCACCTTCGGCGTCGGCGCGGCGAACACGCTGTCGTACGCGACGGGCACCTGAACGGCGCCGAACAGGTCGGAGCCGCCCGCGTTCCGGTCGTACTCCATGAGCAGCTGCCGGGTTTCGGTCCGCCGGTCGGCCTTCGCCCGCACCTCCCGCAACCGGCGTCCGTCCAGGGTGACTTCGCGGTTCTGGTCGAGGGTGATCTCGGGGGCGGCGAGGAAGCCGAGGCCGAGCGAGTCCGCGCCGTGGCTGCCGTGCACGTCGAGGAAGGACGTCAGGCTGTACGTCCCCGGCTTCAGCCGGAGCTCCACCGTCCCGGAGTCACCGACGGCCGCCGGGAACGGGTCGACGCCCGCGGCGAGCTGCTGGACGACGACGTCGGCGGCCGTGGCCGCACCCTCCCGGTCCTTGATGTGCACAGTGAGCGTGTACCGCTCCTCCTCCTTGACCAGCCCGAACGCGGTGTGCGCGACGGGCGTCCCGGCCACGGAGGCGACGATCTGCCCGGAGGTGTCGCCCACCGGCGCGTTCGAGCCGTCGCCGGTCACCGTCGTGGAGGCGGTGCCGTGCGCGGGCACGGTGAGCGTGGAGTCGGCGAGAGTGGCCACGCCGTCGGGAGCGCCCTGCACACCGAGGCTCAACTCGACGGCCGATCCTGATGAGTTGGTGTACGTCACCGTCCTTGTCACGGGCTTGTTCGCCTCGTACGGCCAGCTGTAGTACCCGAGGTCCGCGCTGCCGGTGGCGGTCACGCTCGCGTCCACCGCGTCCGGAACACTCACCCGCCCCGCGCCCAGCACATACGCGGAGGAGTCGAGTTGCTTCGACGTCGACATCAGCGCGTCCTTGAGCTGGGCGCCGGTCCAGTCGGAGTGCTCCTCCGCGAGCAGCGCGGCCACGCCCGCGACATGCGGGGTGGCCATCGACGTACCGCTCATGGAGGTGTAGTAGCCGCTGCCGCCGACGAGCCCTGAGCGTGCGGCGAGGATGTCGACGCCGGGGGCGGCGAGGTCGGGCTTGAGGGCGTTGTCGCCGTAGCGGGGGCCCGCGCTGGTGAAGTAGGCGGCCTGGTCGGCGGAGTCCACCGCGCCGACGGTCAGCGCGGAGTCGGCGGCACCGGGCGAGCCGATGGAGGAGGGGGCGCCGGTGTTCCCGGCGGCGACGACGAAGAGGGCGCCGGTCTCCCGGGAGAGGGTGTCGACCGCCTCGGCCATGGGGTCGGTGCCGTCGCTGGGCTCGGTCGAGCCGAGGCTCATGGAGATCACCTTGGCGTGCACGTCCCGCGCGGCCCACTCCATACCGGCGATGATCTGCGACTCGCTGCCCGAGCCCTGGTCGCTGAGCACCTTGCCGACGGCGAGCGTGGCCCCGGGCGCGACGCCCCGCTCCCTGCCGTCGGAGGCGGCGCCGCTGCCGCCGACGGTGGAGGTGACGTGCGTGCCGTGCCCGTTGCGGTCGGCGACCTCCTGCCCGTCGATGAAGCTCCTGGTCTCAGAGACCCGTCCCGCGAGATCGGGATGGCCGGTGTCGACGCCCGTGTCCAGGACGGCGACCGTGACGCCCTTCCCGGTCAGCCCGGCCTCCCAGGCCTTCGGCGTGCCGATCTGGGCGTTGCTCTCGGCCATGTCCGCCTTGACGCGTCCGTCGAGCCAGACCTTGCCGATGCCGGACCGGTGGGTCAGGGACTGCCAGAAGGTCCGCCCCTTGGCGGCGTCGACGGCGGCGCCGCCGATGCTCGGTAGGGCGCGCGTCGTCTCGGCGCCGCGCGGAGTGACGGCGCGTGCCCGCTTCTCGTACGTCACGATCAGCGGCAGCTCCGCCGTCTTCTGGTCGGTGAGCCCCTGCCGTATCAGCTCGCTCACGTCGAACAGCCGTCGGTCGAGGGTGCCCGCCCGCAGATACGGCAGCGCCTCGTCCGGTACGACGGTGACGGCGCCGTTCACCACCTGGGTGCGCACGGCGCCGGTGGCGCCCTCGGGGCGCTCGACGGTGACCGTCTTCTTGCCGCCGCCGAGGTCGGTGACGGTCACCTTGTCGCCGGTGACCAGGGAGACGGTGCGGGTGGCGGAGGCGGGCCTCGTCGCTTCCGCCGAGGTGCCGGAGTCCCGCGCGTCCGCCTGCCCCGGGGGCAGCAGGGCGAGCACGAGCCCGGCCGACAGCAGCGCGGCTCCGCGTCTCGCTGGTTCTCTGGTCATCGATGCCTCTCTTCGTCAGCGGCCGTCGGCGGCAGACCCTGGTCGTGCTGCGAAGAGTGTCGGGGGCCTTGTGTTGCGGGGGAGTTGCCGGAACCTGGCGGGAAGGCGCCCTGGCGGCTTCCCGCCAGGACAGCCCAAGATCACCCATCCAGCGGCACCCCGCCCGGCCCCCCACAGAGAGCGCCCCGCACGCGGCGCCCGCACGATGCGAGAGAGGACCGCCGACCGGCGGGTCCCCACGGTCTGCGCTCTCGGGAGGACCTGCCATGACCGCCAGTCTGGAGCGGCTGCGCCGCTGCCACTTCGCCGTCGACCTGGGCGCGGCGCGGACCCGTGTGTACGTGAAGGGCGCGGGCCTGGTCGTCGACCAGCCGAGCGTCGCCGCGATCAACACGAAGACGGGCGCGCTGATCGCGGTCGGCGAGTTCGCGGAGAAGATGACGGGCCGCACGCCCGACTACATCCGTGTCGTACGGCCCGTGTCCGGCGGCACGGTCGTCGACATCGAGATGGCCCAGCGGATGCTGCGCCATCTGCTCGGCGACAAGGTCCGCCGTACGCTGCGCCGCAAGCCGCGGCTGCGGGCCGCCGCCTGCACCCCGCACGACGCCGACCCGCTGGCGCAGCGCGCCGCGATCGAGACACTGGTGGGTCTGGGGGCGCGGCGGGTCGAGCTGGTCGACACGCTGATCGCCGCCGCGGTGGGATGCGGGCTGCCCGTAGAGCAGCCCGAGGCCACCATGGTCATGGTGTGCGGGGCGGCCGCAACCCAGCTGGCCGTGCTGTCGCTGGGCTCGATCGTGACCGCCGAACGCATTCCGGTCGGCGGCGAGGCCGTCGACCACGCGATCGTGCAGCATCTGCGGCACCACCACGAGCTGATGCTGCCGAGTCAGGCCGTACGGCCCCTGCAACTCGCCCTCTCCGGGAACGGCCTCACCACGCACGGCCCGGCGTCGACCGAGATCCACGGACGCGACGTGGCGACCGGCCTCGCCCGTTCCGTGCAGGTCGACACCGCCGCCGTACGCGATGCCATCCAGACCCCGCTCACCGCCGTACTGGACGGGATCGGCAAGGTGCTGCGCTCCTGCCCGCCCGACCTGGTGGCCGACCTCGCGGACCGCGGGATCATGATGGTCGGCGGGAGTGCGCTGCTGCCCGGGCTCGACCAGATGCTGCGGCAGGCGACGGGCATGCCGGTGCACATCGCCGAGCGGCCCGACGTGTGTGCCGTCCAGGGCCTGGGCTACATGCTGGAGGGCAAGATCGAGCCGCTGGTCCTCGACCCCGCGGCGGGCTGACGGCCCCAGCGTCCAGGGCCCCGTATGAGCGACCCCGTGCCCCGTCTCCCCGCGCTCCTGGAAGCCGTCCTCGGTGTCGGTACCGATCTCGAACTGCGGGCCACCCTCCAGCACATCGTTGACGGCGCGGCCGAGTTGACGGGCGCGCGGTACGCGGCGCTGAGCATGGTCGACCCGGGGCACGACGGGCTGATGGAGGTCCGTACGGTGGGCCGGCCGGAGACCGAGCCGGGGACCGAGGTCGAGGCCGCGGTCGAGAACGGCCGGGGCGTCGTCGGCCGGTCGGACGATTTCCTCGGCGTCCCGATCCTCGTCGACGAGGAGATGTTCGGGAATCTCTCTCTCGCCGACAAGCTCGACGGCCCGTTCACGGACGAGGACGAGCAGCTGCTGCGCGTCCTCGCCACCCAGGCGGGCATCGCGATCGGCAACGCCCGCCTGTACGAGACCGCACGGCAGCGCGAGCGCTGGATCGAGGGCGCGGCGGCCGTCACCACCGCACTGCTCCACGGCGAGGCCGCCGACGACGCGCTGATGACCGTCGCCGAACGGGCCCGGATGCTCGCCGACGCCTCGGCAGGCGTCATCCTGCAGCCCACCGATGACGGCGGCATGGAGATCGTGACCGCGTCCACACGGGAGGACCCCGGTGACATCGTCGGCACCACCATCGCCCCGGGCAGTCCCGTCCTCGAACAACTCCTCGGTGGTGAACCGGTGTTCATCGAGGACTCCGCGACCGACGCCCGGATGACGACCCCTGTCCGCACGCGCTTCGGGCCGAGCATGATGCTCCCCCTCCAGGCGGACGGCCGGCTCATCGGCACGCTCGCGCTGCCCCGCCGACGCGGCGACCGGCCGTACACCTCGGTGGAACGGCTGCTGGCCACGCAGTTCGCCTCGCAGGCCGCGCTGGCCCTGGTCCTCGCGGACGCCCAGCACAGCCGCGAGCGCCTCGCCGTGTACGAGGACCGCGACCGCATCGCTCGCGACCTGCACGACCTCGTGGTACAACGCCTCTTCGCGACCGGCATGATGCTCGAATCGACGCAGCGCAGGAGCACGGCCGACAGCGGCACGGGCGACGCCGGCAGGGGCGACAGCGGCACAGGCGATACCGGCGCGGGCGGCGGCGGTGCGGGCGAGGACGTGTACGCCATCCTCGGCCGGGCCGTCGATGAGTTGCAGTCCACCATCCAGGAAGTGCGTACCGCCATCTTCGCGCTGCAACAGCCGCCCGCCGACGCCCCGACCACATTGCGCGGCAAGGTGCTGCGCGAGACGGCGGGCGCGGCGGCGGTGCTCGGTTTCCAGCCGTCGACCCGGTTCACCGGTGCCGTGGAAAGCCGTGTCCCGGAGTCGGTGGCCGGTCATCTGCTCGCGAGTCTGCGCCGCGCGCTGGCGGCCGCCTCGCACCGCACCGGGGTGTCCCGTATCGAGGTCACGGTCGACGCGGCGGCGACCCTGCCCGACGGCCGCGCCGCCGTCCGCCTGACGGTCCACGACGACGGCGCCACGGACGCCGGCGACACGGGCACGACGGCCACCTGGCAGTCACCGATCTGATCCGCGGACACCCGCCGAACTGACGTTCAGCATTCACTCGGACAGCCCAGCGTTTCCTGTTCCACCGCCACCCGCATTACCGTCGGCCGGACCCGGCAATATTGCGGCGGAATCGGCCGATCCCACAGGCCATTGCCGTTGATCTCCTGTAGGGTCCGCCTAAGAAGAAGAGATATCCCCCGCCTCAGACTCGAAAGTCCTAAAATGAACCTTTCGGTGACGCCGACGACGCACCAGCCAGCCGACCTCCGGCCCGTGCGCAAGCAGCACACGCCCCTGTCGGCCATCGCCCCCGCTGCCGGACGGGCGACGGGCATCCCCGGAAGGCGTCCGGTCAAGCCGATCACCTTCGACTCGGCCCTCTAGGCGTCAGACTTCGCCATGGGCGCACCGGCGGCTCCACGACCGCCCGTGCGCCCGTGCCCGCGCTCCGGAGCCATCAACCGCCTTGCGTGATCAAGAAGTTACTGGTACACGCCACCCCGCTCTGGCACTACCCTTCGCCGAGTGACGCTGCAGCAGCTCGTTCTCAAAATTCACAGCCGATGCGACCTCGCCTGTGATCACTGTTACGTGTACGAGCACGCCGACCAAAGCTGGCGAGGGCGCCCGCCCGCAATTCCCGAGGAAACGGTCGGGAAAGTTGCGCGCAGATTCGCGGCATATGCGGAAGCACATGAACTACCGTCCGTTTCGGTGATCCTTCACGGTGGCGAACCCCTTCTCGTGGGCCCCGCTCGTATGAGAAACATTTGTGCGGAACTCACTCGCACTATCACTCCGGTCACCACTCTCGATCTCCGGATTCACACCAATGGCGTGCAGCTGAACACCGCTCATCTCAATGTGTTCAAGGAATTCGGCGTCAAAGTCAGCATCTCGCTCGACGGCGATCGGGTGGCCAACGACCGGCACAGGCTGGACCGCAGACGGCGCAGCAGTTACGACCGGGTGCTGCGGGCGATCACCCTGCTGCGCTCTCCCGAGTACCGGCATCTTTACAGCGGCCTGCTCTGCACCGTGGATGTGGCCAACGATCCCCTCGCGGTGCACGACGCCCTCGTATCGCTTCAACCGCCCAGAATCGACTACTTGCTCCCGCACTCGACCTGGGACAGCCCGCCGCCGAGACCGGCGGATTCACCGACCGCCTACGCCGACTGGCTCCTCGAGATCTTTGATCACTGGGACCGGCAGGGGCGCACCGTGCCGGTGCGGACCTTCGACTCGGTCCTCAGCACCCTGCGGGGCGGATCGAGCCTGACGGAGGCCATGGGCCTCGCTCCGAGCGACCTCGCCGTGGTGGAGACCGACGGCAGCTTCGAGCAGGCGGATTCACTCAAGACCGCCTACGACGGCGCTCCCGCGACCGGGTACGACGTCTTCCGGCACAGTTTCGAGGAGTTCGCGCGGCACCCAGGCGTACGCGCACGGCAGCTGGGACTGGAGGGCGTCAGCGAGACCTGCCGCCGCTGCCCCGTGGTCGAATCATGCGGCGGAGGTCTCTACGCGCACCGGTACAGCGGCGAGCGGGCCTTCGACAACCCGTCCGTCTTCTGTGCCGACCTGAAGGCCTTCGTGGCAGGAGTCGCCGAGCGGATCACGGAGCGCGCGCTCTCCCCGGCCGTCAAGAGTCAGGAAGAACTCTGGTGGTCCCAGGGCGAGTTGAACCGCCTTCTCCTCGCCGCCGTCGCGGCTCGCCACACCGCGGAACCGGACTGGGACGAACTGTGGCGGGCCTTCCTCGACCTGGACGGCGCGGCGGACGGCATGACCCATGTCGACGAGGTCCTCGCTCACCCTTATGTGCGCACCGCTCTGAGGCACTCCCTTGATCATCAGCCGGCCACCGTCGCACCGCTCGCCGCGGCGGCCGTCGGCGTCGCCGTCCACGCCCGAGCCGACCTCAAGCTCACCTGGGACCAGACCGCTCCCGAGCTGTACCTCCCCACCCTGGGCACCCTCACTCTGCCCGAGCCCGGCCGGATCGAGGTCGCGGTGACCGCCGGCCGGCTCCGGGTCCGTACCGCGACGGGCGACGAGTGCTCCCCCGAGGACAGCCCCGGCGGGTGGCGCCCGCTGGCCGCCCTTTCGCTCCCGGACGGCACCCGCTTGCGTCTCGACGACGCCGATCCGCTCCGCGACTGCTATCCGGTGCCCGTCGCTCCTCCTCTCGCCCCCGACGACCGCGCCCGCTTCGCCGAACGGCTTCGCTCGGCCTACGAGTTGGCGGCCGAGCGCGAGCCCGGCCGGCCGGCCGACGTAAACGCGCTGCACGTCACCACGGTGACCCCGCTCGTGGCGGGCGCCGGAGTGCGGCTCGGCGCGCACGGGCTCGGCGCGCTGGGGCTGGCCGTCGACTTCGAGCCGGAGGAGTTCGTACGGGAACTGCCGCGTGTCGGACGCCTCGCGCGGCTGACGGCGCTGCGCGAGACGGTGGATCTCAACGTGCCGGGCAACAGGGCAGGGCGGCTGCTCGACGAGGCGAGCCGGGAGCTCGGCAACGCCGCGTACTGGACGGGCGACGAGGATGCGCGCGCCGCCGCGCTGGAGCGGGCGGGCCGCGCCCTGGAGCGGCTGGCCGCCCGGCCGGAGGACGAACTGACCGAGACCGGAGCGGTGTTGGCCGAGGAGCTGCGAGCCGAATGGGCGGCCCACCGTGGCTGACGGCACCCGACGGCCCCCTTCACCCGACGACACCCAACCGGCCGACCCGGATGACCGAAACCAACCGGCCGACCCGGACGACCAAAGCAATCCGGCCGACCCAGGTGACCGCACCCAACCGGCCGACCCGGGTGACCCGGATGACCAAAGCCAACCGGCCGGCCCAGGTGACCGAAGCATTCCCGCCGCCCCACACGACCGCACCCAACCGGCCGACCCGGATGACCAAAGCGATCCGGCCGGCCCAGGTGACCGAAGCATTCCCGCCGCCCCACGCGACCGGACCCGACCGGGCACTCCCCGGACGCGCGCTCAACTAGCCGCCCTCTTCGCCGAGTTGGGCGTACGCCCCGGCGGGATCCTCATGGTGCACGCCTCCCTCGGTAGTGCGGGGCTGCGCGCCGCCGAGGTGCGGGACGCGCTGCTCGACGTGCTCGGCCCCGAGGGCACGCTCGTCGTGCCCACCTTCTCGCCCGAGAACTCCTTCACCTCCCGGGCGTACAAGGCGCTCACCGACGGTATGTCCGAGGGCGAGGAGGCGGCGTTCCGGGCGTCGATGCCTCCGTTCGATCCCCAGGAGACGCCCTGTCCGACGATGGGCGTGCTCGCCGAGTGCGTGCGGACCACGCCGGGCGCGGTACGCAGCCGGCATCCGCACACCTCGCTGGCCGCGCTCGGCCCCCGGGCCGGTGAGCTGCTGGGCGAGCACGATCCGCACTGTCATCTCGGCGAGGGCTCCCCGCTGGCGAAGCTGTACGCGGCCGACGCTCAAGTCCTGTTGTTCCGGGTGGGGTTCGAGGTGTGCAGCGCGTTCCATCTCGCCGAGTACCGTCTGCGGCCCGCGCCCGCGCGCCGGGCGTACCACTGTGTCGTGAGTGAACCGGGTCACTGGACCACGTACGAGGACATCGTGCTGTACGACGGGGACTTCGGGGCGATCGGGGCACGGCTGCCGCGTGATCTCGTGACGGAACGGGAAATGGCGGGGAAAACGGTGCTGCTCTTCGGGATGCGGGAAGCCGTCGACCAGGCCGGTGTCCAGATGTCTGGATATCGCCATGGATTGACGTGAAAGAGGCGACCCGTGTGGGCGCTCGGTCGGGAAGATTGTGGGTTCCGGCCAGGTGAACATCCCGTAGGGGCTCATCCACAGGCAGGGGGGCGCGTGGACATACCTGAACGGGCATCGGACAACCGGCCGTATTTCTTCCTGAGTTACGCCCACACACCGGCCTGGGGGACCGGCAACGGCGATCCGGATCACTGGGTGCACGTCCTCTTCACGGATCTGTGCGACCACATCATGGCGCTCACGGATCTCCCGGCGGGCGCGCCCGCCGGGTTCATGGACCGCGAGATGCGCTCGGGTGACGGGTGGCCGGAAAAGCTCAGTGAGAATCTCGCGACGTGCCGGGTGTTCGTGCCGCTGTTCTCGCCGCGGTACTTCACGAGTGAGAGTTGCGGTCGGGAATGGTTCGCGTTCAACGAACGTATTCTGCGGGCGCGGGCCACCGGTTCCGGCGCCGTGCCCGCCATCGTCCCCGCCCTGTGGACGCATATCGACTACGCCCAACTCCCGGACTCCGTACGGCATATACACGTGGATCACGCGGCGTTCGGAGACCGGTACGCGGCCAACGGGATCTACGGTCTGATCAAGCTCAACCGGCTGCACGACGAGTACGAGGAGACCGTCCTCGGACTCGCCCAGCGGATCGTGCAGATCGCGCACGAGTCGCCGCTGCCGTCCAGCAGGCCCCGGCCGTACGAGAGCACGCCGAGCGCGTTCAAGCCGCGCGGCGAGGGCCCCCGGCGCATTCATCTCACCGTGGCGGCGCCCACCCGGCACACCATCCCGGAGCACCGGGACGCCCGTCCGTACGGCGAGGACGCGCAGGACTGGAACCCGTACCACTCGGAGTCGACGCGGCCGCTGCCCTCGCTCGCCGAGGAGCTGATCCGCTCCCTCGACTACCGGATCACGGTGTCGTCGTTCGACGACGAGGACACCGGCGAGACCCTGGTGACGGACGACTCCGACAAGGCGGCACCGAGCCGCCCCGGGATTCTGCTCATCGACCGATGGGCGCTCACCGACGAGGAACGGCGGCGCAGACTCGCGGCGCTCGACGCGAACGCGCGTCCCTGGGTCAGCGCGATCGTCCCGTGGAACCGGGCCGACATCCAGTGCCACGGCGAGGAGGGCCGCAAGCTGACGGCGGAGCTGGAGCGGACACTGCCGACCATCCTGGACCGGGGCCGGCGCACCGACTGCCGGGTCGCCG
Organism: Streptomyces sp. NPDC058246; assembly: GCF_042881985.1. NCBI lineage: Bacteria > Bacillati > Actinomycetota > Actinomycetes > Kitasatosporales > Streptomycetaceae > Streptomyces > Streptomyces sp. NPDC058246. Next base: position 14,662 of record NZ_JBHVWZ010000033.1, on the reverse strand, counting down.
TCAACGGCGTACCCACCCTGAAGGCCTTCACCGACGTACTGCCGGCCGTCGTCGCGCACGCGACCCGGCAGTACCTCAAGCATGCCGAGGCGCATCCGCCCGCGGGCCCGCCGATCAGCAGGCCCCGGCTGATGGGCCCCATTCACTCGCCGCGTGACGAAGGCGGATCCGACGACGGAGGAGAAGAAGCATGACGGCCGCGCAGGACGGACGCATCATCACCTTCTACTCGTACAAAGGGGGCACCGGCCGGACGATGGCCCTGGCCAACACCGCGTGGATCCTCGCCGCCAACGGCAAACGCGTCCTGGCCGTCGACTGGGACCTGGAAGCCCCCGGTCTGCACCGCTTCTTCCACCCCTTCCTCGACCCCAACGCGCTCGCGGCCACCACCGGTGTCATCGACATCATCAACGAGTACGCCTGGGCCGCGACCACCGGAACCCAGCGCTCCGGCGCCTGGCACCTGGACTACGCGCGCGTGGAGCAGCACGCCATCTCGCTCACCCCGGAGCGGCTCGGGCTGCGCTTCCTGGAGGGCGGCTCGCTCGACTTCCTCTCCGCGGGACGCCAGGACCGCTCGTACTCCGCGACCGTGTCGTCCTTCGAGTGGGACAACTTCTACGAGCGGCTCGGCGGCGGGCTCTTCCTCGACGCGCTGCGCGACGACATGAAGGCGTCGTACGACTACGTCCTGATCGACAGCCGGACCGGGCTCTCGGACAACGCCGACATCTGCACCATGCAGATGCCCGACGTGCTCGTGGACTGCTTCACGCTCAGCGACCAGTCCCTCGACGGCGCGGCGGCCGTCGCCCGCAGCGTCGAGGACGGCTACCGCAAGCGCAGGATCCGGGTGCTGCCCGTGCCGATGCGGATCGACGAGGGCGAGAAGGAGAAGGTCGACGCGGGACGTGCCCTTGCCCGGCTGAAGTTCGACGGGCTGCCCAAGGGGCTCGGGGGCGAGGAACTCGGCGGCGAGGAGCTGACCGCGTACTGGGGCGCCGTCGAGATCCCGTACCGCCCGTACTACGCGTACGAGGAGACGCTCGCCACCGTCGGTGACGAGAGCGGTATCGCCAACTCGCTGCTGTCCGCCTTCGAGCGGCTCACGGCGGTCATCTCGGACGGCGAGGTCACCGCGCTGCCGCCGGTGCCGGAGCCGGTGCGGCTGCGCTGCCGCGACGCGTTCCTGCGGCGGCGGCCGATGACCACCGCGGCCGATGTCGTCATCGTGTACGCGGCGGAGAACCGGATGTGGGCCGACTGGGCCGAGGCGCTCCTCAAGCGGGCCGGCTGTCACGTCGTCCCGCACGACATCGCCACCGGACCCGTCGAGCACACCGACCCCGCGCAGCGCACCCTCGTCCTGCTGTCGAACGCCTTCCGCAAGTCCCGCAACGCCGACACCGTCTGGCGCGCCCTCATCGCGTCCGACACGGAGGTCCCCGGCGGCACGCTGGTGCCGCTGCGGGTCGACGAGGTCCGGCTGCCGGAGTCGTATCTCGACCACAACCCGGTCGATCTGCACCGGCTCGACGAGACCCAGTGCATCAGCGCGCTGCTCGGCGTCCTGGAACTGCCGGGCCGGCCCCTGGACAGCGGCCCCTCGGGGCCCCGCTTCCCCGGCAGTACCCCGGCGATCTGGAACGCGCCGCAGCGCAACAACACCTTCACCGGCCGCAACGTCATCCTGGACCGGGTCCGTGACCAGCTCGGCGGTGGCATGTCCGTCGTCCTGCCGCAGCCGCAGGCGCTGTTCGGGCTCGGCGGGGTCGGCAAGACTCAGGTGGCGCTGGAGTACGTGCACCGGTTCATGGCGGACTACGACCTGGTGTGGTGGATCTCCGCCGAGGACCCCGGCAACGTGGTCTCCTCGCTCGCCGAACTCGCCGCCCGCATCGGGGCGCCCGGCGGCGAGGACATCAACCTGGCCAGCCAGGAAGCCGTGCAGATGCTCGGCCGCGGCGCGCCGACCAAGCGCTGGATCCTGGTCTTCGACAACGCCGACGACCCCGCGAAGCTCACCCGCTACTTCCCCACCGAAGGCGGCGGCCACATCCTCGTCACCTCACGCAACCAGGCCTGGGCCCAGCAGGGCGCCTCCCTTCCCATCGACGTGTTCCTGCGCGAGGAGAGCGTGGAGCACCTCACCCGGCGCGCCTCGGGACTCAGCGCCGAGGAGGCCGACCAGGTGGCGATCGCGGTGGGCGACCTGCCGCTGGCCGTGGAACAGGCGGCGGCCTGGCTCGCCGAGACGGCCACCCCGATCGAGGAGTACCTGCGGCAGCTGGCCGACCAGACGACGGAGGTGCTGGACCTCAACCAGCCCGCCGACTACCCCAAGACGGTGGCCGCGACCTGGAACATCTCCATAGCGAGGCTGCGCGAACGCTCCCCCGCCTCGGTACGGCTGCTCCAGCTCTGCGCGTTTCTGGCCGCCGAACCGATCTCCTCCCACCTGCTGTACAGCAAGGAGATGATCGACGCCCTCAGGCCGTACGATCCCGCCCTCCAGGAGAGTCTGCTGCTCGGCCGTGTCATCCGCGAGATCGGCCGGTTCGCGCTCGCCAAGGTCGACCAGGTCAGCAACAGCATCCAGGTCCACCGGCTGGTCCAGGCGGTGATCCGCTCGCAGCTCAGCGAGGAGGAGCAGCGGCACGCCCGGCACGTCGTGCACACCGTACTCGCGGGCTGCCGGCCCGACGGCGACGAGCCGATCGACGACCCCGATACCTGGCCGAGGTTCGCGGTGATCTGGCCGCACCTGGCCGCCTCCGACGCCCGCAACTGCACGGAGGCGCCGACCCGCAGGCTGCTCATCGACCGCGTCCGCTACCTGTGGAAGCGCGGCGAGTTCTCCGGCGCCCAGTCACTCGCCGAGGAGCTCCTCGACCACTGGAAGCCGATTCTGGGCGAGGACGACGTTCAGTACCTGTACCTGCGCTGCCAGCTCGGCAACATCCTGCGTTCGCAGGGCCGTTACGTCGAGGCCCGAGAGATCAACAGCGAGCTCCTGGAACGTCAGAAGCGGGTTCTCGGTCCCTCCCACCCTCACACCTACGTCACCATGTCCGGCCTCGCGAGCGACCTGGCGGCGCTCGGGGTGTACGAGTCGGCGGTGGAGTTCGCGCGGGAGGCGCACGAGGGCTTCAGCCAGATCTTCCACGAGTCCCACCGGCGCACCCTCAGCGCGGCCAACAACCTCGCGCTCGCCCTGCGCATGGTCGGCCGCTACGGCGAGGCTCGCGTCATCGACCAGGACACCTACGACCGCCGTATCGAGGTGCTCGGCCCCGACCATCCGTACACGCTGGCCTCGGCGGCCCGGCTGGGCCGCGACCTGCGCGAGGTGGGCCGGTACACGGAGTCGGTCTCCCTCCTCTCCCGCGCCTACGACGCCCACAAACGCATCCTCGGCAAGGACTTCCCCGGCACGCTGAGCTGCGCCAAGTCGCTGGCCGTGTCGCTGCGCAGGGCGGGCCAGTTCGAGGACGCGCGGCGGCTGACGACGGCGACGTGCGCGCAGTACCGGGCTCAGTACGACACCCCGACGCCGGACTGGCTGGCCTGTGACCTCAACATGGCCGCCGACCTGTTCGCGGCCGACGAGCGGGAGGCCGCGCGCGAGGTGGCCCGGAAGGCGGTGGCCGAGTACATGAAGGTGCCGGGCGAAGCCCACCCCTACACCCAGGCCGCACTCAACAACCTCGGGATATTCCACTGGGGCTGTGGCGACACGGAGGAGGCGGAGGCGGTCTTCCGCCAAGTCCTGCGCCGCATGGGCGAGGTCCTCGGGAAACAGCACCCGCACACCCTCTTCACCGGCATCAACTACGCCAACGTCCTCGCCGACCAGGGCCGTCTCGCCGAGGCCCGGAAACTGGAGGAGAACGCGGTCATCACCCTCCGCGCCGTCCTCGGCCCCCACCACCCCGAAACCCTCGCCGTCGTCACCAACTCCGCCCTCACGCTCGCCGCACTGGGCCGCAAGGACGAGGCCCGCCGGCTGCGCGACGAGGCGCTGGGCGAGCTGCGGGCGCTCCTCGGCGACGAGAACGGGATGACCCGGGTCGCGGCCGACGAGCGCCGGATCTACCGGGACCTGGAACCGCTGGCGGTGTGACGGAAGGAGTGCCGCCTCCTCAAACGCCGGACGGGCTGGGGACAGCCCCTCCGGCGGTTGAGGAGCGGGGGTTCGGGGGCAGCGCCCCCGGTACGGGACGGGCAGGGGCGGAGGGGGCGAAGACCCTGGTGTCACCCAGCAGCCACGTCAGCACCTTGGGCAGGGCCCGCAACGCCGCGAAGTGCGCCGCGGTAGGTTCGAGGACAGCCGTGGCCCGCGGGATCCGGGCGGCGAGCCAGGACGAGTGCGACGCCGGCGAGAAGACGTCCTTCACCCCGTGCCACAACAACACCGGCACCTGAATCTCCGCCGGATCGAACCCCCACACCCCCGTGAGCGCCAGCGCGTCGTCGACCCACCCGTAGGGAGACGTCCGCAGCGCCTCCCGGTAGTTGCGCAGCAGCATCGACCGGATCGTGTTGTCCGACACGATCTGCCGGTCGTCGTCGGTGAGTTCGTGCCGCAACTCCTGCAGGAGCCGCACCGGGTCGCGCCTGATCGCAGCCGACCGGGGAATCAGCCGAGCGACGAACCGCTCGGGATCGTTGAACGCGGTCCGGAACTCATGGACGTTCGACGGCGCCATCCCGGCGAACCAGTCCAGCCCCTCCGCGTTCCGCGGCGCGAGCCCGACCAGCGCGGCGGCCCGCGTCACCCGCTCCGGCATCAGCGCGGCACACGCCAGTGCGTGCGGCGCGCCCCCGGACCGCCCGGCCACCGCGAACCGCTCAAGACCCAAGGCGTCGGCCACGCACGCCACGTCCTGCACGACATCGACGACGCGCCGCCCCGGCATACGGTCGGACCCCCCGTAACCCGGGCGGTCGTAGCTGATGAGCCGGGTACCTCGCTGGTACAGGAACATGGACCGCGGCCGGGGGCCGACCCGGCTGCCGGGCATTCCGTGCAGCAGGAACACCGGGCGACCGCGCGGATCCCCCGAGACCTCGACGCGCAGCAGCCGCCCGTCCGGCGTCCGTACATGGTCACGCACAGCGCTCCCCCTCCCTCGGTCCGGTGGACCGGGTCAAACGCTGCCGGATCCCTGCCCAACGGGCCACCGGACGAAACGAATCCGCAGGTCAACCAGGCTTCATATCAGGCCACTCGACGCCACGTCCGCCGGGAGGGCCCCGGAGGTCGTACGCCGGCCGGGACCCCTCCCGGCCGGCCCGCCCGGCCATGATCCCGATGCCGCCGAAGCTCGAGAGCCCCAGGGCCCGTGCGCCGGCGAGCCCGGACTCGGCGCGGTACGTCGTTGATCTCAGCCATCGGTCCTCACCAGCCACTGTCCGCCTCGGAAACGCGCCCCCGCCGAGCCGTCACGCCAGAACCGCCGGCCCGGGACCGGTCCCGGCACGCTTCAACCGGGCGGCGTACTCCCGGAGTTGGGGACTGCGCCCGGTAAGCACGTCCGCGTGCTCGTTCCGTTGACACCGAACCACGGCGAAGGTATATACCAACCACCCGAGAGAGCGCTCTCTCGTACTTACGACGCTCACCGAGACACGCGAGACACGTCACACGTCAGGCATATCAGCACGTCAGGCACGTCCGGCACCTCACGCACGCCAGCACCTCAGGCACGTCAGGATCCACAGGCCCCCACCTGTTCAGGAGAAACCATGCCGAGCATTCCCCCCGCGCCGGCGCACCAGCGCCGTCGGCCGGCTCAGGACAGACCCGGAACCCCCCTCCTCCTCGCCCTGCTCGTCGCCTTGTTGGCGGCGTTCGTCGTCGCGGTGGACCAGCCCTCCGCGCACGCGGCCGGCACCCTGCTCTCGCAGGGCAAGCCGGCCACCGCCTCGTCCACGGAGGCGGTGGGAACCCCCGCCTCGGCCGCCGTGGACGGCTCCACGACCACCCGATGGTCCAGCGCGTTCAGCGACCCGCAGTGGCTCCAGGTGGATCTGGGCGCCACGGCCCAGATCAGCCAGGTGGTGCTCAACTGGGAGGCCGCCTACGGGACCGCCTTCCAGATACAGACCTCCACCAACGGCACCAGCTGGACCTCGATCTACTCCACCACCGCCGGCACCGGCGGGGTGCAGACCCTCAACGTCACCGGTTCCGGCCGGTACGTCCGCCTGTACGGCACAGCGCGGGCCACCCCGTACGGCTACTCGCTCTGGGAGTTCCAGGTCTACGGCACCGGCGGCGGGACGACACCCCCGCCGACCGGCGACTTCTGGGGCGACACCAGCAAGATCCCGACCGCCAAGAACGCGATCGAGGTGGCGATCCTCAACCGGACCAACGGCGCCTACCCGGACAGCCAGGTCTACTGGAGCTTCAACGGCCAGACCCACTCCATCGCGGAGCAGCCCTACCTGGACATGCCCGCCAACTCGTCCGGCCGGATGTACTTCTACGTCGGCTCACCCAACAGCCAGTACTACGACTTCATCGAGTTCACCGTCGGCGGTGGCGTCTTCAACGGCAACACCACCCGCGTGGACGCCTACGGGCTGCCCCTGGCGATGCGCCTGCACGCCTATGACGGCTACGACGTCCAGGTCGGCGAGACCCAGGCCTTCTTCGCCAAGTCCCGGTCCCAGGTCTTCCAGGACTTCATCAACGCCGTCCCGCAGGAGTTCAAGGTGCTGGCGCAGAGCCAGGCCCCGTACCGGATCATCGCCCCCGGCAGCGACCCGAGCTTCAAACCGGGCGGGGCGAACGCCAACTACTTCACCTCCTACGCCCAGTCCGTCGGCGTCAACGAGACCACGCAGTACATCTTCGGCTGCGCCGGAAGCATGGCGAGCAATCCGAACATGTGCGCCGCGCTCAACCGGCACGTGGCCACGCTGCCGTCCTCCGGCCAGTCGGACCCGACCCAGTACTACAAGTCGGCGCCGGCCAACTACTACGCCAAGTTCTGGCACGACAACGCCATCAACAACCTCGCCTACGGCTTCCCGTACGACGACGTGGCGGGCCAGTCCTCCTTCATCTCCCACGGCAACCCGCAGTGGCTGGAGGTGGCCGTCGGCTTCTGACGAAAGACGCCGGGCGGCCCCTCGCTCGACGAGGGGCCGCCCGGCCCTCAGCCCTGGACCAGAGCCACGATTCCGCCCGCCAGCAGGAAGGCCCCGCCCGCGATCACGATCCCGGCGAGCACCGCGAGGACCCCCGGCCGGAGGATCACCGAGGAGGACGGCGCGGCGGCCGTGCTCAGCTGCCGCCGGCGCAGCGCCAGGGCCCGGATGCCGGCGAGCACACCCACGAACCCCAGGAACAGATACGACATGACGTCAGCCCTCCAGGCTTTCGAGCAGGACCGCGAGCTCGGCGGCCACGGAAGGGGCGGCTCCCTCGACGAGGGACTCCGAGTGGCCGGGAGCACGGAGCCGGAAGCACCCCGGCGCCCGGAAGACTACCGACGCCACGATCTCGGTCATCCTCGCTGCGGGCCGGGGCCGAGCTGATCCTGAACGTGCGAGGGCATGACGCGGGCGCGATCGGCGAGCGTGTCGAGGAACGCGGTGGTCAGTGGGTCCGGGTGGGACCGGGTGCACGCGGCCGGGGTGCCGCGCACGGGCGGGGTCGGGGGCTGAGCAGGCGGCCCGCGAAATGAGGCGGAATGACGTCGGCGGGGACCAGCGTGGGCCCCGGGCGGGCCGCGGCGAGCAGGGGCGCGGCGGCCGTCTGGTCGGTACGCACCGCCGGATGCGGCCTGGTCGGTACGCACCGCCGGATGCGGCCTGGTCGGTACGCACCGCCGGATGCGGCCGGAAACCGGCCGCGGCGCAGCTCCGGTCGAGATCTCGGCGACGCCGTCGCCCGCGGCGTACTGCACCCACCTGCGGTCGGCCAGGGTCTCGAGCCGTACGCGGGCCGCGTCGGCGAGGGCGGCGCGGGTGTGGGGCAGCATCGCGCGGCCCATCGGGGTCAGCCGGACCGAGCGTGGGAGACGTGCCAGGAGAGGCCCTCCGCTGTCCCGTTCCAGGACCCGGACCTGCCCCGGCGCACGGACACGCCCGCCTGTGCGGAGGGTGCCGGGACGTCCGGCCGCTTTCGGTTGGGGCCGTCTCCGATGGGGACGGGCCGGCGGAGACCTGCTCCACCCGAGGGACAGTCACCCCATATGGCCCATGTCGGACTTGGCGGGAATCCGCGGCCCAAATCCATCCTGTCGACCAGGAAAGCGTGACCGAGGCGGGCCGCCGGGATCCCTCAACTCGCCGGATCCTCCAGCCAAGTTGCTGGTCAGATCGTTTCTTCACGCGTAGCGCGTGGTGGGGCGGGTGGGACTCGAACCCACGGCCGACGGATTATGAGTCCGCTGCTCTAACCGGCTGAGCTACCGCCCCATTACGGCGCGTCGCGCACATTTGTGCGCGCCGTCTGCCGCAGCATAGCCGCTCATACGATCTCCTGCTTCGGATGGTCGGCATCGCACGACCATGAGGACTTCGGCGCGGCCTGCGCGGTTCCCGCGGACATGAAAAAGGACCCCGGAGGGGTCCTCTTCCGCTGCTCTCCCGACTGGACTCGAACCAGTAACCTGCCGGTTAACAGCCGGCTGCTCTGCCAATTGAGCTACAGGAGATCGAGCTCCCCCGACTGGACTCGAACCAGTAACCTGCCGGTTAACAGCCGGCTGCTCTGCCAATTGAGCTACGGAGGATTGCCTCGTTGCATCGAACGCACCTACCTGGGTATTCGCCAGGGGGCGTGCGCTCGCTGCGACACATACATTAGCGCAAGCAGGGGGGTGCTCCGCCAATCGGTTCCCCCCACACCGATGCCGACGCAAGGGAAGGGTGGCCGTCATGCGCTACCGGCTCACATTCGTCGCCGGACTGATCGTGGGTTACGTGCTCGGCACACGCGCCGGGCGCGAACGCTACGAACAGCTGAAGAAGTCCGCGCGCCAGGTCGCGCAGAACCCCGCCGTACGCAACACCGCGGAGACCGCAGCCCAGCAGGGCCGCCAGATCGCGGGCAAGGCACTGCACACGGTGGGCGAGAAGGTGGGCGACCACGTCCCCGACTCGGTGGCCGGCCGGGTGCGGTCGCTGCGGGAGCGGAACACCAACGGCAGCGGCGAGGACGACTGGGGCACCACGAACACCTAGCCCCGGCCCGAGCGCGCCCGCGCGGCGCGCTCACCCCTCGTCGTACGGCAGAATTTCCGCCATGGGGATAGTCGCCGGGTTGGACAGTTCGCCCGATTTCACTCGTATCGTCGTCTGCGACACGGACACGGGTGCCGTGCTCAGGCAGGGGTATGCGCCGCATCCGGTGGAAGCCACCGAGGGCGGCGGGCGTCCTTCCGACGTCGATCCACAGGCCTGGCTGCTGTCCCTGGGCGAAGCCGCCGGTGGTGGGCTGCTCGAAGGCGTGCAGGCCATCGGCGTGTCCGCGCAGCAGAACGGGCTCGTCCCGCTGGACACGCAGGGCAACACGGTGCGGCCGGCGCTCGTGGGCGGCGACAAGCGGGCGCAGGTCGCGGCGGCGGACCTGGTGGACGCGCTCGGCGGCCGCGAGGCGTGGGCGCAGGCCGTGGGCTGTGTGCCGCAGGCCGCGCAGCCGGTGACCAAGCTGCGCTGGCTGAACAAGACCGAGCCCGAGGCCGCGCTGCGGACCGCGGTCCTCCTGCAGGCGCACGACTGGCTCGTCTGGCAGCTGCTGGGGCGGCCCGTGCGGCGGACCACCGACCGGGGCGGGGCCTCCGGGACCGGCTACTGGTCGGCGGCGACCGGTGGATATCGGGCAGATCTCGTCGAGCTGGCGCTCGGGCACCAGGCCGCGCTGCCGGAGGTGCTCGGCCCGTCCGACGCAGCCGGTACGACGCCGGAGGGGCTGCTGATCTCCGCCGGGACCGGCGAGACGATGGCGGCGGCCTTCGGGCTCGGCATCGGCCTCGGCGACGCGGTCGTGTCGCTGGGCGCCTCCGGATCCGTGATGGCCGTACACCCCGAGGCGCTGGTGGACTCCACCGGGATGATCACCTCACTGGCGGACGCGACCGGGATGCATCTGCCGGTCGTCACCACGCTCAATGCCGTACGGGCGCTGCGCGGCGCCGCCGAACTCCTCGGCGTGCCCGACCTGGAGGGCCTGTCCGACCTGGCGATGAAGTCGACGCCGGGCGCCCACGGGCTCGTACTGCTGCCGTATCTGGAGGGCGAGCGGACGCCGAACCTGCCACACACGGCGGGCACGCTGGCCGGGCTGCGGCGGGAGTCGATGCGGCCCGAGCATCTGGCGCGGGCAGCCTTCGAGGGCATGCTGTGCGGGCTCGCGGACGCGCTGGACGTACTGCGCGGGCGCGGTGTCGACGTACGGCGGATCTTCCTGCTGGGGCCGGCCGCCGAGCTGCCCGCCGTACAGGCCGTGGCGCCCGCGCTCTTCGGCGCGCAGGTCGTCGTGCCGCAGCCCGCGGACTACGCGGCGCTCGGCGCGGCCCGCCAGGCGGCCTGGGCACTCGGGGTCTCCCAGGGCACGCTCGACCCACGGCTGCCCCCGGTCTGGCAGGGTGCGGTCGCCCAGGTGCTGGAGCCCGGCGAGGAACTCGCCGTGGGACAGGCCGTACGACAGCAGTACGTGTCCGTACGGGAACAGACGCATCCGGGGGCATTCCGGGCGTGAGCACCCCACCGGCGTACGTCCGAGGTCCGAGGTCACATCCACCCTTGGCCCGCAGTTGGGTTAATCAGTTGAGGTAACACCGGTGGAGTGTCCGACGATAGGGGGTGGTGCACCACCGATCGCCCGCCGATCGACCCCCGATCGTCCGTAGATCGCCCTGCCGTCGTCGACTCCGAGAGACCCCGCGTGCTCATACGACTCCTTCGGACCTACCTCAGTCCGTACAAGAAGCCCATCGCCCTGTTGGTGCTGCTGCAGTTCCTGCAGACCTGCGCCACGCTCTATCTGCCCACGTTGAACGCGCACATCATTGACAACGGTGTCGTGAAGGGGGACACGGGTTACATCCTGTCCTTCGGCGCCGTGATGATCGGTATCTCGCTCGCCCAGGTCGTCTGCAACATCGGGGCCGTCTACTACGGCGCCCGTACGGCGTCGGCCGTGGGCCGGGACCTCAGGGCGGGCGTCTTCGACCGCGTCCAGTCCTTCTCGGCCCGTGAGGTCGGTCACTTCGGCGCGCCCTCGCTGATCACCCGCACCACCAATGACGTCCAGCAGGTGCAGATGCTCACCCTGATGACGTTCACACTCCTGGTCTCCGCGCCGATCATGTGCGTGGGCGGCATCATCCTGGCCCTCGGCCTGGACGTACCGCTGTCCGGGGTGCTCATCGCCGTGGTGCCGGTCCTCGGCGTCAGCGTGACCCTCATCGTGCGCCGGCTGCGGCCGCTGTTCCGCACCATGCAGGTCCGCCTGGACACCGTGAACCGGGTGCTGCGCGAGCAGATCACCGGCAACCGGGTGATCCGCGCGTTCGTGCGCGACGACTACGAGAAGGATCGCTTCAAGGGTGCGAACACCCAGCTGACCGACGTGTCGCTGGGCACCGGGCGGCTGCTGGCGCTGATGTTCCCGATCGTCATGACGGTGGTGAACCTGTCGTCCATCGCGGTCGTCTGGTTCGGCGCCCACCGCATCAACAGCGGCGGCATGCAGATCGGCGACCTGACCGCGTTCCTCGCCTACCTCATGCAGATCGTGATGTCCGTGATGATGGCCACCTTCATGTTCATGATGGTGCCGCGCGCGGAGGTCTGCGCCGAGCGCATCCAGGAGGTGCTGGCCACGGACAGCAGCGTGGTCCCGCCGAGCGCGCCCGTCGTCGAGCTGCGCCGCCACGGCCACCTGGAGATCCGAGAGGCCGGGTTCCGCTACCCGGGCGCCGAGGAGCCGGTGCTCAAGGCCATCGACCTGGTGGCCCGGCCCGGCGAGGTGACCGCCGTGATCGGGTCCACCGGCAGCGGCAAGTCGACGCTGCTCGGTCTGGTCCCCCGCCTCTTCGACGCCACCGACGGCGAGGTGCTCGTCGACGGCGTGGACGTCGCGACCCTCGAGCCGAAGCTGCTGGCCAAGACGGTCGGCCTGGTCCCGCAGAAGCCCTACCTCTTCGCGGGCACGGTGGCCACGAACCTCCGGTACGGCAATCCGGACGCGACCGACGAGGAGCTGTGGCACGCGCTGGAGGTGGCGCAGGCCAAGGGCTTCGTGGAGCGGCTGGAGAACGGCCTGGACTCCCCCATCGCGCAGGGCGGCACGAATGTGTCGGGCGGCCAGCGGCAGCGGCTCGCGATCGCCCGCACCCTGGTGCAGCGGCCCGAGATCTACCTCTTCGACGACTCCTTCTCCGCGCTCGACTACGCGACCGACGCGGCGCTGCGCGCGGCGCTCGCCGAGGAGACCGCCGAGGCGACCGTCGTGATCGTCGCCCAGCGGGTGTCGACCATCAGGGACGCCGACCGCATCGTGGTCCTCGACGAGGGCCGGGTCGTCGGCACGGGGCGCCACCACGAGCTGATGGCGTCCAACGAGACCTATCGGGAGATCGTGCTCTCCCAGCTGACGGAAGCGGAGGCTGCCTGATGGCCGGGCCTATGGGGCGGATGATGGCCGGGGGCGGCCCCGATCAGCGCTCAATGGATTTCAAGGGGTCCGGAAAACGGCTCCTCGCGCAGTTCAAGCCCGAGCGCGTCACCATGTACACGATGCTGGTCGCCGTCGTCCTGAGCGTGGCGCTCTCGGTGGTCGGCCCGAAGATCCTCGGCAAGGCCACCGACCTGGTCTTCGCGGGGATCGTCGGACGCCAGATGCCGGCCGGCGCCACCAAGGCCGAAGTCCTCGCCTCCATGCGCAAGCGCGGCGAGGGCGGCATGGCCGACATGCTCTCGGGGACGGACTTCACCCCGGGCAAGGGCATCGACTTCGGCGCCGTGGGGAACATCCTGCTGCTCGCGCTCGGTACGTTCCTGCTGGCCGGCCTGCTGATGGCGGTGGCGACGCGGCTGGTGAACCGGGCCGTCAACAAGACCGTCTACCACATGCGCGAGGACCTTCAGGCGAAGCTCTCGCGGCTGCCTCTGTCGTACTTCGACAAGCGGCAGCGCGGTGAGGTGCTCAGCCGGGCGACGAACGACATCGACAACATCGGACAGACGCTCCAGCAGTCGATGGGCCAGCTCATCAACTCCCTGCTGACCATCGTGGGCGTCCTCGCGATGATGTTCTGGGTCTCCCCGCTGCTCGCGCTCGTCGCGCTGGTCACGGTCCCGCTCTCCTTCTACGTCGCCACCCGCGTCGGCAAGCGCTCGCAGCCGCACTTCGTGCAGCAGTGGCGCACCACCGGCAAGCTCAACGCGCACATCGAGGAGATGTACACCGGCCACACCCTGGTGAAGGTGTTCGGGCGGCAGGAGGAGTCGGCGGCGCAGTTCGCCGAGCAGAACGACAAGCTGTACGAGGCCGGGTTCAAGGCACAGTTCAACAGCGGGGTCATGCAGCCGCTGATGATGTTCGTGTCGAACCTGAACTATGTGCTGGTGGCGGTGGTCGGCGGCCTGCGCGTCGCGTCCGGCTCCCTGTCCATCGGTGACGTACAGGCCTTCATCCAGTACTCCCGCCAGTTCTCGATGCCGCTGACGCAGGTCGCGTCGATGGCGAACCTGGTGCAGTCGGGCGTCGCCTCGGCCGAGCGGATCTTCGAACTCCTGGACGCGGACGAGCAGGAGGCCGACCCGGTCCCCGCCCTCCGCCCCGACGAGCTGCGCGGGCGGGTGGCGCTGGAGAACGTGTCCTTCCGCTACGACCCCGAGAAGCCGCTGATCGAGAGCCTGTCGCTGAAGGTGGAGCCCGGCCAGACGGTCGCCATCGTGGGCCCGACGGGCGCCGGCAAGACCACGCTGGTGAACCTGCTGATGCGCTTCTACGAGGTCACCGGCGGCCGGATCACCCTCGACGGCGTCGACGTGGCGCAGATGTCCCGCGACGAACTCCGGGCCGGGATCGGCATGGTGCTCCAGGACACCTGGCTGTTCGGCGGCACGATCGCGGAGAACATCGCGTACGGGGCTGGAGTGGAGGGGGCGGCGCGAAGCGCCTCCGGCAAGGGTGGTGGTGGGCGACGGGTGGGCGTCACCCGCGGGGAGATCGAGGAGGCGGCGCGCGCGGCGCACGCGGACCGCTTCATCCGCACTCTTCCCGACGGCTACGACACCGTGATCGACGACGAGGGGTCGGGGGTGAGCGCGGGTGAGAAGCAGCTCATCACCATCGCCCGGGCGTTCCTGTCCGATCCGGTGATCCTCGTGCTCGACGAGGCGACGAGTTCCGTGGACACGCGGACGGAGGTGCTGATCCAGAAGGCGATGGCGAAGCTCGCGCACGGGCGGACGTCGTTCGTCATCGCGCACCGGCTGTCCACCATCCGGGACGCGGACACCATTTTGGTGATGGAGAACGGTTCGATCGTGGAGCAGGGCGCGCATGCCGACCTGCTCGCGGCGGGCGGGGCGTACGCGCGCCTGTACCAGGCCCAGTTCGCCCAGGCGGTCGCCGAGGTCGACTGAGGGTTTCCCTTGCGCAGGTCCCCGCGCCCCTGTTCAGGGG
>NZ_JBHVWZ010000032.1:0-101328 GCF_042881985.1 Streptomyces sp. NPDC058246 | reverse complement strand
CCTGAAAGGGCGCGGGGAACTGCGCGACAAGGGCGAAAACGCGCTTGTCAGCCGCCCAGTTCCTGGTGGCGGGCCGAGAGGCGGGTCGCGCCGTCTTCCGTCAGGGAGCCGAAGAGGCGCAGGCGGGAGATGCCGCCGTCGGGGAAGATGTCCACGCGCGCGTGCGTGGCGACGGTGGGGACGGCGAGGGTGAAGCGGTGGTTGGTGTCGGGCTGGAGGCGCGTCCGGGGGAGGATCTCGGTCCAGTCGCCGTCGTCGCCGTTCTTGACCGACACCGACGCCCAGCCCGCCGAGTTGCCCTTCAGGTACGCCGTGTCGATCTCGATCGCCCGGATCTCGGACTGGGCCACGAGCTGGTAGCGAATCCAGTCGTTGCCGTTGTCGCGGCGCCGACGGGTCTCCCAGCCGTCGTCCATCTTGCGGGAGCGGCCCGGCTGGATGGTGTTCGTGGCGGGTGAGTAGAAGAGGTTGGAGGCGTCCTCGACCTGGCCGCCGTTCTCCAGGGCGACGACGTCGAAGGTGCCGAGGACGGACAGCCACCGCGGGTCGGGCACGACCTCGCCGTACACGCGCAGTCGGGCGACGCCACCGTCCGGGTGCTGGTTGACGCGCAGGTGCGTGAAGCGCTGCTCGACGGAGACCGCGAAGCCGTTCGCGGCGTGGCCGCCGACCGCGGTCCGCGGCACGAGCGTCGTCCACTTGACGTCGTCGGCGAGGAGTTCCTCCGGGGACGGCGAGCCGGGTACCGAGGCGCCCTGGACCGACACCGCCTGCGGGTAGTTCCCGCGGAAGTGGGCCGTGTCGACGACGATGCCGCGGATCACGCCGGGCGCGCCCAGGCGGACCAGCGCCCAGTCGTGGTCCTCGGCCGTCGGCCACGGGTGCTCGGCCGAGGCACCGCGTCGGCGGCGGGTCTCCCAGCCGTCCATGATCTTGCCCTTGTGGCCGAAGTGCTCGGGATCGAACTCGGCGGCCTCGGGCACGAGGAGGTTCTCCCGCTCGGCGAAGAACTCGTCGTTGGCGGCGATGACACCGGCGCCGAGCTGCCGGTCGGCGAGGTTCGCGTACTGGGTGAAGGGGAAGTCGGCGGTGCGGTAGTCCGCGTACGGGTCGCCTCCTCCGTAGGGGTTCGCGTCGCCGGTGAAATGGGGAATCGCCGTCACGATGATCGATCTGCCTTTCGAGGGTCGGCCGTTGCGGGTGCTGGTGCTGAAGCGGGCGCGGGTGCTGGTGCCGCAGCGGGTGCGGGAGCGCGGGGTTCTATGGTCGGCGGGAGAGGAGTTGGCCGGCCGGCTCGCCGAACTCGCCCTCGGTCACGATGCGTTCGCCGCGCAGCCAGGTGGACTTGACGACGCCGCTGAGGGTCTTGCCCGCGTATGCCGTGACCCGGTTGCGGTGCTGGAGCGCCGCGGGGTCCACGGTGAAGGTCTCGTCGGGCGCGAGGACCGCGAAGTCGGCGTCGCGGCCGACCGCGATGGCACCCTTGCGGTCGTCGAGGCCGACCAGCCGCGCGGTACGCGACGACATCCAGCGGACGACGTCCTCGAGGCCGTAGCCGCGCTTGCGGGCCTCCGTCCAGACCGCCGACAGGCTCAGCTGGAGGCCGGAGATGCCGCCCCAGGCGGTCGCGAAGTCGTCCGTCTTCAGGTCTACGGTCGAGGGCGAGTGGTCGGTGACCACGCAGTCGATCGTGCCGTCGGCCAGCGCCTGCCACAGCAGGTCCTGGTTGGCGGCCTCGCGGATGGGCGGGCAGCACTTGAATTCGCTGGCGCCGTCCGGGACCTCCTCCGCGGTGAGCGTGAGGTAGTGCGGGCAGGTCTCCACCGTGAGGCGTACGCCCTCGGCCTTCGCGGCGGCGATCAGCGGCAGCGCGTCGCTGGACGACAGGTGCAGCACGTGCACGCGCGCGTTGAGCCGCCTGGCCTGGGCGATGAGGTTCTCGATGGCGGTGTCCTCGGCGTCGCGGGGCCGCGAGGCGAGGAAGTCGGCGTACTTCTGGCCGCCCTTGTGGGGGGCGGCGGCGAGGTGGTGCGGGTCCTCGGCGTGCACGATCAGCAGGCCGCCGAAGCCGGCGATCTCGGCCAGCGACTGCGCGAGCTGCTCCTGGTCCAGCTCGGGGAACTCGTCCACGCCCGAGGGCGACAGGAATGCCTTGAAGCCGAAGACGCCCGCGTCGTGCAGCGGCCGCAGGTCCTTGACGTTGTCGGGCAGCGCGCCGCCCCAGAAGCCGACGTCGATGTGCGCCTTGGGGCGGGCGACGTCCTTCTTGGTACGGAGGTTGTCGACCGTCGTCGTCGGCGGGAGGGAGTTGAGCGGCATGTCGATCAGCGTGGTGATGCCACCGGCGGCCGCGGCGCGGGTGGCGGTCCAGAAGCCCTCCCACTCCGTGCGGCCGGGGTCGTTCACATGGACGTGGGTGTCGACGAGGCCGGGCAGCAGGACGTCGTCGCCGAAGTCCTCGAGCCGGGCACCCGCCGGCACCTCGGCGTCGTGCGCGAGCACGGCCGTGATCTTCCCTCCGGAGACCGCGACCGATGCGGCGCGCGTCCCTTCGGGAGTGATGACGCGCGTCGAGCGCAGCACCAGTTCGACCAATCCGACGTCGGACACCCGGACCCCTCTCTCTGCCGCTGTTGACTCCCGATACCGCGGGTTTACTTCCACGTAACGAAATTCAACGTTCTGTTGAAGGAGTCTTCACTCCGGCCCCTGCGCCGTCAAGGGTCCGCATCTCCACTCTGCCTCCGATGCGCGCTCTCTGGACGTTTCCACAAAGTGGAATTAGACTTCCACGCAGCAGAACGTAGGTACGCACAACCCGGGGATCGACGGACTGCCGGGTAGGCTGCGTCCCTGCCCGCCCGTCACCCGCCGCCGCCCCGCCCTAATCGAGACCCTTCGGGTCGCCCCTCTCGATTCTGCGCCCTGAAAGGACCGCCTCGTGCCGCCGTCCAGCGCCAGCACCACCGACGCCGCCAAAACGCCCGCTCCCAGCGGCGGCGTCCAGTCCCTCGAGCGCGCCTTCGACCTGCTCGAGCGCATGGCGGACGCCGGGGGCGAAGTCGGTCTGAGCGAGCTCTCCGCGAGCAGCGGACTGCCGCTGCCCACCATCCACCGGCTCATGCGCACGCTGGTGGCCTGCGGTTACGTACGTCAGCAGCCCAATCGCCGGTACGCGCTCGGCCCCCGTCTGATCCGCCTCGGGGAGTCCTCCGCCCGGCTCCTGGGCACCTGGGCCCGCCCCTACCTGGCACGCCTCGTCGAGGAGACCGGCGAGACGGCGAACATGGCGCTGCTCGACGGCGACGAGATCGTGTACGTCGCCCAGGTGCCGTCCAAGCACTCGATGCGCATGTTCACCGAGGTGGGCCGGCGCGTGCTGCCGCACTCCACCGGCGTGGGCAAGGCGCTGCTCGCGCACACCCCGGACGACGAGGTGCGCGCGCTGCTGGCCCGTACCGGCATGCCCGCCGCGACGGAGAAGACCATCACCACGCCGGACGGCTTCCTCTCCGCGCTCGAAGAGGTGCGCGGTCTCGGCTACGCGATCGACGACAACGAGCAGGAGATCGGCGTCCGCTGCCTGGCCGTCTCCGTGCCCGACTCCCCCACCGCCGCGGCCATCTCGATCTCCGGGCCGGCCGGCCGCGTCACCGAGGCCGCCACCGACAAGATCGTGCCGGTACTCCAGCAGGTCGCGGCGGAACTGTCCCAGGCCCTGGCCAGCTCGGGCCCGGCCAGCTAGAACCTCACCGTCGTACGGCCGTCGTGAGCCGCCCGTCCGTCATCTCCCGTACCGCGTCCGCCTCGTCGAGGTGGGCGCGGTCGTGTGTCACGAGGACGGTGGCCGTGGCGCGCTCGCGGGTGAGGCGGGCCAGCAGGTCGAGGACGGCCGCGCCCCGCTCGTGGTCGAGCGCGCTGGTCGGTTCGTCGACGAGGAGTACGGACGGTTCGTTGACCAGCGCGCGGGCGATGTTCACGCGCTGCCGCTGACCGCCGGAGAGCTGGTGCGGCCGCCGGTGTGCCAGGTCGGCGAGCCCGACCGCGGCCAGCAACTCCCTCGCCCGGTGCGCCACGTGGCGACGTCCGTCCAGGTGGCCCATCACCTGGAGCTGTTCCAGGGCCGTCAGCGAGGGCAGCAGGTTCGGCTGCTGGAAGACGATGCCGATCTCGCGCCGCCGCAGCACCGCCCGCTCGCCGGGGCTCAGCGTTCCCGTCTCCGTACCGCCGACGAGGACGCGTCCGCGATCCGGCGTGACCAGGGTCGCGGCGACCGCGAGCAGACTGGACTTGCCGGAGCCGGACGGACCGACGACCGCCGTCACGGTCCCGGCCGGGACGTGCAGCGCGACCCCGTCGAGGGCGGTCAGCCGGCCCTCTCCGTCCGGATAGGTCAGCGTGATGTCGTCCAGAGACAGGCTCATCGGGCACTCCCCAGCGCGGTCAGCGGGTCGACGGCGGTGATCCGCCGGACGGACAGGCCCGCGCCGAGCGCCCCGAGGGCGATCATCACGGCGGCGGGCCGCAGGACGGTCGGCGTATCGAGGACGAACGGCACGTCGCCGCCGCGCACCAGCCCGCCGATCGCGGTGGCGAGCCCGGTGCCCAGGAGCGTTCCGGCGGTGAGCATCAGCACCGCCTGGCCGAGCGCGTCACGCAGCAGATACGGCGTGGAGGCGCCCAGCGCCTTCAGTACGGCGATGTCGCCGGAGCGCTGGATCGTCCAGACCGTGAAGAACGCCCCTATGACGAGCGCCGAGATGACGAAGAGGAATCCGCGCATCAGCTGGAGCGAGCCGTTCTCCGCCCGGTAGGAGCCGATGGCGCTGAGGGCGTCGTCCTTGGCGAGGGTCCTGGTGCCCGCGGCACGGTCGCCCGCCGCGAGGTCGGCGCCGTCGGTGCGGAGGGCGACCACGGTGGCGTCGCCGGACAGGGCGGTCCACACCACGGGCGTATGGCTGTACGAGGCGTCGCCCGCGACCGCCGCGACGCTCCACTCGGTGCCGCCGAGCCGTACCCGGTCCCCGGCTTCGGCGCGCAGCTCACCGGCGGCCTTCCCGGAGAGCACGATCCGACCGGGGCCGACTCCGTGCGGGGCGATCCCCGAGTCCGGGTCGACGGCGAACGTCGATACCGCCGCCGTACGGTCCCCGGCGGTCGCGTTCAGTGTGCGGATGCCGATCGGCTCCGCGGCGACGACGCCCGGCCGCAGCGCCCACGTCCGCCACACGCGCGTGTGGACCGACGAGTTGGTGAACGACACCGACTGGCCGGCGGCCGGCGCGGCGAAGGCGAGGTGGTCGGCGGGCAGGCCGGTGACCGCCGAGGTGTTCTCCTCGGCGAGCCCGGCGGTCAGCCCGGACAGCAGCCCCACGAGCAGGGTGATCAACACGATCACGGCCCCCATGAGGGTGAACCGGCCCTTGGCGAACCGGAGGTCTCTCCACGCGACGAACATGCCCCCACCCTGCGGCCCGGACGGCTCCCGGGGCATCGCGCCACGGCACGGTTCACCCGAATCGAAGGAGGGCGCGGGCATCGTCGAACGACGGAGCCCGGCCCGCCGAAGTAGGGCGCTCAGCGAGCCGAAATGCGCACCGCACTTTCAAACTTTCGGTTGACCGTGGCCCGCTCCCACCCGCCTACCCTGGAACGGCCATGGACGCCCTCCGCCGCCACACCTCCGTCGTCGCCACCCTGCGCCTGTGCCTGTACGCACTGCTCGCGGGGCTTCTGGTGCTGGCCGCGGTCCGTTCCGGGGACAGCGCGCATCCCCTGGCCGTCGTCCTGTCGGTCCTCGGGACGGGCGCGGTGTTCGCGGCGGGCGCGTGCCGCCCGGCGATGCACCGCTCGCGGCGTACGGCGGCGGTGTGGCTGGCCGCCCTGAGCGCGAGCTGGCTGGTGCTGCTCACCTTCTCGCCGGACGGCCTGTGGGTCGCGTTCCCGCTCTACTTCCTCCAGTTGCACCTGCTGCCCGTGCGCTGGAGCCTGCCCGCGGTCGCCCTGACCGCCGCCGCGGCCATCGCGAGTTTCCTGGCGCACGGCTCGCACATCACGCCCGGCGCGTTCATCGGCCCGCTCCTCGGGGCGGCGGTCGCGGTCGCCACGGTCCTCGGGTACGAGGCGCTGTACCGCGAGAGCGAGCGCCGCCGTGAGCTCATCGAGGAACTGATCGCCACCCGGGCCGAGCTGGCCGACGCCGAGCGCGCCGCGGGCACGCTCGCCGAGCGGGAGCGGCTGGCCCACGAGATCCACGACACGCTCGCGCAGGGCCTGTCCAGCATTCAGCTCCTGCTGCGCGCCGCCCAGCGTCTGCTGCCCGCCGGCTCCCCCGCGGCCCCGCACATCGAACAGGCCCGCTCGACCGCCCAGGACAACCTCGCCGAGGCCCGCCGCTTCGTCCGCGCCCTCGCCCCGCCCGGCCTGGAACACGGCTCGCTCTCCGGAGCCCTGGAGCGGCTCTGCCGTTCGAGCGCCGTCGACGCCCCACGGATCCGCTTCTCGGTGAGCGGCACCCCGGCCGCACTCCCGACGCCGTACGAGGTGGCTCTCCTGCGCATCGCCCAGTCGGCGCTCGGCAACACGCTGCGGCACGCGCGCGCCGACCGCGCCGAGATCACGCTGAGCTTCATGGACACGGCGGTCGCCCTGGACGTTGTGGACGACGGGGCCGGTTTCGCCCCCGAAGCCGTACGACCGGACCGGGCCCGGCAGGACGGCGGTTTCGGTCTGCCCGCGATGCGCTCGCGCGCGGAGTCCCTCGGCGGGACGTTCACCGTCGAGTCGGCGCCCGGGCAGGGCACGGCGGTGGCGGTCACGCTCCCGCTGCCGCTCGCGGGGGAAACGCCCGCCGCCGGGAAGGCGGCCGTCACCGAGGAGCAGGTGCGGCTGCCCCTTCGGCTGCCCTCTGCACGCGCCGCCGGGAGCCGCGCATGAGCATTCGTCTCCTGCTCGCGGACGACCATCCCGTCGTACGCGCCGGACTGCGCGCCGTCCTGTCCGCGGAGCCTGACTTCGAGATCGTCGCGGAGGCACCGACGGCGGAGGCCGCGGTCGAGCGCGCCGGGATCGGCGGCGTGGACGTCGTCCTGATGGACCTGCAGTTCGGGCCCGGTATGCACGGCGCGCAGGCCACGGCGGCGATCACGGCCCGCGCGGGCGCGCCCCGCGTGCTGGTTCTGACCACGTACGACACCGACGCGGACATCCTCGCCGCGGTCGAGGCGGGCGCGGCGGGCTACCTTCTCAAGGACGCCCCGCCGGAGGAGCTGTCCGCCGCGGTACGCACCGCCGCCTCGGGCCACTCCGCCCTCGCGCCGACGGTCGCCGACCGCCTCATGGACCGTATGCGCACCCCGGCAGCCGCCCTCAGCCGCCGCGAACTGGAGGTCCTCGACCTGGTCAGGGACGGCCTCTCCAACCAGCAGATCAGCAAGCGGCTCTTCCTGAGCCAGGCGACGGTGAAGTCCCATCTGGTGCACATCTACGCCAAGTTGAACGTGGATTCGCGCACCTCAGCGGTGGCGGTGGCCACGGAGCGGGGCGTCATCCGGCGCAGGGGCTGACAGGCGTCGTCCGGCGCGGAGGCTGGTGAGGCTGGTGAGGCGTCGTCCGGCGCAGCGGCTGGTGATGCCGATCAGGGGCCGTCCGGCGCATAGGCTGGTGATGCCGGTCAGGCGGCGTCCCGCGCAGAGGCTGCTGAGGCCGATCAGGCGGCGCCCGGCGCAGACGCTGGAGCCGGCGCCCCGGCGCTATCGCCGCGGCGGTTCCCCGAACAGTTCCACCGCGCTGCGGACATCGCCGAGGCTGGTGGCCAGTGCGCTGACCGAGCCGATCGCGCCCGCGATCAGCAGCAGGGAGCGGCGCAGGCGGGGGA
This sequence comes from Streptomyces sp. NPDC058246, assembly GCF_042881985.1. Taxonomy (NCBI): domain Bacteria; kingdom Bacillati; phylum Actinomycetota; class Actinomycetes; order Kitasatosporales; family Streptomycetaceae; genus Streptomyces; species Streptomyces sp. NPDC058246. Next base: position 93,452 of record NZ_JBHVWZ010000032.1, on the reverse strand, counting down.
TCTCGGGGATGCCGCCGACGGCCATGGCGGCGAGGGCCGCGAGTTCGTCCTCGGCGATGCCGCGGTCGGGGAACTCGGCCGGATGCGCGGCGAGTTCACGGCGCAGCCGGGAGACGGCCGTGCGCAGTTCCGCCACCCTCGGGTCCTTGTCGCTGCCGGTCACTGGCCTCTGCCCCAAGCTTCGCAACACAGCTCTCCCCCCTCGCACGCCTTTGTGCGTCCATCCGTCGTACGTCGGCCCCAACGCCCCGTGGCGTTGGTCGGGCGCCGGGGGACGCGGGCCAGTAAACGCCACCCTGCGCGCCGTGCGCCACTCCGCGGACGGAAATTCAGCCCATGGACACCACGAGGCCGGTCCGGGTTCCGGAGCGCGCCGCGGCGGGGTCGGGTATGCAGGGGACATGACGGAGAACAAAGACCAGGTGGCCGGGTTGTTGCTGGCGGCCGGCGGCGGGCGGCGCCTCGGGGGTCGCCCCAAGGCACTCCTGTCCCACCGGGGCCGGCCCCTTGTCGAACACGCGGTCGGAGTGCTGCGCGCGGCGGGCTGCACCCGCGTCCATGTGGTGCTCGGCGCCCAGGCCGATGCCGTACGGCAGCGGGCGGAGCTGCCGGGGTGTGTCCTCGTGGACAACCCGGAGTGGGAGGAGGGGATGGGTTCCTCGCTGCGGGCGGGGCTCGACTCGCTCGCGGGCACGGGGGCGCGGGCCGCGCTGGTGTCACTCGTCGACCAGCCCGGGATCGGGCGGGAGGCGGTGGCGCGGGTGCTCGCCGCGTACGCGTCCCCGCGGTCGCTCGCCTCGGCGGCGTACGACGGGGAGCGCGGCCATCCCGTCCTCTTCGGGGCCGACCACTGGCCGGGCATCGCCGAGACCGCCACCGGCGACCGGGGAGCCCGCGCCTATCTCAAGGCCCATGAGGACGCGATCACGCTCGTGGAGTGCGGTGATGTGGCACAGGCGTACGACATCGACACCGAAGCCGACCTGGCCCGCCTCGAGTGAGGCCTTGAGTGACGCCTCCCGTGACACCTCCCGTGACACCTGCGGTGACGCCGTGGATCCCGCCCTCGCGAGAGCTTTCGTGACACCTTTGGTGAACGGGTTGGCACTGAGCGCCACCTTCTGTCGACCCTGAGAATCTCGACATCAACAAACCATTGAACTTCCACTATGAGGAAACTAGTATCCACTGCTCAGAAGGGCTGGACCGCCCAGTGGGCGCGGTCAGCCGTATCCGGTGCCCGTGGCACCCAGTGCCGTTTGTACGCAGCTCGCTGAAGGAAGTGACAGCTCATGTCCGCACCAGCGCCGTCGCCGCTGGCCATCGTCGACGCCGAGCCCCTGCCCCGGCAGGAAGAGGTCCTCACCGACGCGGCCCTCGCCTTCGTGGCCGAGCTGCACCGGCTGTTCACGCCCCGGCGTGACGAGCTCCTCACCCGCCGAGCCGAGCGCCGCGCCGAGATCGCCCGCACCTCCACGCTGGACTTCCTCCCGGAGACCGCCGCGATCCGCGCGGACGACTCCTGGAAGGTGGCCCCCGCTCCGGCCGCCCTGAACGACCGCCGTGTCGAGATCACCGGCCCCACCGACCGCAAGATGACCATCAACGCCCTCAACTCGGGCGCCAGGGTCTGGCTCGCGGACTTCGAGGACGCCTCCGCGCCCACCTGGGAGAACGTGGTCCTCGGCCAGCTCAACCTGATCGACGCGTACACCCGGAACATCGACTTCACCGACCCGAAGTCCGGTAAGTCGTACGCCCTCAAGGACAATGCCGAGCTGGCGACCGTCGTGATGCGTCCGCGTGGCTGGCACCTGGACGAGCGTCACCTCGTCGACGCGGACGGCAAGCCCGTCCCCGGCGCGTTCGTCGACTTCGGCCTGTACTTCTTCCACAACGCGCAGCGCCTGCTGGACCTCGGCAAGGGTCCGTACTTCTACCTCCCGAAGACGGAGTCGCACCTGGAGGCCCGCCTCTGGAACGACGTCTTCGTCTTCGCGCAGGACTACGTCGGCATCCCGCAGGGCACGGTCCGCGCGACCGTCCTGATCGAGACGATCACGGCCGCGTACGAGATGGAGGAGATCCTGTACGAACTCCGCGACCACGCCTCCGGATTGAACGCGGGACGCTGGGACTACCTTTTCTCGATCGTCAAGAACTTCCGTGACGGCGGCGCCAAGTTCGTGCTGCCGGACCGCAACGCGGTCACGATGACGGCCCCGTTCATGCGCGCGTACACCGAACTCCTCGTACGCACCTGCCACAAGCGCGGGGCGCACGCGATCGGCGGCATGGCGGCGTTCATCCCGTCGCGGCGCGACGAAGAGGTCAACAAGGTCGCCTTCGAGAAGGTCAAGGCCGACAAGGACCGCGAGGCGAACGACGGCTTCGACGGCTCGTGGGTGGCCCACCCGGACCTCGTCCCGATCGCGATGGCCTCCTTCGACGCCGTCCTCGGCGACCAGCCCAACCAGAAGGACCGGCTGCGCGAGGACGTCTCGGTCGCGGCCGGTGACCTGATCGCCATCGACTCGCTCGACGCCAAGCCCACGTACGACGGTCTCGTCAACGCCGTCCAGGTCGGCATCCGTTACATCGAGGCCTGGCTGCGCGGCCTCGGCGCGGTCGCCATCTTCAACCTCATGGAGGACGCGGCCACCGCCGAGATCTCGCGCTCGCAGATCTGGCAGTGGATCAACGCGGGTGTCGTGTTCGAGCACGACGGAAAGACCGTGGCGGCGACGCCCGAGCTGGCCCGCGAGGTCGCCGACCAGGAGCTGGCGAACATTCGCGCGGAGATCGGCGAGGAGGCCTTCGCGGCGGGCAACTGGCAGCAGGCGCACGACCTGCTGCTGAAGGTGGCGCTGGACGAGGACTACGCGGACTTCCTCACCCTGCCGGCGTACGAGCAACTGGCCGGCTGAGCCGGGTCGGCAAACCGTCAGCTCAGCCGGGGCCGGCAGCGCATAGCCGGTCCGCTCAGCCGGGGCCGGCAGCGAACAGCCAGTCGGCTCAGCCGGGGTCGGCAGCGAACAGCCGGTCCGCTCAGCCGTGGTCGGCAGCAAGCAACCGGTCAGCTCAGCCGGGGCCGGCAGCGAACAGCCGGTCAGCTCAGCCGGGGTCGGCAGCGAACAGCCGGTCCGCTCAGCCGGGGCCGGCAGCGAACAGCCGACCCGCTGGGTCAGATCGCCGGCTTCTCCGAGTGGCCCAGGGTCTTTCCCGGGGCCACTCGGTCGCGTACCAGCCTCTTCACGGCCGTGGGCTCCGGGAAGCCCTGCTCACGGCGGTCCCAGACGACCTCGTCGTCGACCCGTACGACGAAGACGCCGCCGGTACCGGGCTTGAGCGCCAGCTCGGTCAGCTCGGTCTCGAAGGTGGTGAGGAGCTCCTGGGCGAGCCAGGCCGCCCGCGGGAGCCAGCGGCACTGGGTGCAGTACTCGATCTGGACGCGGTGAGTGGTGTCCGTGGTCATCCGAGGTGCACCGACCAATCCTGTTCCGCGGCCGGTTTGCCGTGCAGGTCGGGGACCCGCTTCAGCCAGTTCGGCCGGCCTTCCTGGGTTTTCGCCGCGCGCTGGGCGTCCTCGGCGGCGAGCTCCTGCCGGGTGGGGAAGTCCGTGGGGAGCCAGGCCGCGGAGGCCCGGGCGCGGGCGTGCAGATAGCCGACGTAGGCGTCGCGGACCTCGTCCGGGTGGGCGAAACCGGGTTCGTCCATGAGCCAGGCGTCGGGCACCTCGGCCAGGACCGAGCGCAGCAGTTCCTCGGTCACCAAGGGGGCGAGTGCGGCGTCGGCCGCCCGGGTGTCCGGGGTGTAGCCGCCGAGCGCGTGGCGCCGGAAGTCGTACGCCTTCTGCGGCGCCGAGGCGTCCCAGCGGTGGTGGAAGACGAGGGCTGCGCCGTGGTCGATGAGCCACAGGCGCGGGGGCGCCGTGCCGAAGGTGGGCCAGATCATCAGGTTCGAGCTGTGCACGGTGCGGTCCACGTTGACCGTGAGGGCGTCCAGCCAGATCACCTTGCCGGCCTCCAGCGGGTCGACGGGGAACGTCTTGGCGATCTCGGGGGTGAAGTCCTTCGCGCCCGGCAGGTAGTCCATGCCCAGGTTCAGGCCGGCGCTGGAGTGGAGGAGGTCCTGGACCTCCTGATGGGGCTCATGTGCGGCGACCGCCGGGTCGAAGTGCACGAGGACCAGCTCGGGGAAGCGCAGCCCGAGGGCGCGCGCCAGCTCGCCCACGATGATCTCGGCCACCAGCGCCTTGCGGCCCTGCGCGGAGCCGGTGAACTTCACGACGTACGTCCCGAGGTCGTCGGCCTCGACGACTCCGGGCACGGAGCCGCCCGCCCTCAGCGGGGTCACGTATCGAACAGCGGTCACGTCGCGCAGCACACTCGCCACTGTAGATCAGCCGGTCACCGGGGCGGCCGGCAATTACGGCGCCCCTGTCCCACGCTCCCCCGCCAGCGGGTTCGGCAGGGGCACATAGCGCGCGTCCGCGCCGTCCGCGCCGGTCCAGCGCAGCAGCAGGTTCGTCTTGCCGGGGAGGGTGGGCGAGGAGAGCAGGCCGGCGATCTCGGGGAGGCCGCGCTCGGTGTCGTAACGGATCAGCTCCCGCCGTACGGCGGGCCACGGGTCCATGCCCGGGTGACGCTCGGCGAGGAGCGCGGCGAGCTCGGTGAGGTGGTTGACGACCAGGCAGTAGACGAGTCGCTCCCAGCCCGCCTCGCGCGTCACACCGGGCAGCAGCTTCACGCCTTCCGCGTCACGGAACAGCGCCTGTACGGGCATCCCCTCGGCGTCGACGGCCACCACCGTGTTCTGCACATGCGCCTCGACGACGACTCCGTGCCGGGCGAACGCCTCCAGCACGGGGGGCACGACCTGGCGCAGATACGCCGCCCACCAGGCGGACGGGTCGGTGAGTCCGTCGAGCGGGCTGCCGTCGAAGCCTTCCACGAGAGCGGCGGCCAGGAGCGGGGTCGCGCCGGGGACGAGGTGGTCGCGCAGTCCGTCGCGGACGAGGACGGCGAGTTCCTCGAAGGCGAAGTCGGCGGTGCGGTAGGCGCGGTCGGCGAGCCAGGCGGCGGGACCCGGCACGGCGGCGAAGGCCGTCGCGGTCGCCTTGTCGGTGCGGCGCATTTTCAACAGGTCGTGGCGCCACAGCCGGCGGATGTCGTTCGTGATGCGCACGTCGAGGCTGAACTTCACGAAGAGGTCGTCCTCGGGGGCGTACAGCGTGCGGATGGCGGCCGTCGGCCACAGCGGGCGCGCGGTGTGCCCGAGCCGGACGAGCCGGCCGTCCGCGAAGGCGTCCCGGATCTGCGGGCGGGCGCCGACCAGGTCGAGCTGCCAGGGATGGGCCGGGAGCAGCCGGTAGCCGGGCGGGGCCTCGCCGAAGACGTCGAGTGCCGTCGTGTCGCCCTCCTCGACGACCGTGTCCTCACGCACGGCGAGCAGGGCCGGCGGGAAGCGGGCGTACGCCTCGGGCGCGTAGGGCAGCCAGCCGGTGACCGGGCCGCCCCCGCGCGCCTTGGGAGCGGGGTGGTGCGGGTGCCCGGTGATCAGGGACTGTTCGGAGCGCAGATAGAGGTCGTCGGGCGGTGTCGCGCGGGCCCGTGCGGTGAGCAGCGCGGCCACCGCGTCACGGCTGTCGATCATCTCCGCGGGCAGCTCGGAGTTGGCCAGGCCGGTGGCGCGGCGCAGTTCCTCGGCGGTGAGTTCGACCAGCTCGGGGTGGGTGAGCCGGTGCCAGGCGCCGGCGGCGTACACCTCGGGTTCCGTGGGTCTCCTGGTCCCCCGCACGCGCAGCAGCCGGCCGCCGGCCCGGAGCCGGAACACACCGGGGTCCTGGGTCGGCTCTCCCAGCTCCCGCAGGAGACAATTGAGCAGCGGCGCGGCGGCGTACGCGTCGGCGGCCTCTTCGATCGTGCCCCTGTCGAGCGGGGGAAGCTTGGGGGGCATGGAGTCCACGCGGCGGTCCATTCGTTCCATACGGTGCACTGGTGATCAGTATGTCTGCCGTCCCGGACGACCGCGACGCAGTCCCCGTACGCAAGGAGCCCGACCGTGCACCGTCCCCCCACGCCCGAGGCCGAGGCCGTGCTCGCCGAGGAACTGAGCGTCGTACGACCCGCCCTGTCGGCGCCGTACGCGGCGGCGCTGCCCGGTGCCCGGGCGGCCGTGCTGACCCGGTTGTGGCGGGCGCTGGCGTATGAGCCGCTGCCGTGGATCACGCGCCGCGAGCCGGGGGGCGGGCCTGGGGACGAGACGCGGGGCGGGGCCGGGCTGGGGAGGCGCGGGGCTGGGGACGGGTCGGGGCGCGAGCCGGGGGGTGGGGCGGGCCGCGAGGCCGGGCTGGGGCGCGCATCCGGGCACGGGCAGGGGAGCGCGCCTGGGGGTGGGCCGGGGCGCGGGGCCGGGCGTGGGCTGGGCAACGAAGGTGCGCCGGGGCGGGGCCGCGAGGCTGGGCCGGGGCGGGGCTCCGGGGGTGAGGGGCTGACGCTCCATCTGGCCGACGGCCGCCGGCTGCGCGGCCCGCACGCGGACCCGTACTCCACCTCCGGGTACGTCACCGAGGTGCGCCTCGACGGCCGGCCCTACGACCATCCGGCCCGGCTCCTCGACGCCCTCGCCGTGCCGCACGGCGCGGCCTTCGCGGCCGAACTCGCCGACAGCGTGGCCTCCTTGGCACTGTCCCGGGCGGGTCAGCCGGCCACGTCCGCGGCCGATCGGGCCGAATCTCAAGAGAGTTGGCCGTGGGAGCAGCGGATCGTCGACGGACATCCGTACCACCCCAACTGCCGTTCGCGGCCCGGGTTCTCGGCGGCCGAGCAGCTCGCGTACGCGCCCGAGCACCGGCCGCTCGTGGAGCTGGGTCTTGTGGCCGTGGACGACTGCCTGGTCACGGGCGAGTGGCCGAAGTGGCTGCGCGACGGGGACCAGGTGCTGATTCCGGTGCATCCCTGGCAGTCGGCCCATGTGCTCGACCGTCCGGTCCAGGAGCGTTTCACCGCACACCCGTTGATGTCCCTGCGCACCCTCGCCCTGCCGGACGGCGGCCCGCACGTCAAGACCGCGTTGAGCGCCCGGCTGACCTCCTCGGTGCGCGACATCTCGGTGTACTCGGTCGAGACGGCCGAGACCGTCTCGGCGTTCATGGAGGCGGTCACCGATCGCCTGACCGATCACCTGGACGTTCCGCTGCACATCACCCGGACCCTGGGGGCGGTCACCGCCAACAGCCCTGATCTGGCGGCGGTGTTGCGGGAGTCCCCGGACGGGTACGCGCGGCCGGGTGAGCGGGTCGTCCCGGTGGCCGCGCTGCCGCTGACCGGATTGCCCGAAGACCCCGTCTGGCTCACGGAGTTCACCCGGCTCGTCCTCACGGTCGGGCTGCGGCTGCTCGACCTGGGCGTGGCCCTGGAGGCGCACGGCCAGAACCTGCTGGTGGTCCTCTCCGCCACGGGCGCCCCGCTCCGGCTGATCTACCGCGACCTGGCCGACATCCGGATCAGCCCGGCCCGGCTGGCCCGGCACGGCATCCCGGCCCCGGACCTCTCCGGGCGGATCGTCACGGACGACGAGACGACCCTGCGCCGCAAGCTCTTCGGCTCCCTCGTCGGCGGTGCGCTGGGCGCGACGGCGGGCTCGACGCACGCTCTGCGGGAGGCCCTGGAGACCGTCGTACGGGATCTTCCGGCCACCCCCGACCTCACGGCCCTGCGCGAAGAACCGCTGCCCACCAAGGCGCTGACCCTGATGCGCCTGTCACCGGGAACGCCCGGTGACCTCTGGGCGGAGCTGCCCAATCCGCTCACGGGACGACCGGGCTCCGCCGGCCTCGCGCGCTGAAACCCCTGTCCGAAGCCCCCTGCCCGAGCCCGCTGCCTGAAGTCGGCTGCCTGCAATCCACTGCCTGAAGTCGGCTGCCTGAAGCCCCCTCGTGAGGTCTCGTTTTGAAGCACGGCACCTTTGATCAATAGGATCCGCCGATGATCACAAGACAACGGCTGGCAGCAGGAGTCTGCGCCCTGCTTGCCGCCCTGACGGCCGGGATCGCCTTCCCGACCGGAGCGGTCGCCGGCGAAACGGCGGAGCAGGCCGCTCCCAAGGTCGAACTCGTGCTGGACGTGAGCGGTTCGATGCGGGCTCGGGACATCGACGGCGGGACGCGGATGGCCGCGGCGAAGCAGGCGTTCAACGAGGTGCTCGACGCGACGCCGGAGGAGGTGCAGCTCGGCATCCGCACCCTCGGCGCCAACTACCGCGGCAACGACCGGAAGACGGGCTGCAAGGACACCGCACAGCTGTATCCGGTGGGGACGTTGGACCGCACCGAGGCGAAGACCGCCGTCGCGACGCTCACGCCCACCGGCTGGACGCCGATCGGTCCCGCCCTGCTCAAGGCGGCCGACGACCTGAACGGCGGTGAGGGCACCCGGCGGATCGTGCTGATCAGCGACGGCGAGGACACCTGCCAGCCGCTCGATCCGTGCGAGGTGGCCCGCGAGATCGCGGCCAAGGGCATCGGCCTGACCATCGACACGCTCGGCCTGGTGCCGGACGCCAAGACCCGCGACCAGCTCAGCTGCATCGCGGACGCCACCGGCGGTACGTACACCTCGGTCCGGCACAAGGAGGAACTCGCCGACCGTGTAGGGCAGTTGGTGGACCGGGCTGCCGATCCGGTGGTGACGCCGGTCGCCGTGGAAGGTGCCGCGGAATGCGCGAAGGCGCCCACGGTGAAGTCGGGACTCTACACCGACCGCGAGGAGTTCGCGCAGCACCGCTGGTACCGCGTGGACGTCGAGCCGGGCCAGGAGCTGCGGGCCTCGGTGAGCGTCGCGGCGGACCGCGAAGTCAACCCGGACTACGGGGTGTTGCTGCGCGCCGTCACCGGGCACGGACGTGAGATCGTCCGCGGTGAGGCGGCGGGCAACGGCCGTACCGATGTCATCTCGACCGGTCTGCGTTACCCGAAGCCGGAGAGCGACGACGAGAACGCCACCGCCGAGGCCGTGTGCCTCGAAGTCTCCAACTCATTCTCCGCCGCGAGCGGAGTGAAGACCACTCCCGGGCTGCCCCTGGAGCTGACGGTCGACGTCGTCGACGGGCCCGACCAGGCGGGCGACGTGGCCTCGTTCGGCCTCGGCCGCGGCTGGTGGCTGCTCGGCGCCCTCGTACTCACCGGCTTCCTCGCGGGTGTGCTGTGGGGCTGGATCTCGCGCTGGCGGGTCGCGGTCTGGAGGAGCAACTGATGCGTATTCGACGTGTGTTGACCACGACGCTGTTCATGCTGGGCGTCGCCGCGACCCCCGCTCTGCTCGGGGTGACCGCATCCTCCGCCGTGGCCGACTCCTCGCCCTCGCCGTCGGCCAGTGCGTCGGGCGACGGCGGTGCCCCCACGGAGGCCGGTACGTCGTTCCGTACGGCGACGGAGATCGAGCAGGGCCGGGAAGCCACCGCCAGCGGGTCCTCGGGTGACTACCTGTACTGGTCGTTCCCCGCGGACGCCGGGCAGCGGCCCACCGTGAAGGCGACGGTGAAGTTGCCGGAGGCGTCGACGCGGAACGCCGCCGAGACCTGGCAGATCGACGTGTACGACGGACTGCGGCGCCGCCAGGCGTGCCAGTACGGGGCGCAGACGCGGACGGCGGCGCGGGACGCGGCCTCCGTGGCCCTGTCCTGCACCCTGCGCACCGTCCGCGCCTGGTCGGAGCAGTGGGCCGACGACCCGCTGCCGGGCACGTACTACATCCGGCTGACCGCCACCGGCCTCGGCGCCTCCGAGCTGGGCCTGCCGGTGAGCGCCGAGGTCAAGGTGGACTCCAAGGACATCGGCGGCGCGGCGGCGGTCGACGGCTCGCTCGCCAAGCCCCTGGTCCCGGGCATCGCGACGACCGCCGAGAAGTCCGACTCGGGCTCCACCTCGTCGACGGCGGCGCTGTCGTCGATCGAGCCCGACGACGGCTGGGCCTCCGGCTGGTGGTCCGACCGCTGGGTGTGGACCGCGATCGGCGGCATTCTCGCGGCGCTGGCGGGCATCGGCGGCTACGCGCTGACGCGGGGTTCGGGCCGACCTTCACGGATACCGCCGGGCGCCTGACCTGCCTGACTCCCCAGACGCCGGACGGGCTGATTCCTGCAGCCCCTCCGGCGTTTGAGGACGAGGTCGTTCAGGGGGAGGGCAGGAGCGGAGGGGAAGGGCAGGAGCGGAGGGGAAGGGGGCGGAAAACCCGTTCCGCGTCACACCTCCCGCAGCACCTTCGCCACCGTGCCCTCCCCCGTCACCACGACCCGCCCCGCTCGCACCGCGTCCAGCAGGGTCAAGCCCCCACGGCTCACCGCCTCACACGTCTGGGTGTCCAGCGCCAGCCGAGCGTCCGGCTCCCCCGGCGCGGCCCCCTCCCCGTACACGGGCCCGCCCTCAGCACCGAGCCGCACATGGAACTCCCCCTCCTCCAGCCGGACTTCGACCAGCCCCTCCCCTGAAAGCCCCTCAAGCCCGCGCAGCAACGGCAGCGCGAACCAGTGCGCCCGCACCGCATCGGTGGCCCGCCGCTCCCCCAGCGCGGCCGCCCCCCACTCCCCGAGCGCCTGCAGCACGGGCAGCAACTCGCGTCCGCGACCGGTGAGTTCATAGACGTACACCGCACCCGGAGGCGATAGCCGCCGCCGGGTCGTCAGCCCGTCGCGCTCCATGTCCTTGAGCCGGGAGGCGAGCACGTCGGTGCTCACCCCCGGCAGGTCGGCGTGCAGATCGGTGTAGCGGCGCGGTCCGCCGAGCAGCTCGCGGACGATCAGGAGGGTCCACCGGTCACCGACGGCGTCGAGCGCCCGGGCGGCGGAACAGTACTGGTCGTAGCTTCGGCGAGGTGACATGCGACGCAGTCTAGCTATCGTGTTGGACTTTCCAAGCGCCTACTTGGTAAAACCAAGCATCACCACGAACCGGAGGGCGCAGCGCATGGAGTTCCGGCAGTCGAGCAAGCTCAGCGAGGTCTGTTACGAGATCCGCGGCCCGGTGATCGAGCACGCCGACGCGCTGGAGGAGGCGGGCCACAGCGTGCTGCGCCTCAACACCGGCAACCCCGCGCTCTTCGGCTTCGAGGCGCCGGAGGAGATCCTCCAGGACATGATCCGGATGCTGCCCCAGGCGCACGGCTACACCGACTCACGCGGCATCCTGTCCGCCCGCCGCGCCGTCGCCCAGCGTTACCAGGAGCGGGGCCTGGAGGTCGGCGTGGACGACGTCTTCCTCGGCAACGGTGTCTCCGAACTCGTCTCGATGGCGGTCCAGGCACTCGTCGAGGACGGCGACGAAGTCCTCATCCCCGCACCGGACTTCCCCCTGTGGACGGCCGTGACGACGCTCGCCGGCGGCAAGGCGGTCCACTACCTCTGCGACGAACAGTCCGACTGGTACCCGGACTTGGCCGACATGGAGTCGAAGATCACCGACCGCACGCGCGCGGTCGTCATCATCAACCCGAACAACCCCACCGGCGCCGTCTACCCGAAGGAGATCGTCGAGGGCATCCTCGACCTCGCGCGCCGCCACGGCCTGATGGTCTTCGCGGACGAGATCTACGACCAGATCCTGTACGACGGCGCGGTGCACCATTCGGCCGCCGCGCTCGCCCCCGACCTGGTGGTCCTCACCTTCTGCGGCCTCTCCAAGACGTACCGAGTCGCCGGATTCCGCTCCGGCTGGCTGGTGGTGACGGGCCCGAAGCAGCACGCCCGCAACTACCTGGAGGGCCTGACCATGCTGGCCTCCATGCGGCTGTGCGCCAACGCTCCGGCGCAGTACGCCATCCAGGCCGCGCTCGGCGGCCGCCAGTCCATCCACGAACTGACCGCGCCCGGCGGCCGCCTCCACGAACAGCGCAACCGCGCCTGGGAGAAGCTGAACGAGATCCCCGGCGTCTCCTGCGTCAAACCGAAGGGCGCGCTGTACGCGTTCCCGCGCATCGTCCCCGAGGTCCACAAGATCCACGACGATGAGAAGTTCGTCCTGGACCTCCTCCTCCGCGAGAAGATCCAGGTCGTCCAGGGCACCGGCTTCAACTGGCCCCGCCCCGACCACTTCCGCATCCTCACCCTCCCGCACGCCGACGACCTGGACGCGGCGATCAGCCGGATCGGACGGTTCCTGAGCGGGTACCGGCAGTAAGGCGGGCCGGCGACAGGAGGGCAGTCCGGGGAGTAGGACAGGTCCGGGGAGTGGGACGGCCCTGGGCGGTAGGGCCGACCGGCGCAGCCGGTTCTGCGGTCACCGCCGCCCGGTGTCACCGTACGAGGGGAGGGATCGTACGCAGGGACAGAACAGGGACAGAAAGGGTTCGGCGATGGGTGACCTGCTCCTCGTACGGCACGGTGAGACCGAGTGGTCGTTGTCCGGGCGGCACACCGGGTCGACCGACGTCCCGTTGACCGACAAGGGCCGCGAGCAGGCGCGCAGGCTGGCTCCGCTGATCGCCCGGCATCACCTCGCGACGGCGTTCGTCAGCCCGATGCGGCGGGCGCGGGAGACGGCGTCGCTGGCCGGGGTGGGCGGGGCGGTGGTCGACGCGGATCTGTCCGAGTGGGACTACGGCGGATACGAGGGGATCACGACCGTCGAGATCCACCGGAGCAGGCCCGACTGGTTCCTGTTCACGGATGGGGTCACGGCCGGGCCGCCCGAGCACCCCGGGGAGAGCCCGGACGAGATCGGGGCGCGCGCGGAGCGGATGCTGGCCAAGATCGACGCGGCGCTCGCCGAGGGTGAGGGCAGTGTGCTGGTCGTGTCGCACGGGCACTTCCTGCGGGTGCTGACCGCGCGGCGGCTGGGGCTGCCCGCCGAGGCCGGCGCGCTCTTCCAGCTGGGCACCGGGACGATGAGCCGGCTGAGCACGGAGCACCGGCGGCATGTGGTGGCCGGCTGGAATGTCAGACCCGACGCGTACTGTTCCCATGAGCCGCTCCCCTCGGCAGGACAGACACCCGGGGAACAACTGACGGGCGGCTGAGGGAGCCGCCGCGGCCCGACCGGCGGCGGGAGGGAGCGCGCCGTGACACGACCGCCGACCGCCGCGCAGCGGCGCCTCATGGAGGCCGCCGATCCCGTGACCGGACGGCTGAAGGGCACCGAGGCGCAGCTCGCCGCGCTGGTGAGTCGCGGGCTCGCCTTCCGGCATCCGCGGCCGCCGCACGACCACTTTCTGACGCCCGCCGGGCATCGCATACGGGAGACACCCGAGCCGGTCGCCGCCGTCGAGGCCCCCGTCGCTCCCGAGGCCGGCGTCTTCATGGCGCGGATCGGCGGCGAGGAGTCGGGAGACGCCGGGCCCTCACGCGTACACGAGGTGCACAGTGCCTGGCAGGGGCTCCTGGAACTGCGCCGGATGACCAACCCGGACGGTGCCGCCGACCGTCCGTGCGGGTGGGAGCGTACGCATCTGGTGCGGGCCGCCGCGCTCGCGCTGGAGGCCGCGGGGCACCGGCCCGCCGGCGCGGAGGGTGGCGGCACGGAGGGCGGTGGGTACCGGGTACGGGCGACACCGCAGCCTGAGGCAGTCGCCGTGCGCGAACCGGACCCCGGGGCGCTCCGCGCCTGCGCGGCCACGCTGGAGGAGTCGGGCTGGCAGGTCGGCGAGCACACGGAGCCGCGCACGGGGGTGCGGTATGTGCTGGCCTCGCCGCGACGGGTGTGAGGGACGAGGCCGGAATGCCTTGCAGTACAAGGGAGTTGGATGGATCAAGTCCTCCAGTCCTGACCGCAGTTGAAGCGTCGTTGAAGGGGAAGTCGTGGCAGAGCAGTTTTCCGTCCCAGTGACCGTCCGCGGGTACGAGACCGATGTGCAGGGACACCTCAACCAGAGCGTGTATCTGCAGTACGCGGAGCACGCGCGCTGGTCGCTGCTGCTGGCGGCCGGGATCAGCCAGACGGAGCTGATAGGCAAGGGCGTGGGCCCGGTCGCCCTGGAGACGACCATCCGCTACATACGGGAGCTGCGCGCGGGGGACGATGTCGAGGTGACGTGCGCGTTCGTCTGGGGCAAGGGCAAGAGCTTCCGCGTCGAGCAGACGATCCGGAAGACGGACGGGACGGTGTCCGCCGAGATCTCGGCGGTCGGCGGACTGCTGGATCTTGAGCGGCGCAGGCTGGTGGCCGACCCCCGGGAGGTCTTCAAGGCGCTGGCGTCCGATCCGGAGGCGTTCGGGTTCTGAGCCGCAGCCGGCCGTAGGGCCTCCTATGCCCTTCGCCGGAGGGGCGGGACCCTACCCGTCGGCCCACACCTCCACCGGAAGCCTGACCACCACCGTCAGACCACCTCCACCGGAAGCCTGACCGTCACCGTCAGGCCGCCGTCCTCGCGTGGGCGGGCGGCGACCTCCCCACCGTGGGCGCGGGCGATGGAGCGGACGATGGACAGGCCGAGGCCCGCACCCTTCGAGGTGACCACGCGATCGGCGCCGAGGCGGCGGAAGGGTTCGAAGAGGGAGGGCAGTTCGTACGGCGGCACGGCGGGACCGGAGTTGGTGACCTCCACCTCCACCCGGCCGTCATCACCGGTGCGGCTGACCACCTGGACCCATCCGCCCTCCCCGGTGTTGTGCCGGATGCCGTTCTCGACGAGGTTGTGGACGAGGCGTTCGAGGAGCAGGGCGTCGCCGAGGACGGGCGCCTCCCCGGCCTTCTCCTGCACGGTGACACCGGCCCGCCCGGCCTCCCCCACGACCTGGGCAGCCACATGGGTCACGACGTCGGCGAGGTCCACGGGCAGCCGTTCGGCGATCTCGTGCTCCGAACGGGCGAGGAGCAGCAGTCCGGTGATGAGGCGCTCGTGCCGGGTGTTGATCTCCAGGAGGTGCTCGCCGAGCTGTTTGACGTCCTCGGAGGCGGTCGCGCGGTGCATGGCGACCTCGACCAGGGCGCGGCCCAATGTCAACGGGGTGCGCAGTTCGTGGGAGGCGTTGGCGACGAAGCGACGCTGGCCGTCGAAGGAGCGGTCGAGCCGCTCGACCATGGTGTCGAAGGTGTCGGCGAGATCCTTGACCTCGTCGTCCGGGCCGCGTAGCGCGATGCGCTCGTGCAGGCCGCGGTCGGCGGCGGGCGCGCTGGCGATCCGGTGCGCGGTGTCCGTGACCCGGTGCAGCGGTGTCAGTACGCGCCCCGCGATCAGCCAGCCGAAGCCGGCCGCGGCGCCGCCGACGACGAGCAGTGCGAGGCCGCCCTCGGTGAGCAGCGAGGAAGTGGCGGCCTTGCGGAGCCTGTCGCGCTCGGCGTCCATCCACTTCTCCAGGTCGGTGACGCCCGGCGGAGGGGTCCTGCCCCCGGCGGAGACGAGGGTCCGCTCGTTGTGGGGTTCGGCGGAGGGACCGCTGCCGGACTCGGCGGAGGGAGCGCTGCCGGACCCGGTGGACGGCGCGCTGCCGGACCCGGCGGAGGGCGCGGGCGCACCGTGCGGGGCGCCGGTCGGCGCGCTCCCTTTCGCCCGCGTCTCGGAGACGACCTTCTGGCCGGAGTGGTCGAGCTGCTGTGTGAGCAACGCGTAGGTGACGCCGAGCAGAACCACGCCGCCGGCGAAGAAGAGGCCGCCGTAGACGAGGGTGAGACGGGCGCGCAAAGTCGTCCGGCGCGGTAGGAGCCGACGCCGGCGGCGCGACGACCGGGCCGGTGCGGCGGCGGGCAGGCTTGCGGCCCGCTCCTCGGAAGGCGGGGCGGCCGCGCCTCGCTCCCGCTCCCGCGCCCGCTCCAAGGACGACACGGCAGCCGACCCCCCGGCCCGCTCCACGAAAGACGATCCTCCGGTCCGCGCCCGGGCGCGCGGCTCCGCCCCGCTCACGGGATCCGGTATCCGACGCCCGTCACGGTCTCCACGACGGGCGGGTCCCCCAGCTTGCGGCGCAGCTTGAGCACCGCGAGGCGGACGGCCCCGGTGAAGGGGTCGGCGTGTTCGTCCCACGCCTTCTCCAGGAGCTGCTCGGCGGAGACCGGGGCCCCCTCGGCCCGCAGCAGCTCGGCCAGTACCGCGAACTCCTTCTTCGACAGGGGCACATAACGGCTGCCCCGGAACACCTCGCCCCGGGCCGGGTCCAGGGTGAGCGCCGCCCGGCGCAGCACCGGAGGCGCCGCAGGCCGCGAGCGGCGCCCCAACGCCAGTACGCGAGCGGTGAGTTCAGGGAAGGCGAAGGGTTTGACGAGATAGTCGTCGGCGCCGAGACCGAGACCGATGACCCGGTCGGTGACCTCGGCCGCGGCGGTGAGCATCAGTACCCGCGCGGTCGACTCGGAGGCGACCAGTTCACGGCACACGTCGTCACCGTGCACGAGTGGCAGGTCGCGGTCGAGCACGACCACGTCGTAGTCGACGACCGTCGCGCGTTCCAGCGCCGCCGCGCCGTCGTACGCCGTATCGACCGCGTGGGCGTGACCGCGCAGCCACTCCGCGATCGCGTCGGCGAGCATCGATTCGTCCTCGACCACCAGTACCCGCATTCGGGGCCACACCTTCCTCTGGGCAGCGCGCTCGGCACGGCGCAGGACGCGCGACGCGACAAGCGACAAGCGACAAGCGACAAGCAAGCAGCACGGCCAGAGTGCAGGGAGGTGTGTTTCCTTTCCGTTAGTGATCGTTCCCGGATCCGTCAGAAGTCGTCCCCCGGCGCGCGCAGGGCAGGAGCCCCCAGGCACACAAGTGCCGTGGAAACGCTGGGGAAACACCCGTTCCTGTTCCCTCCTGGCGAGCGGTCGGAGAGCACCTCCGGCCCCGAGACGAGGAGACGACACGATGCGGACGCGGACCCGCGGCACTCCGACCGCCCTCCCACCAGCGCTCGCCCTGGCGTTGACCCTGCTCCTGTCCGGATGCGGCTCCGACGGCGACGGTACCTCCACAGCAGGTGCGGCGGCGAGCAAGAGCGCGAAGGACGACCAGGGCGTCAAGTTCGCGCAGTGCCTGCGCGAGCACGGCGTGGACGTCGAGGACCCGGAGCCCGGAAAGGGGCTCCGGATCACCGGCCACCTCCCCAAGGCCACGGTGGACAAGGCGATGGAGGACTGCCGCAAGTACGACCCCATGCAGAACGGGGACGCCAGTGCCGACCCCGAGGCGGAGGCACGGGTGCGCAAGCTGGCCCAATGCATGCGTGACAACGGTGTGGAGGCCTTCCCCGACCCCGAGCCGGGCAAGGCCGGCCTTCAGATCACGGGAGACATCGCCAACGACCCCGACTTCGCGAAGGCCCAGAAGACGTGCGACAAGTACGCCCCTAAGGGCGACGGCCCGTCCAACGACAAGGCCGGCAATGGGTGAGGCGGCGATCGTGCCCGACGACGCCTCACCCGAGCAGGTGCCTCCCGAGCAGACGCCTCCCAGGCAGGCACACCCCGAGCAGACCCATCCCGAGCAGACACACCCCCAGCGGACGCCGCAGGAGCAACCGGAAACCCACCCCGCACACACCCCAGCCGAACCCCACCGCTCCGGGCGCCCCAAACGACGCGGCCGGCAAGCCGTCATCGCCGTAGGTCTGCTCGCGGCGGTCGGCGGAGCGGCCGCCGCCGGGCTGGGCCTCGCCGGACCCGACGGCTCCGGCGATCCGGCCGCCGGACTCCCCCCGGCCACCGCCGACGTGACCCGCCAGACCCTCGAGGACAGCCAGTCCGAGGACGGGGAACTCGGCTACGGTACGGCGAGCTCCGCGACCGGCCGCCTCCCCGGCACCGTCACCCGACTCCCGGACACCGGCGAGAAGATCACCCGGGGCGAGACGCTGTACGAGGTGGACGGCAATCCCGTCACCCTGCTGTACGGCGCGACTCCCGCGTACCGCGATCTGAAGCCCGGCGTCGAGGGTGCGGACGTGGAGCAGCTGGAGAGGAATCTCAAGGCGCTCGGCTACGGCGGCTTCACGGTCGACGACGAGTACACCGACGCCACGGCCGACGCGGTGAAGGCGTGGCAGGAGGACCAAGGTCTCGAGGAGACCGGCGCCGTAGAGCTCGGCCGTGTGGCGTTCGCCCCGGGGGCCGTCCGTGTGGACTCCCTCGACGCCCAGGTGGGTGCGGCGACGGGCCCCGGCCAGAAGGTGCTGTCGTACACCGGCACCGCCCAGGTCGTCGGCCTCGAACTCGACACGGCGGACCAGCGGCTGGCGAAGAAGGGCACGAAGGTCGCCGTCGAGCTGCCGGACGGCACACGGGTCGAGGGCCGCGTCCGGGACGTCACCACCGTGGTCGATCCCGGCAACGGCACGGACCAGGAAGCGACGACCAAGGTGAAGGTGACGGTCGCGCTGGACGGTGCCAAGGCGCAGAAAGCTGCCAGGTCCTACGTACTGGCCGCGGTGCACGTCTTCTTCACGGCGGGCGAACGCAAGAACGTCCTCACCGTCCCGGTCGCGGCACTCATCGCGCTTCCGCGGGGCGGCTTCGGCGTCGAGGTCGTACGGGGGTCGACCACGGCGTACGTGCCTGTCGTGACCGGGCTGTTCGCGAACGGGCGGGTGGAGATCACCGGCAAGGGGATCACCGAGGGCACGAGGGTGGGGATGCCCGCATGATCTCGCTGACGGATGTCACCAAGGTGTACCCCGGCGACGTCACCGCCCTGGCCGGGGTGACCCTGACGGTCGCGCGCGGCGAACTCGTCGCGATCGTGGGCCCGTCGGGTTCCGGCAAGTCGACCATGCTGCACATGCTCGGCACGCTCGACCGGCCCACGTCGGGCAGCGTACGGGTGGAGGGGTACGACGCGGGCGCGCTGTCGGACGCCCGGCTCTCGGCACTGCGCGCACGGCGGATCGGCTTCGTCTTCCAGCGGTTCCATCTGGCGGGCGGGACCTCGGCGTTGGAGAACGTGGCGGACGGTCTGCTCTACTCCGGGCTGCGGCCGGCCGAGCGGCGCCGTCGTGCGGCGGTCGCGCTGCGCCGGGTGGGTCTGGGCCACCGTATGCACCACGAACCGCACGAGCTGTCCGGCGGCGAGCGCCAACGGGTCGCCGTGGCACGCGCGGTGGCCGGCGACCCCCCGCTGCTGCTCGCCGACGAGCCGACCGGCGCGCTCGACTCCGTGGCGGGCCTGGGCGTGATGAAGCTGCTGCGCGATCTGCACGCCACCGGAACCACGGTCGTGATCATCACCCACGACCGGGAGATCGCCGCGTCGCTGCCACGGCGCGTCCGCATGCGGGACGGCCGGCTGGTCGAGGACTCGGCCGACGAGGCACCGGGGGCTGTCCCGGAAGCACCACAGGAAGCGGCACAGGAAGCGGCACGAGGATCGGCACAAGAAGCAGCACTAGAAACAGCACAAGAAGCGGCGCGGAAGGCGGCACAACGAGCGGCACGGAGGGCGGTCCGATGACCATCGACATACTGCGCCCCGCCCGCCTCAGCCCCGCCGACGTCGTCCGAGTCGGCGCCGTGGGCCTGCGCACCCGGCCGTTGCGGGCCTTCCTCTCGGCGCTCGGCATCGCCATCGGCATCGCGGCGATGGTCGCCGTCGTCGGTATCTCGTCCTCGTCCCGAGCGGATCTGGACCGCGCGCTGGCGGCGCTGGGCACCAATCTGCTCACGGCGTCACCGGGCACCAGCCTGACCGGCGGCCAAGCCCAACTCCCCTCCACCGCCGAGACGATGGTGTCCCGCATCGAGGGTGTGGAGGCGGTGTCGGCGGTCGGCAGGGCCGAGGGCGCGAAGGTCTACCGCACCGACCGGATCCCCGAGGCGCAGACGAACGGCATCGCGGTGTACGCGGCCCGTACGTCGCTACGGGCCACGATCGGGGCGGAGTTGGCGAGCGGCAGCTGGCTGAACGGTGCCACGGGCCGTCACCCGGCGACGGTGCTCGGCGCGACGGCCGCCCAGCGGCTCGGGGTCGGCCACGCGAGCCCGGACGCCCAGGTGCTGGTCGGCGGCAGCTGGTTCACGGTCGTCGGGATCCTCCAACCTTCGCCGCTGACACCGGAGTTGGACACGGCGACCCTGGTCGGCTGGCCGGTGGCCGAGTCGGAGCTGGGCTTCGACGGTCACGCCACCACGGTCTACACCCGTTCCGCCGACGCCTCCGTCCCCGCCGTCCGCTCGGTACTGGGCGCCACCGCCAACCCCGAGGCGCCGAGCGAGGTCCAGGTCTCCCGGCCCTCGGACGCGCTGGCGGCCAAGCAGGCCGCGGGCGAGGCGTTCACCGGGCTGCTGCTCGGGCTGGGCGCGGTGGCACTGCTCGTCGGCGGGGTGGGCGTGGCCAACACGATGGTCATCTCGGTCCTCGAGCGCCGGGCCGAGATCGGGCTGCGCCGCTCGCTGGGCGCGACGCGAGGACAGATCCGTACGCAGTTCCTCGCCGAGTCCCTGCTGCTGTCGGCCCTTGGCGGCGCGGCCGGCGCCCTGCTGGGCCTGGCCGTCACCACCGGGTACGCCCTCTACCAGGGCTGGCCGACCGTCGTACCGCCGTGGGCGCTGGCCGGAGGCGTCGAGGCCACCTTGGTGATCGGCGGCCTCGCCGGGCTGTATCCGGCGATACGGGCGTCGCGGCTGTCCCCGACCGAGGCGCTCGCGACGCCCTGAAGCAGGCCCCCTGAAGCCGACCGATCCCCTGAGGTCGGCGCAGTGAAGCCGGCGCCATGGATCCGGGCGTCCTCGGAGCATGGCCTACACGTCCAGCAACTCCGGCCGGTGCTGGGCGTCGTAGGCCGCGCGGGACTCGGCGATCGTGACGCGATGCCGCTCGGCCCAGTCGGTCAGCGACAACAGAGTGGCGTGCAACTCACGGGCCACAGGCGTGAGTTCGTACTCCACCTTCGGCGGCACCGTCGGATGGACGGTGCGCGTGACGAGCCCGTCGCGCTCCAGATTGCGCAGGGTGAGGGTCAGCATGCGGCGGCTGATGCCCTCCACACTGCGCTCCAGTTCGGTGAAGCGGATCGGGCCGTGCGCGGCGGCCACGATGATCAGCACGCTCCATTTTCCGGCGACCCTGTCAAGAACTTCGCGGACCGGGCACGCCTGCGCGAGCACGGCCTGCGAGGTAACACCGGTGTTCCCCTGGGACATCGAGGTGCCTCCTTATGCCGGTCTCCATGGTCACCCACGATGTACCCCGTTACAAGTCGTGCACCTTTGGAGAAAGCCGAGGCCATCGCCATGCCGTCCCCGACCGAGCCACCCACGACGCCGGCCCCGACGCCGACAGCAAGGCCGGCCGCGGCCGCGGCACCGACACCGACACCGACACCGACACCGACACCGACACCGACACCACGAACGTACTCCCGCTGGGCCTCACTCGTCGTGCTGTGCGCGGGCACGCTGATGACGATCCTGGACGGGAACATCGTCACGGTCGCGATGCCCGCGATCCAGAGCGATCTCGGCTTCTCGGGTCCGGGACTCGCCTGGGTCGTGAACGCCTATCTGATCCCCTTCGGCGGGCTGCTGCTGCTCGTGGGACGGCTCGGGGACCTGGTGGGCCGCAGGCGGATGTTCGCCGCCGGGCTCGCCGTGTTCACGGCGGCGTCCGTGCTGTGCGGGGTCGCCACCAGCCAGGGCCTGCTCGTCGCGGCCCGCGCGCTGCAGGGTGTCGGCGGGGCGATGACCTCGGCCGTCGTCCTCGGCATGCTCGTCGCGCTCTTCCCCGAGCCGGGTGAACAGGCCCGCGCCATCGCCGTGTTCAGCGCGGTCGGCGCGGCGGGCGGAGCACTCGGCACCTTCCTCGGCGGAGCGCTGACGCAGGCGCTCGACTGGCACTGGATCTTCCTGATCAACCTGCCCATCGGAGTGGTGGCATGGGTCGCCGCGCTGCGGATTCTCGCTCCCGACAAGGGAGTCGGGCTCGGCAAGGGCGCCGACTACCCAGGAGCGGCCCTGGTCACGGGCGCCCTCATGCTGACGGTGTACGCGATCGTCGGCGCCGGAGGCCGAGGGCTCGGGGGCACCCTGGTCCTCGCGGCGGTCTCGCTCGCTCTCTTCGTGGCGTTCACCGTGCGCCAGGCGCGCGCGGCCCGCCCCCTGCTGCGGCTGCGGCTCTTCCGCTCGCGCGTGTTGACCAGCGCGAACGGCGTCCAGATCCTGATGATCGCGGGGATGTACGGCTTCCAGTACATCGGCGCGCTCTATCTCCAACGGGTGCTCGGGTACGGCGAGTTGCTCACCGGAACAGCGTTCCTGCCCGCGCCGATCGCGATCGGGATGCTGATGCTCGGCCTGTCCGCGCGCACGAACGCCCGCTTCGGCCCGTACCGGGTGCTGCTCGCCGGACTCGCCTTCATCACGGCGGGCATGGCCCTGCTGAGCCGGGCCCCGGTCGACGGCGCGTACGTCACCGACGTCCTCCCGCCGCTGCTCCTGCTCGCCGCCGGTTTCGCGGCCGCCATGCCCGCGGTGACCGGGCTCGCCATGTCGGGCGCCCGCGAGGAGGACGCGGGGCTGGCTTCCGGGCTGTTCAACACCACGCAGGTGGTGGGCGGTTCCCTGGGTCTCGCGGTGCTGACGACCCTGGCCGCGAGCCGTACCGACCATCTCCTGGGCGGGGGCCGGGAACTCGTCGCGGCCACGGCGGAGGGCTACCGGCTGGCGTTCACGGTGGCCACTGGGATCGCGGCGGCGGCCCTCGCACTGGCCGCGGCGCTCCTGCGGCCGAAGCGCGTCGTTCACGCCCCCGCGGCGGAGGCCGACCGTCGGACCCGCGCGAACGCCTCCCTGTGATCGCGCGCCCACTGCGTATACGTACGCGGCGCACGGCCGAGCACCTCGCGCACGTCCTCCGTGAGCAAGGCGTTCCCGCCGCCGCGCGCATACGCGACGCCTGCCGGCACGCCCTCGACGTAGACCTCGGACATGCCGGCCTCGAGGTACTGCTCACGGGCCGCGTCCGGGTGCACGTCCACGGTGGTGACCGGGCGGCCGAGGACCTCCGCGAGGGTGGCCGCCTGGTCAGCGGTGGTGAGGAGTTCGGGGCCGGTCAGCGTGTAGAAGCGGCCCCTGTGTCCGGGTGCGAGCAGCGCCTCCACCGCGACCTCGGCGACATCGCGCGGGTCGATGACGCCCCGCGCGCCCGGCCCGGTCAGGTCGGGCACCGGCGTGCCGGAGCTGATCGCCGCCGCCCAGCCGAGGATGTTGGAGGCGAACGACGAGGGACGTGGGATCGTCCACTCCAACCCGCTTGCCCGGACGGTACGACCGGCCGCGTCCCGCCCGGCGCGAGACCGGGCACGGCGCGCTTTCAGGAGGTGGCCTCGGCCCGCGTCGGCACCGGTACCTGGTTGAAGCCGTAGTAGACCGCGATCAGGCCGTGCACGGCCAGGGTCAGCGGGGCGGAGACAAAGGCCAGGCCGACCGTCGCGGGGTAGGCGAGGGAGCCGACGGCGAAGCGGACGCGGGTGCGGCGGGCCGCCTCGACGTCGACGCGGGTGTCGAAGAGGTGGCCGGTGCGGGTGAGGTGCCACCACAGAGCCTGGAAGGCCAGGGCCATCGCGACCATCACCATGCTGTAGACGGCGGCCGCGACATGGGACGTCTCGTCCTCGCGCAGATACTCCGCGAGCATCGCCGTCGGCCAGGGCACGGCGGCCACGACCATCAGCACGAGCAGATTCAGGAACATCAATGTGCGGTCGACCCGGGCGACATAGCCGAAGACCTGGTGGTGGTTGATCCACATGATGCCGATGACCAGGAAGCTGACCACGTAGGCGGCGTACGAGGGCCACTGGGCGCCGAGAGCGTGCCACAGTCCGCCGTGCTCGCCGACCTCGGGGACCTTGATCTCCAGGATCAGCAGGGTGATGGCGATGGCGAAGACACCGTCGCTGAAGGCCTCCACGCGGCCCGACTCGTTCATGACCGACTCTCCCCGTTGCGAGCAAGTCCGTACGTGGCTCGTGCACGCGCCACGTACAGCCCATGCGTGATCTGTGGGCTCAGACCGTAGCCCAGCGGAGCACGACTGAGGGCGCGGGTCCGTCAACTCCCCCTCTCTTGACGGGTATACGTCACGTTCAATCTCTGGTAGGAAACTTTCCTAACAGTAAGTGCCCATGACACACCCCCATCGGAGGTACCGTGCACACCCCCCACATAGGCACGTCCCGTCGCACCCTGCTCGCCCTGATCGGAGCCTCGCTGGTGGCAGGCCCCGTCCTCGCGACCCAGTCGGCGACCGCCGCACCGGCCGGCCTGGACGACCCGGCGAAGAAGGAGATCGCCATGAAGCTGGTCTCCAGCGCGGAGAACTCCTCGCTGGACTGGAAGGCGCAGTACCAGTACATCGAGGACATCGGTGACGGGCGGGGCTACACCGCCGGGATCATCGGCTTCTGCTCGGGCACCGGCGACATGCTCGACCTCGTCGAGCTCTACACCCAGCGCAAGCCCGGCAACGTCCTCGCCAAGTACCTGCCCGCGCTGCGCGACGTGAACGGCAGCGACTCGCACCAGGGCCTCGACCCCGGCTTCCAGGGCGACTGGCGCAGGGCGGCCCAGGACTCGGCGTTCCAGCAGGCCCAGAACGACGAGCGGGACCGCGTCTACTTCAACCCGGCCGTCAAGCAGGGCAAGGCCGACGGCATCGGTGTCCTCGGACAGTTCACGTACTACGACGCCATCGTGATGCACGGCGACGGCGGCGACAGCACCGGCTTCAGCAGCATCCGCAGGCGTGCGCTGGCCAAGGCCAAGCCGCCCGCCCAGGGCGGCGACGAGGTGACGTATCTGAACGCCTTCCTCGACGCGCGCGTGTGGGCGATGAAGCAGGAGGAGGCGCACTCGGACACCAGCCGGGTCGACACCGAGCAGCGGGTCTTCGTGCGCAAGCGGAATCTGAACCTGGATCCGCCGCTGGACTGGAAGGTGTACGGGGACAGCTACCACATCGGCTGAGGCCCACCCCCGGCCACCGGCCACGGGCCCGCCGGGATCCGCTGGTGTGACGGGCCCGCGGGCGCCGGGCGGCTGTGACCCCCCGCCGCCCGGCGCCCTCCGGATGCCCCTTGCCGTCAGTGGGCCGGTACCGCCTTGAGGTCCTCACCCGCCTCCATCGGATGCGTGACCTCGTCCGCGTCCTGGCCCTTGCCGAGGTGGTTGAAGACGAGGTTGAGGACCACGGCCGCCACGCAGCCCGTGGAGATGCCCGAGTCCAGGACGATCTTCGCCGTCTCGGGGAACGCGTGGTAGAAGTCCGGCGCGGTGATCGGGATGATGCCCACGGCGAGCGACACGGCGACGATCAGGACGTTGTTGTCCTTCTCCAGGCCCGCTCGTACCAGCGTCTGGATGCCGCTCGCGGCGACCGAGCCGAAGAGGACGACGCCCGCGCCGCCGAGGACGGGACGCGGGACGACGGCGATCAGCGACGCGGCCATCGGGCACAGGCCCATCAGCACGAGGAATCCGCCGCCGGTGGCTACGACGTACCGGCTGCGGATCCGCGTCATGGCGACCAGCCCGATGTTCTGCGCGAAGGCGCTGCACATGAAGCCGTTGAAGAGCGGGCTGAGCGCCGAGCCGAGCGTGTCGGCGCGCAGGCCGGCCGCGATGGTCTTCTCGTCGGCGGGACGGCCGACGATCTCGCCCAGCGCCAGCATGTCCGCGGTCGATTCGGTCATCGAGACGACCATCACCACGCACAGCGAGAGGATCGCGGCGAGCTGGAACTGCGGCGCGCCGAAGTGGAACGGGGTCGGGAAGCCGATCACGTTCGCGTCCGCCACCGGGCCGAAGTCCGTGACGCCGAAGGGGATCGCGACGAGCGTGCCGATGACCAGGCCGAGCAGTACGGCGATCTGCTTGACGAAACCGCGGGTGAAGCGGCGCAGCAGCAGCACGATGACGAGCGTCGCGGCCGCCAGGCCCAGGTAGGTGGTCGAACCGTAGTCGTCCGCCGCCGGGTTGGGCCCCTGCGCCCAGCCGAAGGCGACCGGGAGGAGTGAGACGCCGATGAGCGTGATCACGCTGCCGGTGACGACGGGCGGGAAGAAGCGCACGGCCTTGCTGAAGAAGGGCGCCGCTATGAAACCGAGGACGCCGGCGACGATGACCGCGCCGAAGATGATCGGCAGCGCGTCGCTCTTGTCCTTGGCCGAGGCGACGACCGCGGTCATGGGGGCGACACCGGCGAAGGTGACACCGTTGACGAACGGCAGCCGGGCTCCGATCTTCCAGAAGCCGAGCGTCTGGAGGAAGGTGGCGAGCCCCGCGGTGAAGAGGCAGGCGCCGGTGAGGAAGGTCAGTTCGGTGGCGGAGAGACCGACGGCGGCGCCGACGATCAGGGGCGGGGCGACCACTCCCGCGTACATGGCGGCCACGTGCTGGAGACCGCTGGTCGCCATTTTCAGGGCGGGGAGTTTCTCGTCAACTGGATGCCTGGGCAGCTCAGTTGGTTCTGCATCGGTGCTGGGCGCGGGCTGGGCGGCCACGGCGGCTCCTCCGGTCGGGTACGCATCGGCTCTGACACGGGTTTCAGGGAGGTGATGCACGGTCGGGCAGGGTGGGGGTACCACCCGCTCGAACGCAGTGGAGAGTGGGGGAGGGACGGAGACCGTTCCGGGGCGCGCACGTACATGCACGCCCCGGATACGGCCGCCATGGACCCCGCTCGGGTCCACGGCTACCGGCCGAGGGCCGTCCCCCTCAGCCGGAGATCTCCAGTTGTCAGACCTGTACGTCGATCGGCGCGAAGCTGGGCTCCGGCCACGCCGATCGACGCGAGGCCTGGTTCGACCCCGTACGCCGATCGAAGCGAGGCCTGTCCGGCCCGGTACGCCGATCGAAGCGAGGCCTGGTTCAGCCCTGCGCGGCGATCTGCGCCAGGCGCTGTGCCTCAGCCCGCGTGGAGCGGGCGATGGCGTCCTCGTCGACGTGCAGCAGGCGGCTGTCCTCGACGACCGGCTTGCCGTTGACGAGCGAGAGCGTGACCGGGGCCGCGGCGCCGAAGACCAGCGCGGTCACCGGGTCGGCGATCGAGGCGTGCGCCAGGGTGTCCAGCTTCCACAGGACGAGGTCGGCGAGCTTGCCCGGCTCCAGGGAGCCGATCTGCGTGGCACGGCCGAGAACCTGGGCGCCGCCGTACGTGCCGAGGCGCAGCGCCTGACGGGCGTTCAGAGCGGCCTCGCGGTGGGCGCCGAGGCGGTTGATGAGGAGGGCGTTGCGCAGCTCGGTGTGCAGCTCGCCCGACTCGTTCGAGGCGGTGCCGTCGACGCCCAGGCCGACCGGGACGCCGGCCGCGAGCATGTCCGGGACGCGGGCGATACCGGCCGCCAGCCGGGCGTTGGACGAAGGGCAGTGGGCCACACCCGTCTTCGTACGGGCGAAGGCGGCGATGTCGGAGTCGTTCATGTGGACGCAGTGCGCCATCCACACGTCCTCGCCGAGCCAGCCGGTCGACTCGAAGTACTCGGTCGGGCCCATGCCGAACAGTTCCTTGCAGAACTGCTCCTCCTCCACGGTCTCCGAGCCGTGCGTGTGCAGCCGTACGCCCTTGCGGCGGGCCAGCTCGGCGCCCTGCTTCATGAGTTCGGTGGAGACGGAGAACGGCGAGCAGGGGGCCACGGCCACCTGGGTCATCGCGTCGAAGGACGCGTCGTGGTGCTCGTCGACGGTCGCCTCGGTGGCGGCGAGGGCGCCTTCGAGGGTCTCGACGGCGAAGTCCGGCGGCAGCCCGCCGTCCTTCTCGCTGCGGTCCATGGAACCGCGGGCGAGGGTGAAGCGGACGCCCGTCTCGCGGGCGGCCCGGATGATGGCGCCGGACAGGTCGCCGGAACCCTGCGGGTACACGTAGTGGTGGTCCATGGCGGTGGTGACACCGCCGCGGGCCATCATGGCGAGCGACCCCTGCGCGGCGGAGTACGCCATCTGCTCGTCGATGCGCGCCCAGGTCGGGTAGAGGGCGACGAGCCAGTTGAAGAGGTTGTGGTCCGTGGCCAGGCCGCGGGTGATCCACTGGTAGAAGTGGTGGTGGGTGTTGACCAGGCCGGGGGTGGCCAGGTGCCCGGTGCCGTCGATGCGGCGGACCACGTTCTCCAGGTTCTCGGGGGCCTTTCCGGCACCCACCGACTCGATCCTGTTGTCGGCGACGACGATGTAGCCGGAGGCGTACTCGCTGTCACCCGCGTCCACAGTCGCGATGGAACAGTTCTCGATCACGATGCGCGAAGCTGCCACGGCGGTTCCTCGTTCTTCCCATTGGCGGACGGATCCGGGGGTCGAGCGGGGTGACGACCGGATCCGTGGTGCTGTTGTTGCGCAGATGCCCCCGCTCTCCCCTGGGATCTGGGGTCTGTCCGCCGGACAGACCCCGACGCCGGCGCACGCGTCGGGGGTCGAGCAAGTAGTCCTGCCGTGCAGTCCTACAGGTTGGTGAGGTCCACCGGGATGTGCGGCTCGCAGCCGTCGCGCAGGATGGTGGCCTCGATGAGTCCGTATGGACGGTCGGCGGCGAAGTAGACCTCGTTGTCGTTCTCGAGCCCGAACGGCTTCAGGTCCACCAGGAAGTGGTGCTTGTTCGGGAGGGAGAAGCGGACCTCGTCGATCTCGATGCGGTTGTTGATGATCCGCGAACCCATTTGGTAGAGGGTCTGCTGGAGCGACAGGGAGTAGGTCTCCGCGAAGGCCTGGAGCATGTGCTTCCTGACCTGGTCGTAGGACTTCTCCCAGTTGGGCATCTTCTGCTCGTCGCCGGTCCAGTTGAAGCGCCAGCGGCCGGAGACCTGGGTGGCCAGGATGCGGTCGTAGGCCTCCTGGAGCGTCGTGTACTTGTCCTTGACGTAGCCCCAGAACTCGGAGTTCGTCGAGTTCATCACCACGAGGTCCTTCAGGCCGGAGATGACCTCCCACTTCTCACCGTCGAAGGTGATCTGGGTGACCCGGGTCTCCTGGCCCTTGCGCACGAAGGAGTGCTTGACCGCGTCGGCGCCGATGAACTTGGAGTTGGCGTCGGAGGTCTCGATGCGCTCCCAGGCGTACTCCTCGATACGGATGCGCGCCTGCTTGATCGGCTCCTGGCTCGTCACGAAGTGCCGCGCCAGGTGGATGCCGAACTGCTCGGCGGACTCGATGCCGTACTCCTTGGCGAAGGCGTACACCGTGTTCTTGGTGGTGTCCGTCGGCAGGACGTTCGCGTTGGAGCCCGAGTAGTGGACCTCCTCCATGTCGCCGCTCAGCGCGACCGACACGTTCAGGTCCTTGATGTGGTGCGTGTCGCCGTCACGCGTGATCTTGACGACTCGGTTCTCGGCCTTGCCGTACTGGTTCTGTCCCAGAATCGTGGGCATGTCTGCTAGCTCCCTCGGTAAACGGAGTAGCCGAACGGGTTGAGCAGCAGCGGTACGTGATAGTGCTCGCCCGGCTTGACGGCGAACGTGATCGCCACCTCGGGGAAAAACGCACCGCTGTCCCGATTCGCGGGGGCGTCCTGCTGCGCATCGGCTTGCTTTTTTTCTGAATCCGACTCGAAGTACCGCTCGACCGCGAAGTCGAGCCGCACGTGGGTCGTCCCCTCCGGCAGCACCGGAAGGTCCTTGCACCGGCCGTCCGCGTCGGTGGCGGAGCCGCCGAGCGCCTGCCACTCGGCGTCACGGCCGCCGCGGGCCGCGAGCTGGACGGCGACGCCCTCGGCGGGACGTCCGACGCTGGTGTCCAGAATGTGGGTGGACACGGAGGCCGTGGTGTCGGTGCTCATGCCTCTTCTTCCTGTACGAGATTGGCCAGACGGATGCGGTTGATCTTGCCCAGCTCTGCGCGGACGATCTCGCGCTCCTGCTCGGGCGAGTTGCCGATCCGCTCCTTGACCGCGTCGCGCATCTGCTCGCCGGTCCGGCCGGTGGCGCAGATGAGGAAGACGTGGCCGAACTTCTCCTGGTAGGCCAGGTTCAGTTCGAGCATCTCCTCCTTGAGCTCCTCGGAGGCGCCGGCCATGCCGCGCTGCTCCCGGGAGGAGGTCGGGTCCCCTGGCTTCGGCCGGCCGATCGGCGGATGCCCGGCCATCGCCTCCGCCAGGTCCGCGGTGGTCAGCTCGGCCATGACCGCGTCGCTCGTGGCGAAGAGGTCGGCGAGGCTCGCGAATGGACGGCGGGCGAGCAGGCCGCTGCCGTATGCCGATGAGGCGCACACCTCGTGGAGGGCGGCGTGGGCCGCGTGCTCCTCCAGGGTGTTGAACCGGGCGAGGCCGCCAGGTGTCGTACTCGAAGTCACGGGAAGCCTCCGTGGCCTTGTGCTGGACGGGCTGCGGATAGCTAACGCCTTCGGAAACACCACGTCAACACTTTGTTGAAAACTTCGGGTAACAAAAACCGCCGCCCGGACGTTCCGGACGGCGGTGGGTCGTACAGGGGACGGGCTCAGTCATCCTTCGCCGCGTTTTCCCTGTTCAGATAGTTGTAGACGGTGAAGCGGCTCACGCCGAGGGCGCTCGCCACCGTCTCCACACCGTGCCGTACGGAGAACGCTCCGCGCGCTTCCAGTATGCGCACGACCTCCTGTTTGGCCTTGCGGTCCAGGTCCGCCAGAGGCTTGCCCCGCTTGCGCTCCAGGGCGGCCAGGATGTGGTCGAGGGAGTCGGCGAGCTGGGGCAGGCGTACGGCGATGACGTCCGCACCCTCCCAGGACAGCACGACGTCGTCGATGCCGGCCTGGTCGGGCGGCAGCATCTCGCCCCCCATGGCATCGACCAGCGGCTTGACCGCCGTCACGAAGGGGTCGTCCCCGATACCGGTCACTTATCGCCCTCCCCGACCACGTTCACCTGGAGCGAGACCCGCGTGGCGCCCGCCTCCAGGGCCTTGCGCAGCAGCGCGTCGACGGCGGTGAGCACCGCGTCCGCGCCGCCCTCCGCGGTGTTGCCGAACGGGCCGACGTCCACGGCGTCCAGTTCGGCCGCCTCGATGACCTCGCGGGCGACCCGCGCGTGCGGGGGCGCCTCGTCGAGGTCGAAGGGCTCGGTCGTGAACTCCACTCTCAATCGCACGCGCTCAACCTACTGCGCGGTGTCGTTTTTCCGGCAGCCCCCTCTTGACAAGCGGCGACACACGGCGGCAATCTTCCATTAAGCAGAAACGAACTTCCGCAATACGGAACTAGCCGGATCCGCACCGGCCCTCCGTACGGATCTCGACAACGGAAGGGAGCGCCGACCCCCATGGGATTCGCAGACCAGCGCTTCAACGTCAACCTGTCGATCCTCTTCACGGAACTCCCGCTCCTGGAGCGCCCCGCGGCCGCCGCCGCGGCGGGCTTCACCGCGGTCGAGCTGTGGTGGCCCTGGGTCGACTCCCCCACCCCCGAGCAGTCCGAGCTCGACGCCCTGAAGAAGGCGATCGAGGACGCGGGCGTCCAGCTCACGGGGCTGAACTTCTACGCCGGGCAGCTGCCGGGCCCGGACCGGGGCGCGCTGTCGATCCCCGGCGCCGAGTCGGAGAAGTTCCGCGCCAACATCGACGTGGCCGCGGACTTCGCCCAGTCGCTCGGCTGCAAGGCGCTCAACGCCCTGTACGGCAACCGCGTCGAGGGCGTGGACCCGGCCGAGCAGGACACGCTCGCGCTGGAGAACCTGGCGCTCGCGGCCCGCGCGGCCGACCGCGTCGGCGCGATCCTCCTGATCGAGGCGCTGAACAAGCCCGAGTCGCCGCTCTGCCCGATCGTGAGCGCGCCCAAGGCGGTCGAGATCGTCGACAAGGTCAACGAGGCGACCGGCCTCGGCAACGCCAAGTTCCTCATGGACCTGTACCACCTGTCCATGAACGGCGAGGACCTGCCGTCGGTGATCGAGCAGTACGCCTCGAAGACCGGCCACGTGCAGATCGCCGACAACCCCGGCCGCGGCGCCCCCGGCACCGGCACCCTCCCCCTCGCGGACCTCCTCGACCAGCTGAAGAAGTCCGGTTACGAGGGCTGGGTCGGCCTGGAGTACAAGCCGGGCGAGCGCCCGAGCGCGGAGGCCTTCGAGTGGCTGCCCGCCGAGGCCCGAGCCGCCCGCTGAGCGGCAACCCCCAGACGTAAGAGAAGTCAGAGAGGCACCCTCATGAGCAACAACCTCCCCAAGGTCGCATGGATCGGTCTCGGCATCATGGGCTCCCCCATGTCGGAGAACCTGATCAAGGCCGGGTACGACGTCACCGGCTTCACCCTGGAGCAGGACAAGCTCCAGCGCCTGGCCGCCGCGGGCGGCAGCGCCGCCGGTTCGATCGCCGAGGCCGTCCGCGACGCCGACGTGGTGATCACGATGGTGCCGGCGTCCCCGCAGGTCGAGGCCATCGCGTACGGCCCCGACGGCATCCTGGAGAACGCGAAGTCCGGCGCGCTCCTGATCGACATGTCCTCCATCACCCCGCAGACCTCCGTGGACCTGGCCAAGGCCGCGAAGGACAAGGGCATCCGCGTGCTCGACGCTCCGGTGTCCGGTGGCGAGGCCGGCGCCATCGAGGCCGTGCTGTCGATCATGATCGGCGGCGAGCAGGCCGACTTCGACGAGGCCGAGCCGATCTTCGAGGCGCTCGGCAAGACCATCGTGCTGTGCGGTCCGCACGGCTCGGGCCAGACCGTGAAGGCCGCCAACCAGCTGATCGTCGCCGTGAACATCCAGGCGTGCGCCGAGGCCGTGGTCTTCCTGGAGAAGTCCGGCGTGGACCTGAAGGCCGCGCTCGACGTCCTCAACGGCGGCCTCGCGGGCTCCACCGTGCTGACCCGCAAGAAGGACAACTTCCTCAACCGCGACTTCAAGCCGGGCTTCCGCATCGACCTGCACCACAAGGACATGGGCATCGTCACGGACGCCGCCCGCAATGTGGGCGCGGCCCTCCCGGTCGGTGCCGTGGTGGCCCAGCTGGTGGCCTCGCTGCGCACCCAGGGCGACGGCGGCCTGGACCACTCCGCGCTGCTGCGCGCGGTCGAGCGCCTCTCCGGCGCCCAGCTCTGAACCGCTGAGACGTCCGCCCTCAGCCTCTGAGACTTCCGAGACGTCCGCTCTCCGCCCCTTGAGACTTCCGGGCCACGGCGGCGCTGACACCTGTCCTGTCGCGCCCAAGCTCCGCCGTGGCCCGGATTCATGCCCAGTACTTCAACAAACTGTTGACGTTCTGAACCCTCGAACCTAGGCTCCACGAAGCGGAAGAGGTCCACGAAGCGGAAGAAGATTTCCGCTGACCCCGCTGCCCCCTCGTACGGAAGGTCCCCGATGTCGAAGCGCGTGCTTACGACCGAGTCCGGCGCCCCGGTCGCCGACAACCAGAATTCCGCCACCGCCGGCGTCGGTGGCCCGCTGCTCCTCCAGGACCAGCACCTCCTCGAGAAGCTCGCCCGGTTCAACCGCGAGCGCATCCCGGAGCGCGTGGTGCACGCCCGCGGCTCCGGCGCGTACGGCTACTTCGAGGTCACGGACGACGTCACCGGCTTCACGTACGCCGACTTCCTGAACACCGTCGGCAAGCGCACCGAGGTCTTCCTGCGCTTCTCCACGGTGGCCGACAACCTCGGCGGCGCGGACGCGGTCCGCGACCCCCGCGGCTTCGCGCTGAAGTTCTACACCGAAGAGGGCAACTACGACCTCGTCGGCAACAACACGCCGGTCTTCTTCATCAAGGACCCCATCAAGTTCCCCGACTTCATCCACTCCCAGAAGCGCGACCCGTTCACGGGCAAGCAGGAGCCGGACAACGTCTGGGACTTCTGGGCGCACGCCCCCGAGGCGACGCACCAGATCACCTGGCTGATGGGCGACCGCGGCATCCCGGCCTCGTACCGCCACATGAACGGCTACGGCTCGCACACCTACCAGTGGACGAACGCCGAGGGTGAGGCCTTCTTCGTCAAGTACCACTTCAAGACGAACCAGGGCATCCGCTCGCTGTCGTCGGAGCAGGCCGCGGAGATCGCGGGCAAGGACCCCAACTCGCACCAGACGGACCTGCTCCAGGCCATCGAGCGCGGTGTGAACCCGTCCTGGACGCTGTACGTCCAGATCATGCCGGCGGCGGAAGCGGCCGACTACCGCTTCAACCCCTTCGACCTCACCAAGGTGTGGCCGCACAAGGACTACCCGCTGCAGCGCGTCGGCCGCCTGGTGCTGGACCGCAACCCCGACAACGTCTTCGCCGAGGTCGAGCAGGCCGCCTTCTCCCCGAACAACTTCGTTCCGGGCATCGGCCCCTCCCCCGACAAGATGCTCCAGGGCCGCCTGTTCGCCTACGCGGACGCGCACCGCTACCGCCTGGGCGTCAACCACACCCAGCTGGCCGTCAACGCCCCGAAGGCGACGAAGGCCGACAACTACGGCCGCGACGGCTTCATGGCGAGCAACGCCTACGGCCGCGAGCGCAAGAACTACGAGCCCAACTCGTACGACGGCCCCGCCGAGACCGGCCGCCCGCTGTCGGCGCCGCTCGCGGTGAACGGCCACACGGGCACCCACGAGGCCCCACTGCACACCAAGGACGACCACTTCTTCCAGGCGGGCGAGCTGTACCGCCTGATGTCGGCCGAGGAGCGGTCCCGGCTGATCGCGAACATCGCCGGCGGCCTCTCGCAGGTCTCCCTCGACGACGTGATCGAGAAGAACCTCGCCCACTTCCACGCCGCCGACCCGGAGTACGGCCGGCGCGTGGAGGAGGCCGTCCGCGCCCTGCGCGAGGACTGAGCCTCGACTCAAGCCGCCCGCGACGGCGTTGGACCCGGATGAGGGGTGGTCCAGCGCTGTCCGGGCAGGACCGGGACCGCGGCGGTGTGCGAGCCAGTGCGGTGGTCAAGGTTCCGGGCCTCCTTCTCGACCTGAGGGAAGAAGGCGCCGGTTCCATCGCATCCGCCGCGGTCCCAGCCACACCTGTGCGGTGTGGCCCCCGTACTCCGTCCGGCGGCGCGAACGTCCTGTCGCGCCCAGCCTCGCGCCGTCGGACGGCAACAACATCACAGGTCACCGGCAGAGCGCCGGGTACGGACGGTCCCGTACCCGGCGCTCTGCCGTGTGCTCCGGGTGGAACTCCGGGTGCGGATTCGGCCGCCGCGCAGCAGCCTGAAGGCATGGAGCCCGAAGGCAAGGACTATCCCAGCATCGTCGTGCACACCC
The DNA here is from genome assembly GCF_042881985.1 of Streptomyces sp. NPDC058246. Lineage (NCBI taxonomy): Bacteria > Bacillati > Actinomycetota > Actinomycetes > Kitasatosporales > Streptomycetaceae > Streptomyces > Streptomyces sp. NPDC058246. The sequence goes on along the minus strand of NZ_JBHVWZ010000032.1, from coordinate 58,422 downwards.
CGGGTCTGGACGGGTCACGGCGGGTCACCGCGGGGGACGAGACGCTCGGCATCGCCTACCACCTCGACGACGTGATCGAGATTCTGCGGCGGGCGGACGTCGACCTCGACGAGGTCGAGGTCGAGGAGAGCGACATCATCGAGTGGCAGGGCGGCGGCCCCGACGACTGGCCGGGGCTGACGGAGCACCCGGACGCATGACTCGCACGGCCCTGAGGCGGCCCCCGACGTACGGGCCTGACTCGGCCCCGCGCGCGAACGGCCCTGAGGCGGCCCCCGACGTACGGGCCTGACTTGGCCCCGGGCGTACGGGCTCTGACACGGCTCCGGGCGTACGGGGCCTGACTCCGCACCGGAGACACACAACCTGACTCCTGGCGTACACAAGGGGACGTAGACGCCCTACGGAACCCTCAAATCAACCTCTGAACAGTGCCCGAGGGGCTTCAACTCCCCCTGCCTGAGGGCACATTCTCGACACACGGGACCCGCCGGCACGGGGGCGGCGGGCCCCGTAACGGGGGTACGGGGGTACGGGGGTACGAGGAAGCGCGGCGGTCGGGCTCGAGCCTCAGACCGTCGCGCTGCCGCGTGTGACGTGCGCGCCGGACACGCGAAGAGGCGGCTCACCCCCGGATGAGCCGCCCCTGTCGAGAAGCGCGTATCAGAGCTTCGGCGTCCTGTTCGAAGCCTCGGCGTCTTGTCGGATCGTCAGACCTTCAGGGTCCTGATCGAGGTCGGGGCGTGCCCCGGCTCGGTCGCGATCTCCTCGAACTCCACGACGTTGCTGATGTCGTTCGTCTTGCTCATGGCGATGTTGGTGACGCGCTCCAGGATGGCCTCGACGACGACCGGCACCTGGTGCTCGGCGGCGAGCTTCTTGGCCTGCTCGAAGGCCGCGCCCAGCTCGCTGGGGTCGGTGACCCGGATCGCCTTGCAGCCGAGGCCCTCGACAACCTTGACGTGGTCGACACCGTAGACGCCCAGCTCGGGGGAGTTGATGTTCTCGAACTCCAGGTTGACCTGGAAGTTGATGTCCAGGCCGATCTGCGCCTGCCGGATCAGGCCCAGGTAGGCGTTGTTCACCAGGACATGGACGTACGGGATCTTGTGCTGGGCGCCGACGGCCAGTTCCTCGATCATGAACTGGAAGTCGTAGTCGCCGGAGAGCGCGACGACCTGCGCCTCCGGGTCCGCCTTGGCGACGCCGAGCGCGGCCGGGATGGTCCAGCCGAGCGGGCCCGCCTGGCCGCAGTTGATCCAGTGACGCGGCCGGTAGACGTGCAGCATCTGGGCGCCGGCGATCTGCGAGAGCCCGATGGTGGTGACGTACCGGGTCTCCGGGCCGAAGGCCTTGTTCATCTCCTCGTAGACGCGCTGCGGCTTGATCGGGATGTTGTCGAAGTGCGTACGGCGCTGGAGCGTCGCCTTCTTCTCCTGAGCGGACGCGGCCCAGTCGCTGCGGTCGGGCAGCTTGCCCGCGGCCTTCAGCTCACGGGCGACCTCGACGAACAGTTCCAGCGCGGCCTTGGCGTCGGAGGCGATGCCGTAGTCCGGGGCGAAGATCTTGCCGATCTGGGTGGGCTCGATGTCCACGTGCACGAACTTGCGTCCGGCGGTGTAGACGTCCAGCTTGCCGGTGTGGCGGTTGGCCCAGCGGTTGCCGATGCCGAGGACGAAGTCGGACTCCAGGAAGGTCGCGTTGCCGTAGCGGTGCGAGGTCTGCAGGCCGACCATGCCGGCGTTCAGCTCGTGGTCGTCGGGCAGGATGCCCCAGCCCATCAGGGTCGGGACGACCGGAGTGCCCGTCAGCTCGGCGAACTCGACGAGGAGTTCGCAGGCGTCGGCGTTGATGATGCCGCCGCCGGCCACGATCAGCGGGCGCTCGGACTCGTTGAGGAGCGCGATCGCCTTCTCGACCTGGGCACGGGTCGCGGCGGGCTTGTAGGCCTGGAGCGGCTCGTACGTCTCCGGGTCGAACTCGATCTCGGCGAGCTGGACGTCGATGGGCAGGTCGATGAGGACCGGGCCCGGACGGCCGGAGCGCATCAGGTGGAAGGCCTGCTGGAAGACGCCGGGGACCTGGGCGGGCTCCAGCACGGTGACGGCCATTTTGGTGACCGGCTTGGCGATCGAGGCGATGTCGACGGCCTGGAAGTCCTCTTTGTGGATCACGGAGGTCGGGGCCTGGCCGGTGATGCACAGGATCGGGATCGAGTCACCTGTCGCGGAGTAGAGCCCGGTGATCATGTCGGTGCCGGCCGGTCCCGAGGTACCGATGCAGACGCCGATGTTGCCCGGGTGGGTCCGGGTGTAGCCCTCCGCCATGTGCGAGGCGCCCTCGACGTGCCGGGCGAGGGTGTGGTTGATCCCGCCGGACGCCTTGAGAGCCGCGTAGAAGGGGTTGATCGCCGCGCCCGGGACGCCGAACGCGTTGCTGACGCCCTCGCGCTTGAGGATCTCGACTGCCGCGCGGGCAGCGGTCATACGAGCCATGGAGTACTCCTGCTTCGGCTGTCGGATTCGGGCTCCCGTCGCGCCCCGCGGAGAGCTGGTGATTCCGTTGCGGTCCGCACCGGCTTCCCTGGACCCGAGGGGCCGTGAGATTCCGTATTGCGGAAACTAACTTCTACTATCTGGAAGCAATGTAGGCGCCGGGCCGAAAGCAGTCAAGAGCGGTCAACGCAGTCGATCCGGCGGTGACAGTCGAACCGTTTCCCTGCCGGAGGCCCCCTCACTGGAGGACGATGGACGCGCTGTCCCGACGTGACGTCCTGGAGTGGGCCATGGCCGAGAGCGTGCCGGTGCGGTGTCCGGCCTGCCGCCGCGAGCATCTCTACGCGGCGCCGTCGTATCCCTGCGTGTGCGGAACGCCCGTGACGCCCCCGCTGGACCGCCTCGCGGACCCGCAGCCCGTCACGCATCGCGTCTGGGACGACGACTGGGTCTCGGTGCGCTGCGAGGCCTGCGGGCGCGACAACCAGTGGCCGCGCCCCGAGCTGGGGTGCTCGTGCGGCACGACGCTGCGGATTCCGGTACGCGAGGTGCGTGGGGTACGAGGAGCATGGCGGCCGCGGCGCGTGGAGCTCGCGCCGGGAACGGCCGCCGACGCGCATCCCGACGGAGGCGGGGAGTCCCCCGCACGGACGGCTTCGGACGCCGAGAGGCGTGAGGCCGAGAGGCGTGAGGCCGCGAGGCGTGAGGCCGAGAGCTCGCCCGATGACGGGAGCGGGCCACCGCACCCCACCGAGCGCCGGCGTGCCCCCTCGGACGCACCCCGCCGGGCGTTCCAGCCCGTCACCATCCGTACCGCCCGGGACGCCGTCACGGCGGCGGCGCTGTATCTGCGCTGGCTCGGCTACCGGGACATCCGGCGGGCGGACCAGCGGCCGCCGGCCGGGATCGGGCTCGCCGCGCGCGGCATCCTGGCCCAGGTGGACCCCACCGTGCGCCCGGCCTCACTGCGCGACGTGGAGTGCCTGTGGCTGACGGCCATGACGGAGTCGGCAGGGTGTGTGTACTTCTCCCTCGCGGGCTACGCCGACGACGCCCGGGCCCGGGCCGACACCCTCGGCGTCCCCCTCTTCGTCCTCGACCTCACGGGCACACCCCAGCCGGTGAACAGTCCGGCCGACGAACTCGTCGCCGCCGCGGACTGACCACCGGCACACCTCCCCCGCCGTCGCTCAGTCGGCGTACGTCTCCCGCAGCTCGATCTTCCGTACCTTCCCCGACACCGTCATCGGGAAGGCGTCCAGGATCCGCAGCCGACTGGGGATCTTGTAGTGCGCGAGCTGTCCCTCGCAGAAGGCCCGCAGCTCCTCCAGCGTGAGCGGGTCGGCCGGGTCCCGCGGGATCACGCAGGCGAGCACCTCCTCGCCGTACCGCTCGTGCGGGATCCCGACCACCTGGACGTCGGCGATCTTCGGGTGGGCGTACAGGAACTCCTCGATCTCACGCGGGTAGATGTTCTCGCCGCCCCGGATGATCATGTCCTTGATGCGGCCCACGATCTCGACGTAGCCGTCCTCGCGCATCACGGCCAGATCCCCGGTGTGCATCCAGCGGCCGGGGTCGATCGCCTCGGCGGTCTTCTCGGGCTCGTTCCAGTAGCCGAGCATCACGCTGTAGCCGCGGGTGCACAGCTCACCGGCGGTGCCGCGCGGCCGGGTCACGCCGTCCACCGGGTCGACGACCTTCACCTCGATGTGCGGGAGCACCCGGCCGACGGTGCCCGTGCGGTGTTCGAGGTCGTCGTCCATCCGGGTCTGCAGGGACACCGGCGAGGTCTCGGTCATGCCGTAGCAGATGGACACCTCCCCCATGTTCATCTCGGCGACGACCCGCTTCATCACCTCGACCGGGCAGGGCGAGCCCGCCATGATGCCGGTGCGCAGCGAGGACAGGTCGTACGTCGCGAAGTCGGCGAGGTTCAGCTCCGCGATGAACATGGTCGGGACGCCGTACAGCGAGGTGCAGCGCTCGTCCTGGACCGCGCGCAGGGTCGCCGCGGGTTCGAAGGACGGCGCGGGGATGACCATGCAGGCGCCGTGCGAGGTCGCGGCGAGGTTGCCCATGACCATGCCGAAGCAGTGGTAGTACGGGACCGGGATGCAGACCCGGTCCTGCTCGGTGTAGCCGACCGAACGGCCCACCCAGTAGCCGTTGTTGAGGATGTTGTGGTGGGAGAGCGTGGCCCCCTTCGGGAAGCCCGTGGTGCCGGAGGTGTACTGGATGTTGACCGGGTCGTCGCAGCTCAACTGAGCGGCGGCCGCAGCCAGTTGCCCGGCGCCGACCGACGCCGCGGCGGCCGTCAGGGCGTCCCAGGACGGATCGCCGATGTACACCGTCTCCCGCAGATCCGGGCACTTCGCCCGGACCTGGTCGACCAGAGCCCGGTAGTCACTGCCCTTGTGCTCCTGCGAGGCGATCAGGACCGAGATGCCGGCCTGCCTCAGCACGTACTCCACCTCATGGGCGCGATAGGCGGGGTTGATGTTCACCAAGATCGCGCCGATCCGGGCGGTCGCGTACTGGACAAGCACCCACTCGGGGCAGTTGATCGCCCAGATGCCGACGCGGTCCCCCTTCAGCACACCCTTGGCGAGCAGCCCGCGCGCCACCTCGTCCACCGCGGCGCCGAACTCGGCGTACGTCCACCGGCGTCCGGAGGGCACGTCCACCAGCGCGTCCCGCTCGGGGTACGCGGCGATCGCCCGGTCCAGGTCGGCCCCGATCGTGTCGCCGAGCAGCGACGTGGTGCTCGTCCCATGGGTGTACGACAGGTTCGTCACCGGAAGTCCTCCTCGCGGTACTCCGCGTCCGAGCCGGCGGCCGTGGCCTCGCGCAGTTCGATCCGGCGGATCTTGCCGGACACGGTCTTGGGGAGGGCGCCGAACTCCAGGCGGCGGACGCGCTTGTAGGGCGCGAGGACCGTGCGGGAGTGCTCGAAGAGCACCTTGGCGGTGTCGGGGCCGGGCTCGTATCCCGCGGCGAGAACGATGTACGCCTTCGGCACGGCGAGCCGCAGCTCGTCGGGGGCCGGGACCACGGCCGCCTCAGCGACCGCCTCGTGCTCCAGCAGCGCGCTCTCCAGCTCGAAGGGCGAGATCTTGTAGTCGCTGGCCTTGAACACGTCGTCGGCGCGGCCCACGTAGGTGATGTAGCCGTCGGCGTCGCGCGAGCCGATGTCGCCGGTGCGGTAGTAGCCGCCGGCCATCGCCTCCGCCGTGCGGTCGGCGTCGCCGTGGTAGCCGGTCATCAGGCCCACCGGCTTCTCCGACAGATCGAGGGCGATCTCGCCCTCCGTCGCCCCGGGCGCCCCGGACACCGGGTCCAGCAGTTCCACGCGGAAGCCGGGGCTGGGCCGTCCCATGGAGCCCGTCTTGAGGGTTTGTCCGGGACTGTTGGAGACCTGGACGGCCGTCTCGGTCTGCCCGAAGCCGTCCCGGATGGTGACGCCCCAGGCGCGCCGCACCTGTTCGATCACCTCGGGGTTGAGCGGCTCCCCGGCGGCGACGGCCTCGCGCGGCGGCGTCCGCAGCTGCGTCAGATCGGCCTGGATGAGCATGCGCCACACGGTGGGCGGGGCGCAGAAGGTGGTGACTCCCGCCCGGTCCATCTCCGCCAGCAGCCGGCCCGCGTCGAAGCGCGTGTAGTTGTGCAGGAAGACGGTCGCCTCCGCGTTCCAGGGCGCGAAGAGGTTGGACCAGGCGTGCTTGGCCCAGCCGGGCGAGGAGATGTTCAGATGCACGTCACCGGGCTTGAGGCCGACCCAGTACATGGTCGCCAGGTGGCCGATCGGGTACGAGACGTGCGTGTGCTCGACGAGTTTGGGGTGGGCGGTCGTGCCCGAGGTGAAGTACAGCATCAGGGGGTCGTCCGACTGGGTGGGCCCGTCGGGCGCGAAGGTCGCGTCGGCGGCGTACGTCTCCTTGTACGAGAGCCGGCCGGGCCGCAGTTCGCCGACCACGATCCGGGTGTAGTCGCCCGGCACCTCGTCGAACTTCTCGTCGTCCTCGGAGCGGACGACGACGTGCCGGACGCGGCCGCGCTCGACGCGGTCGCGCAGGTCGGCGGCGCCGAGCAGCGGGGTGGCCGGGATGACGACGGCGCGCAGCTTCATCGCGGCGAGGGCCGTCTCCCACAGTTCGACCTGGTTGCCGAGCATGACGAGGATGCGGTCCTCGGGGCGCACGCCCTGCGCGCGCAGCCAGTTGGCGACCTGGTTCGAGCGCCTGGACATCTCGGCGAAGGAGACCTCGGTGCGTTCGCCGTCCTCCTCGACGATGTGCAGGGCGGTGCGGTCGTTGCCCCGTGCGATGACGTCGAACCAGTCGAGCGCCCAGTTGAAGTACTGGGGGCGGGGCCAGCTGAACCCCGTGTAGGCCGTCGCGTAGTCCTCGCGGTGCGCCAGCAGGAAGTCCCGCGCGGCGCGGAACTCGTCCGTCGCGCCCGTCGTCGCCGTCATGTGTCCTCCTCGTTGCCGGACCGCTGCATAACATCGTGTAGTCCGTGATGCAGGTCTCACCACCCCCGAACGGGGGTGCGCCGCGACGAAGGGGCGATCAGGTGGCAGCAGACGCAGCCGATGCGGTGGAGATGCGTGGCGCGCTGGTACGGCTGCGACGCACGACGGGGCTGCCGGTCGCCTTCGGCGGCCTGGTGGAATCCGGGCGCCAGCAGGTACGCATCAGTGAGCTCAGCGGTACGGCGACGGCCGCCCTCAGCGCCCTCGCGGTGTCCTCCGGCAACGGCCTCGGCGGCAAGGCGGTGGCCCTGGCCCGCCCGTGCGCCGTGACCGACTACTCGGCTTCGCGTCAGATCAGCCACGAGTACGACGTGGCGGTCGCGACGGAGGGGCTGTGCTCCGTCCTCGCCGTGCCGGTGGTCGTACGACGTCGGGTGCGCGGTGTGTTGTACGGCGCCCTGCGGACGGCCCGGCCCCTGGGTGACCGCACGCTCGGCGCGGCCGTCGCGGCGGCCCGGGACGTGGAGCAGGCGCTGGTCGTACGGGACGAGGCACGGGACCTGATGGCCGTCACCGCCCGGCAGCCCGACCCGGCGGCGGGGGGCGCCGCGTGGGAGGAGGTGCGGGCGGCGCACGGAGCCCTGCGGGCGCTGGCGCCGCGGATCCTCGACCCGGCGTTGCGGGCCGAGCTCCTCTCGGTGTGCGGACGGTTGGCGGAAGCGGGCCCCGGGCCCGGGGCGCCGCACGTTCGTCTCGCGCCGCGCGAGGTGGACGTGCTCGCCTGTGTCGCTGCGGGGGCGACCAACGCGGGTGCCGCGGAGCGGCTGGGGCTCCGGGCGGAGACGGTGAAGGGGTACCTGCGGTCGGCCATGCGGAAGCTGGGCGCGCATACCCGGTGGGAGGCGGTGGTCGCCGCGCGCCGGGCCGGATTGTTGCCGTAGGGACGGTCGGCCCTGGCCGACAGCGCGTCTGGCCGACGCGTCACCGCCGTAGGGACCGCCGGCTCGGGCTGACGGCGCGGAGGGCCGGTTGTCACCGCCGTAGGGACGGCCGGCTCGGGCTGACGGCACGTGTTGTGACCGCCGTAGGGACGGCCGGCCTGGGCCGTCCCGCGCGCCGGGCCGGTGTCACCGCCGTAGGGACGGCCGGCTGGGCCGTCGGCGCGCAGGGCCGGTTGTCACCGCCGGAGGGACCGCCGGCTCGGGCCGTCGGCGCGCCGCGCCCCTGCCGTGTGACCCGGCCGCTGCGCCACCACTCTGGCGTTTTTCCATTCAATCTGGCGCGCGTTGAAATACCTTATGCGCACACCCTGTTATTTCCCTCACCACGCCGACAGTCCGAAATTCAAGAGACATTGCCTAACATGGCCCGGACACGACACACGAGGGGAGCGGTGACCGTGCGAGGGGACTTCAAGGAGCCTGCGAGACCCCGCCCCGACCTGGTCATCGGCCGGGAGGAGCTCTTCGCCGGAGCGCGCGAGCAGCTCTCCGGCGGGGGCAGCGTGCTGGTGCACGGCCCGGCGGGAATTGGAAAGTCCACCGTCCTGCGGGCGCTGGCCGCCGAATGCGCCGAAACGGCACAGACCGTGCTGCGCTGCTCCGCCACCGAGTCCGAATCCCATCTCCCCTTCCTCGCGCTGGCCGACCTCCTCGGCCTGGTCGTCGACGAGGTCTCCGACCGGCTGCCCGCCCCCCAGCGCACCGCTCTGGAGTCGGCGCTCACCGGCCGCGGCGAATCCACCCTCCAGCGCGACGGTCTGGCGCTGCGGCTCGCCGTGCTGTCGGTGTTCCGGGCGCTGGCCGCCCAGGGCCCGGTGCTGATCGTCGCCGACGACCTCCAGTGGCTGGACCCGGCCAGCGCCGAACTGCTCGGCTTCGCCGCCCGCCGGCTCGGCGGCGTGCCCGTACGGATGCTGTGCGCCGTACGGACCGACACGGAGCCGCAGGGCCACCAGCACGACCGCTATCTGCGTACGTCCCCACCGGAGACGCTGGCCGTGCGGATCAACCCGCTCTCCCGCGCCCATGTCGCCGAACTCCTCGGCCAACGCGGCTACACCAACCTGCCGCGCTCCACCGTGCGGGACATCCATCGCACCAGCGGCGGCAACCCGCTGTTCGCGCTGGAGTTGGGCCGTGCCCTCGCCGAGTCGGCGACCCCGCCGAGTCCGGGCGAGCCGCTGCCCGTGCCGACCTCGCTGCGCGCGCTCGTCCTGAACCGGCTGGAGATGCTGTCCGCCGAGGCCCGCCGCACCCTGCTCGTGGCGAGCGCGGGGGCCCGCCCCACGCTGGCGCTGCTGCGCGCCGCGGGGCGTGAGAACGCCGAGGCGGAGACGGCCTCGGCCGCCTCGCTCGGGCTGCTCGCGACGGAGCGCGAGACCCCCGGCATCCGGTTCGCGCACCCCCTGGTCTCGGCCGCCCTCTACGCGGAGGCGAGCGCCCAGGAGCGGCGCGCCGCGCACGCCGCGCTGTCCACGGCGGCCTCCGACCCCATCGAGCGGGCCCGGCACCTCGCCCTGTCCAGCACCGGTACCGACCCGCGGGTCGCCGCCCGGCTCGGCGAGGCCGCGGCCGCCGCCCGGGACCGCGGCGCGCCCTCGGTCGCCGCAGGGCTCGGGCTGCTCGCGGCCCGGCACACCCCGGCCGACGCGGTGCCCGGCGCGGACGAGCGGCGGTTGCAGGCCGCCGAGGACGCGCTGACGGCCGGCGAGACGGACCTCGCCCGGGACATCGCGCGGCAGGTGCTGGCCCAGGCCACCGCGCCGGTCGACCGGGTACGGGCCTGGATCGTCGTCATCGACGCCGCCGGGCAGGCCATGGCCGAGATCGACGCGGTCTTCCCACACGCGCTCGCGGACGCGGGCGACGACCCCGGCCTGCTCGCTCTCGTCCGCTACCAACTCGCCTGGCGGGCCCTGCTCATGGACGGCGAGATGACCAAGGCCCGCGAGGAGGCCGCCGCTGCCGCGGGGCTCGCGGCCCGTGCCGGGGACCGGCCCACCGAACTCCTCGCGCTGGGCTTCCAGGCGCAGATGGAGACCCTGATGGGGCACCCGGACGCCCCGGCGACCATCCAGCGGGCGATGCGCGAACCGCAGGACCCCCGGGTGGCGTGCGACCACAACGGCGCCGGCGCGGCACGCTTCCGGTGGCTGATCATGGGCGACCGGCTCGCCGAGGCCCGTACGACCATCACCGCGCTGCTGCACGAGGTACAGCGGCGCGGGATGGTCGAGAGCGAGGTGCACTTCCTGCGCGGGCTCGCCGAGACCGAGTTGCGCTCCGGGCACTGCGGCCGAGCTCTCGACCTGGCCCGGGAGAGCCTGCGGCTCGCCCGCGACACCGGGATCGGCGAGGCGGCCACCGCCATGTTCACCTCGCTCGCCGAGGCGGCGGGCGGCGATGTGGACCGCGCGCTCGCCCTCGCCCGGGAGGCCGTGGACCGCGCCGAGGAGGACGGCGACCTGATCTACCTCTCGCGCGCCCTGGGCGCCCTCGGGCACGCCCAGCTGGTCGCCGGGGACGCGGCGGCCGCGGTGCGGTCCCTGCGGCGCGTACGGGAGTTGGAGGGCGGACTCGGCGTCGTCGACCCGGCCCGCGGGCGCTGGCACGGCGACCTCGCCGAGGCGCTGGTACGGATCGGGGAGCCCGTCGAGGCGCAGGACGTCATCGACGTCACCCGGCAGCAGGCGCTGCGGCTCGAACGCGAGAGCGTCCTCGCCGTACTCGACCGCGCCGAGGCCCTGGTACGCGCCGCCCGCGGCGAACAGGGCCCCGCCGAGCGCCAGTTGACCTCCGCGCAGGACCGTCTCGGCAAGCTGGGCTACGGCCTGGAGGAGGCCCGTGCCGCGTACGCCCTGGCCGGGCTGCGCACCCTCCCCCACGCTCTCGGCTCCGCTCGAGCAGGGGGGACCCCCATGCCCGGCCCCGCCTCGTTCGACGAGGCGGCGCGTCTCTTCCGCCGCTGCCGTGCCCTGCCCTGGCTGCGCCAGGTCGAGTCCGCCTCCGCGGGCCATCAGACGTCTCCTCCCCTCGCCTCCGCCGCCCTCGACACCCTCGCCGCCACCGAACGCCAGGTCGCCGCCCTCGTCATGGAGGGCGCCACCAACCGCGAGATCGCCGCGCGCCTGTTCATCAGCGTCAAGACCGTGGAGGCGACGCTCACTCGGGTGTACCGGAAGCTGGGCATTCGCTCGCGGGTGGACATAGTCAGGCTGGCGGCGGGGCGCAGGACGGGCTGATCCGTCGTGAAGCCCCGGGGGCAGCGCCCAACAAGTCCGCGGCCCCCAGGACGGACGGGACCAACCGGACGCCACCGTACGCCAAACCTCGCCCCGCGCGGCCGAGGGTTTTCCCTCCCTCAACTCCCTTAGGGGGTTCCCTCATTGGGAGGAGTGGCCCTCCGCTCCTAGCTTGGGAGCCGTGCCGCTCGCTCGGGCACACGGCGCCCCACCACAGGCACCGTGGCAGAACCCCCCACACCCGCGCGTCCCCCCACCGGCAAACTCTGAGGAGACCCATGTTCGGGCTCAACCGCGCCAAGAAGACCGCCGCAGTGTGTGCGGCGACCGCTGCCGCCGCCGCGACCGCGCTGCTCGGCGCCCCCTCCGCCGTAGCCGCGCCCCAGCCCATCGTGGGCGGCACGACGACCACGACGACCGCGTACCCGTTCATGATGCAGATCACGGACGCCTCCCAGAACCAGTTCTGCGGGGGCACCCTGGTCGCCGCCAACAAGGTCGTCACGGCCGCCCACTGTATGGTCGGCGAGACCACCAGCAGCGTCCGCGTCGTCGGCGGCAGAACGTACCTGAACGGCACGAACGGCACCGTCAGCAAGGTCAGCAAGATCTGGATCAACCCCGGCTACACGGACGCCACCAACGGCGACGACGTGGCCGTACTGACCCTGTCGACGTCGATGTCGTACACCACGGCGAAGTACGTGTCCTCCTCGGACACCGGCGTGTACGCGACCGGCACCACCGCCCGCATCCTCGGCTGGGGCACCACCTCGGAGAGCGGCAGCTCGTCCAACCAGCTGCGCACCGCGACCGTCCCGATCGTCTCCAACTCCAGCTGCGCGAGCTCGTACGGCACCGACTTCGTGGCCTCCGACATGGTCTGCGCCGGATACACCTCCGGCGGCGTCGACACCTGCCAGGGCGACAGCGGCGGCCCGCTGCTCATCGGCGGCGTCCTGGCAGGCCTCACCTCCTGGGGCGAGGGCTGCGCGGAGGCCGGCTACCCGGGCGTCTACACCCGCCTGACGACCTTCTCCAGCCTGGTGACCGCGCAGGTCAACTCGTAGTCGTCGATGAACTCCTGAGTACCCCTCAGGTGAAATGCCAGGGGGCGTTGCGGGCCACCCCCCCCCCCGCCCCCACCCCCCCCCCCCACACCAACACCAACACCCACCACCCCCCACCACGAGCGGCCCGCAACGCCCCCTATCCACTCCCCAAGCTCCCCCGCTCCCCCTCCACTTGTCGGCGGTCAGCTTCCCCGCGGTGCCCCAACTGGCCGCCGGCACCTCATGGATCCACCCGCGCACCGCCTCGGCACGAATCCGGTACGCGTCGACGCGAACGCCGTGACGCGCTTGACGAGGTCCCAGGCCTGGCGGTCTACCGGGAGACGGCTCCGAAGCGGATGTCGTACGAGGACGAGGACGGGCCCGCCATCACCTGGAGCATCCGCTCCGCCTCTTCGGTGACCTCGTCCCGCTGGGTCTTCGTGAGCCCGCCGAACGGCTCGATGGTGAGGATCTCGCCCTCCTGCCGCCACACGCCCGCCAGGAAACCGTCGACGAGGAGGGTGCAGTACGCCTGGTTGCCCTGCCAGGTGCGCCCCTTCAGGCCTGCGGGCACCACACGGGAGCGGTCGGCGTGCGACAGGAGGAGGTTGTCGAATTCCGGCAGGAAGCGCGGCGGGGCCGGGGTGTCGGCGTCCGGGCGGGGCGCGTCGGGGAGGTCGAAGAGCTCGACTCCGCGCTCGTCACGGAAGGTGACCAGCTGGGGGCGGAGCCGCTCGAAGACCTCGCGCAGCCGGGTCAGGCCCGCCCAGGTCTGCATGTCCTTGACGGAGGCGGGCCCGAAGGCGGCGAGGTAGCGCAGGACGGTCCCGTCCGGGGCGGGCGCCGGCTCGGCGGGGCGGCCCAGCCAGTGCTCGGCGGTGGTCAGCGCGACCTGGCCGCTGCGCCCCCACAGCCCGCGCGGGGTGACCTGGACGAGCGGGAGCCGGCAGCGGGCGGCGACCGAGAGGGCGAACGGGTCGGCGTCCGGCCACTTTGCGAGCAGCGCCTCGCGCAGCTGCTTCATGGTGCGCGGCTCGGCCTCCACCAGCTCCCGGCTGACCGCGGCGAGCCGCTCCAGATCGACGCCGGCCAGCCCCTTTCGGAAAGCTCCCAGCTCCCGGTCGCGGGCGGCCTGGACGAGCGGGCGCAGGGTGAGGGCGTCGGCGGCGGTGTGCGTGTGGATGGTGGAACGCATGGTGACGATGCGTACGACGTCGCGTGCCTCCATGGCCGCCGAGAGCGCCTCGGGCCGGAAACCTTCCAGGCGGGCGGCGAGGGCGTAGTAGGGCGGCTTCACGTTCTGTGCCTGAAGACCGAGGAGATGCTCGACGGCGGCCTGCGCGGACAGCGTGGAGCGGCGCAGCAGAAGCTGACGGTCGAGGGTGGCGCGGTTGAGGGCGCGGGTGTCGAGGACGGGGGCGGTGGTTCCAGCCGTAGCCGTGGCCGTCCGGACGGTTTTGGCCCTCGTGGTCGTCGCGGCCGTCGCGGCCGTCTTGACGGTTTTGGCCCTCGCGGCCGTCGGGGCCGTCGCGGTCCTCGCGGGCGCGTCGGCGGTCCCTGTCGTACCGGCGGTCCCCGTGGGGCCGGCCGTCCCAGCCGTGCCGGCTGCCCCTGTCGTGTCGGCGGCGGTCCCGGTCTTCTTCGTCATGCTGCGCACGTTAGCGACCGTTGCGGACAGGGACTGTCCGCTACTCTCACCGAATCCCGGCGCGAACGGGCACGCCCATGTCGTTTGCCCCGTATATCCTGCTCCGTGATCACGCAGACGTACGTTCGACACGGGAGGCAGCCGCGATGTCCGAACGACGCGCCCGCTCAGCCTCGAAGAACAACAGGAACACCAGGATCACAAAGAACACGGGGAACGCGGGAAACACGGGGAGCACAGGGAACACGGGAAACTCAGCGGAGGCGGAGAACGGGAAGGACGCGAGGAAGCCCGTCTGGCGGCGTGCCCTGAACCCGCCGGCCGCTCCGCCCGCGCAGCCTCCCTCCCCCCGCCCCGACGCTCCGGCACCGGAATCCGCCGACGTCGGCAGCGTCGTACAGGCGGCCCTGTACCGCGACGGCGTACGCGTCTCGACCCCGACATCCCTCGCCGACACCTTCCGGCAGCTGCGCGAGCAGCCGGACGGCATGGCCTGGATCGGCCTGGCTCGTCCCACCGAGCGTGAACTCCTCTCCCTGGCAGCCGAGTTCGACCTGCACCCGCTCGCCGTCGAGGACGCGATGGAGGCGCACCAGCGCCCGAAACTGGAGCGGTACGGCGAGACGCTCTTCGTCGTCCTGAGCGCCGCGCGCTATCTGGACGCGGCCGAGGAGGTCGACTTCGGGGAGCTGCACGTGTTCGTGGGCCCCGACTTCGTGATCACGGTCCGCCATGGCGCGGCGCCGGACCTCTCGGCGGTGCGCCGCCGCATGGAGGAGACTCCCGAACTGCTGAAGCTCGGCCCGGAGGCCGTGCTCTACGCGATCCTCGACTCGGTCGTCGACGGCTACGTCCCGGTCGTCACGGGCGTCCAGAACGACATCGACGAGATCGAGACCGAGGTCTTCCGGGGCGACCCCGAGGTGTCCCGCCGTATCTACGAACTCTCCCGCGAAATGGTCGAGTTCCAGCGCGCCACCCGCCCTCTGGTCGGCATGCTGCACGCCCTGATGGCCGGTTTCGCCAAGTACGGCACCGACGAGGAACTCCAGCGCTACCTCCGTGACGTCGCCGACCACGTCACCCACACCAGCGAACGCGTCGACGGCTTCCGCCAGGCCCTGACGGACATCCTCACCGTCAACGCGACCCTGGTGACCCAGCAACAGAACGCCGAAATGCGCGCGTTGGCCGAGGCCGGCTTCGAACAGAACGAGGAGATCAAGAAGATCTCGTCGTGGGCGGCGATCCTGTTCGCTCCGACGCTGGTCGGGACGATCTACGGCATGAACTTTGAGCGCATGCCCGAGTTGAGCTGGGAATTCGGGTACCCCTTCGCGATCGGCTTGATGGGCGTGGTCTGCGTCAGCCTGTACGTGATTTTCAAGCGGCGGGACTGGCTCTAGGGTCGGGTGGCCGCTCCTCGAACTGCTCGCGCTGTTTGCTCTCGCACCCCCGAAAGTGGAGCCGTGACAGGCTCTGGGGCGCCGCCGGCGCACCGAGGACCTCGTCGGGTCCGAAGTCGCCCTGGTCGACGGGGAGTTGACCCACAAGCACACTGCAGCGCATATCGAGCGTCGCCCCAGCCGCACCATTGCCCCGGCTGAGTCCTGTCGCGTGTCCGATGCCGTGATGCGAGGGGCCCGCCGCGACACCTGCGGACGGTGGCGGCAGCGGGCGGACGTCACCAACTGGGCCAAACGCCCAAGACGGCCTGGGTATACGGCACTTCCGCGGCGCCTCGACTCGCCGCCCCCCCACTGTGGAAGCCGACCGGCCGCTCGTCGGGACACGCCGTCCAATCGGGGCTGAATCCCGTCGACACCTGGGCAAACATTGCGCGGGCGCGATCATCGCATCGAGTTAATGTCGCCCACTTTCCTTGGTCCACGGGGCGAAGCGGCCATTAGTGTTCACCTGGATCTGGACTGATTCCCCTTCATATACCCGTTTCGCTCCTGTTGTCCGACGACGCCCACATACGTGGCATCACCGCCCTGAACAAGGAGAGCTCGCCCGATGACTGTTGACTCGAGCCCGGAGGCGCGACTGGAGCCACCCCGGCAATCCAGTCTCGGCACGGCGGCCGCCCGCAACCTGGCCACCACCACCAAGTCCGCCCCGCAGATGCAGGAGATCACCTCTCGCTGGCTGCTGCGGATGCTCCCCTGGGTGGAGACCAAGGGCGGGGTCTACCGGGTGAACCATCGCCTGACCTACACCATCGGCGACGGGCGCGTGGAGTTCGTCCAGGACGGCGCCGACGTCCGGGTGATCCCCCGTGAGCTCGGTGAACTGGCCCTGCTGCGCGGCTTCGACGACGTGGAGGTACTTACCGCCCTCGCCGATCGGTGCGTCCAATGCGACTTCCGGGCCGGCCAGACGCTGGTGGAACGCGGTGCGCCCGCTGATCAGCTCCACCTGATCGCCCACGGCCGCATCAGCCGAACGTCCGTCGGGGAGTACGACGACGAGGTCGCCCTGGACGTACTTGCCGATGGCGACCGGTTCGGGGACAACGCCCTACTCGACGGGGACGCCCGGTGGGAGCACACTGCCACCGCCGAGACCTCGGGCACCCTGCTCACCCTGTCTCGCGCCGACTTCGAGGCCGTGCTGTCCACGGCGCCGGGCCTGCGGAACCACATCGAAGAGTTCACGTCGCTTCCCCGCCAACGGCAGAACCACCGCGGCGAGGCGGAGATCGCGATGTCGGCCGGCCACACCGGCGAGCATGAGCTGCCCGGCGCGTTCGTCGACTACGAACTGAATCCGCGCGAGTACGAACTCTCGGTCGCGCAGACCATTCTGCGGGTCCACACGAGGGTCGCCGACCTCTACAACGAGCCGATGAACCAGACCAAGGAGCAACTCAGGCTGACCATCGAGGCGTTGCGCGAGCGCCAGGAGCACGAGCTGGTCAACAACACGGAGTTCGGTCTGCTCCACAACGCCGACTTCAAGCAGCGCTTCCAGACGCACTCCGGCCCACCGACCCCGGACGACATGGACGAACTGCTCTGCCGCCGTCGCGGGTCCAAGTTCTTCCTCGCGCACCCGAAGACCATCGCGGCGATCGGGCGCGAGTTCAACGCCCGCGGGCTCTATCCGGACCACGTCGACCTGGGCGGTCAGCAGGTCCCGGCCTGGCGCGGGGTTCCGATCCTTCCGTGCAACAAGATCCCCATCACGAAGGAGAAGACCAGCTCGATCCTCTGCATGCGTACCGGCGAGGACAACCAGGGTGTCATCGGTCTTCATCAGACAGGTCTGCCGGACGAGTACGAACCGGGCCTGTCGGTCCGCTTCATGGGCGTCAACGAGCAGGCCATCACCTCTTACCTCGTCAGCACCTATTTCTCCGCCGCCATCCTCGTACCGGACGCGGTCGGCGTGCTGGAGAACGTGCAGATCGCCCGCTGGCCCAGGTAGCGGGCCCACCCGCCAGGCCCGGGGACAGCCGCCCACTCCACGAAGGAGCCATCGATGCCCACGCCAGAGCCGGCACCTCCGCAGTCGAGCCTGCCGGCGGCCGCTGCCCACTTCGGGGCGCACGTCCTCGCTGAAGCCGCGGCCCGTGCCTGCGATATCAAGGCTGTCACCGGCGGCCCGCCCTGTGCGCCGTCCGTGCCCTCACCGCCTGCGATTTCCGTGCCGACACCGCCGCTCCCCGATGCCCCGACAGCCGTTGGGCCGACACCGATCCCCGACCTGGAACGGATCCTGCACGGCCCCAGCGGCCTGGGCACGGCGGCCCTGCGCCTGATCCCGCGGGAGCAGCTGCCCACGCCTTCGGAGCCGTCGGCAGCTACGGCGCAAGGCAGGACGATCCCGGGCCTCTACTACCACCAGGTGGCTGAGCCCGACCCGGTGCGGGTCGAAGAGGTCAGCCGAAGGATCAAGTCCTGGGCGCTGGACGAGGTCTCCCTGTACCCGGCGGACTGGGAGGAGCAGTTCGACGGCTTCTCCGTGGGCCGCTACATGGTCGGTTGCCATCCGGACGCACCCACCATCGACCACTTGATGATCGCCACACGTCTGATGGTGGCCGAGAACGCGGTGGACGACTGCTACTGCGAGGACCACGGGGGCTCGCCCGTCGGCCTCGGCGAACGCCTTCTGCTGGCGCACACCGCACTCGACCCCGTTTACACGACGGAGGAGTACCAGGCGCAATGGGCGAAGTCGCTCCATGCGGACGCGCCCCGGCGCGCCTACCGCTCCGCCATGGACTACTTCGGCCAAGCAGCCACCTCCTCCCAGACCGACCGATTCCGGCACGACATGGCCCGGCTTCACCTGGGGTATCTCGCCGAAGCCGCCTGGGCCCAGATGGACCACGTACCCGAGGTGTGGGAGTACCTGGCGATGCGCCAGTTCAACAACTTCCGCCCCTGCCCGACCATCACCGACACCGTCGGTGGCTATGAACTGCCGGCGGACCTGCACGCCCAGGCCGCCATGCAGAAAGTCATCGCACTCGCGGGGAACGCGACGACCATCGTCAACGACCTGTACTCGTACACCAAGGAACTCGACGCTCCCGGGCGGCACCTGAACCTGCCCGTCGTGATCGCCGAACGTGAGGGCCTCTCCGACCGGGACGCCTATCTGAAGTCGATCGAGGTCCACAACGACCTCATGCACGACTTCGAGAGCAACGCCGCGGCCCTGGCCGCCGATTGCCCCGTCCCCACCGTGCGGCGCTTCCTGCAAGGCGTGGCCGCCTGGGTCGACGGAAACCACCACTGGCACCAGACCAACACCTATCGCTACAGCCTGCCCGACTTCTGGTAGGAAGAATGGACTCATCTGTGACCAGCACGACCAGTACCGAACTCACCGCCACCGACGCCCCTCTGCTCATCCCCGGCCCGGCGACTCCCTACCAGGGAGACATCGCCCGCTACTGGGACGGGGAGGCCAGGCCCGTGAACCTGCGTCTCGGCGATGTCGACGGTCTCTACCACCACCACTACGGCATCGGGGAAGTCGACCACTCCTCACTCGGCGACGCCGAGGACAGCGAGAGCGAGAAGAAGCTGATCGCCGAGCTCCACCGACTGGAGTCGGCGCAGGCCGATTTCCTCCTGGGGCACCTCGGTGACGTCGGGCGTGACGACACCCTGGTGGACGCCGGCTGCGGGCGCGGCGGGTCGATGGTGATGGCGCACCAACGCTTCGGAAGCAAGGTCGAAGGTGTCACGCTGTCGGCCAAGCAGGCCGAGTTCGCCAACCAGCGTGCCCACGAACTCCGCATCCAGGACCACGTACGCGCCCGCGTCTGCAACATGCTCTCCACGCCCTTCGAGACCGGCCGGATCGCGGCCTCGTGGAACAACGAGTCGAGCATGTACGTCGACCTGCAGGACCTCTTCGCGGAACACTCCCGCATCCTCGAGGTCGGCGGTCGCTACGTGACCATCACCGGCTGCTGGAACCCGCGGTACGGCCAGCCTTCGAAGTGGGTCTCCCAGATCAACGCGCACTTCGAGTGCAACATCCACTCGCGCCGGGAGTACCTGCGTGCCATGGCCGACAATCGCCTCGTGCCGCAGGCCGTCGTCGACCTCACCCCCGCCACTCTGCCCTACTGGGAGCTGCGGGCAACGTCTTCGCTGGTCACGGGAATTGAGGACGCGTTCATCAACTCCTACAAGGACGGGTCCTTCCAGTACCTCCTCATCGCCGCCGACCGAGTCTGACCTTCTGCTGCCGGGGGCCCGTCCCTGGCGGGACGGGCCCCCGGTCAGTAACCACACAGACCGTGCACCACCAGCAGACGAAGAACATCCCCATCCCCTGTCGCGTGGTCTGCGTCAGCCTGTACGTGATTTTCAAGCGGCGGGACTGGCTCCAGGGTCGGGTGGCCTCTCCTCGAGCCGCCCGCACCCTTGCCCACCCCGCCGCCCCCGCCGACCTCGCGGCGCGGACATCGGCCTCGTCGCCGGTCGGCTCCCGCCCTCGTCGCGACCCGGCGGCCGGGCAGGACGGCGAGCACGACCACGGTGTCCGGTACGAAATCAGCCGTCGAAGGATTCGGCTCTCATCTCCGATGCCACGCCCTCGACGATCGAGGTCGCCGCCTGATCCGACACGCCTGCCGCGACCAGCGTGGCGACCGCGGTGCGCGTCCCGTCGTCCTCCCACGTCCCCGTGTTGACGCTCTCCAGCAGGGAGAGGGTCAGGGCTTCCAGGGCGGCGCTCAGCACGGCTGCGGGCAGTTGGTCGTGGAACACGCCCGTACGCTGCCCTCGGTCGAGGATCGCGGTGACCTCGTCGCGGGCCGGGGTGAGAATCTCGGACACCCGGTCCATGCCCAGGTCCTGGCGGGCGAGCGCGAGAAGCAGCCGGTAACGGTCACCGACGGGCCAGATCGACAGGATGAACCGCGCGAACGCACGCTCAGGTGCCTCCTCCGCGTCCGGCATCCGGTCCACAGCCCCGCGCAGCGCCTCGGACGCCTCCTCGGCAAGAGCCTCCAGCAAGGCGGCTCGCCCCGGAAAATGCCCGAAGAGCGTCCGGCGGACCACACCGGCGGCCCGCGCGATCTCCTCGAGGGTCACGTCGGGGTTCCGGCCGAGCTCCTGCCGGGCGGTGGCGAGAATGCGGGCCCGGTTGGAGCGCGAGTTGCGCCGCAGCGGTTCGCGGACGACAGGCTTGGACACGGTGCTCCGCCCCTCGTCGGTCAAGGTCGGACCGGGCGCCGGACGATGTCGCGGGCGTCCTCCGGTGGGACGCCCGGCATGCGCAGCAGCGTCTCGGCCAGGTTCGACGCGGCGTCGTCGCCGTCGAGATCCGGGCGGGCGAACCGCGGCTCCACGAGTGCCGGCAGGGAGCCGCCCAGGGCGGTCAGCGCGGTCGGGGCAGTCAGCGCGGTCAGCGCGACGCTGGGGTCGGCGGTGTCCGCGCGCTCGGCGATGGCATGGATGCTCGTGCCTGTGTCCCCGGTCCAGGCGAGAATCCGCCGGTCCGCGCGAACGAGCGCCTGACGGGTCTCGGCGCGGCGCCGTTCAGAACGGTTGCGGGGCGGGGCTGACGTCGGCATACGGCGGGGCGGGGCTGACGTCGGCATACGCCCGAGTCTAGCAATGGGCCCCGCGACGCCCCAGCTCTGATGAATCGACCAGCTCAACATCAGCTGTGGATACGGATGACGGCGGAGGGTGTGCGGCGGCCTGTCTCCGTTGCCGGACCCGTTCAAGTCTTCGTTCAGAAGCCAGGCTTCCCGGTCCAAGCCCAGGCGCCGGTACGCGTCGGCTGGGAGTGGCGGTCAGGGGCGGAGCGCGTAGCAGCGGATGGTGTCCTGGTCGTCGCTGCGGACTGTCGACCAGCCCGCGGTGAGCAGGGCTTCGTCTTCTTCGGTGATGCCGATGGATCTGCGTTCGGCGGGCAGGCGACCGGCCATCGGGGTGGCGATCCAGGCGACGCCTCCGGGAGCGAGCAGGTGGCGGACGCGGTCGAGGAAGGCTCCCTTGTCCTTGATGAAGGCATAGACGAGCCGGCAGGTGATCAGTACGTATGCCGGATCGGGCAGGGCGCCGAGGTCGTCGGCTTCGAAGTCCAGCCGCTGGAAACGCGGGCCGGCGATGGCGTCTTGAGCGGTCTCCGCCGACGCCAGGGCCGCCGGAGAGCAGTCGATTCCGGTGGTGCGGAAGCCGAGTTCGTGGTGCAGACGGCGGGCGAGTGATCCGTCGCCGCAGCCGATGTCGAGGGCCGGACGGTTTCGTCCCGCGCCGAGCAACTCGCTGATCCGGCCTGTCTCTTCGGGGACGAGGGACCGGTAGCGGCGGCCGGATTCCCAGAGCGGATTCCAGTAGGAGAGCGGGTCTTCGATGGTCATGGGGCCGAGGGCCTTTCCGCGCGGCGGGCGTGCTGTCGATGATGCTCCGCATACCGAGGGGCTGGTACGGCCATCGGGGTGCGGCTACGCACAGTGACGCTTCAGCGGGCGGTGGCTCCGGAGCGCATTTACGTTGGGCGGGCAAGCACCCCCCACCTCAAGGAGGAGCCATGGCCGGCAAAGGCGGCACGGACAAGATGAAGGGCAAGGCCAAGGAGATGACCGGCAAGATCACGGGCGACCGCGAGACCGAGATGCAGGGCAAGGCCGACGAGGCGCGCGGCGAGGCCAAGAAGATACGGGCCAAGGCCGGCGAGCGTGCCAAGGAGACCGGGCGTTCCATCAAGCCCGAACACCGCGCCTGAGCTTGTGTGGCGAGGGGCCCGCGCGAGAGCGAAGGTGCCCCTCGCCACACCCTCGTCCGGACCCGATCTGCGTCCCCGTCCGGACCCGATCTGCGTCCCCGCCCGGACCCGATCTGCGTCCCCGCCCGGACCGGGTCTGCGTCCCCGCCCGGACCGGATCTGTGTTCCGCCCGGGGAGATCCGCCCGTCGCCCGAGCCGGGACTGCGACCACGCGGCCCCTCGTCCCGCAGGGTCCCGCAGGGTCCCGCACACCTGTCACCTGGCATGGGTACGCGCTGCCAGGTGTCGCGGCGCACGTGAGAGATCGTGGATCACGGGTACTCCGTGCGCATGGAACGCTCGGAGAGAGAACCGCAGCTGCCGCCCGCCCGGGGCAGAATTTCGGCTGCGATAGCCGATTTTCTGCGCGGTTCGGGACCGCCCCCCGATGACGGAACGATCGCCGGGGGTTCTCCCTTGGAGGAGGACTGGCAGCTCGGCCTGTATCTCTGTTACGAGTTGCATTACCGAGGTTTCGCGGGCGTCGACGCGGCTCGCGAATGGGACCCCGTCCTGTTGGCGGTCCGCGCATCACTGGAGCAGCCGTTCCTGGAGGCCCTGCGCGAGGGAGCGACAGGGCACGAGCACGCCGACGAGGCGTTGGACGAGCTGCTCGTGGAGCCCGTCGACGGCACCGGCGTCAGCCACTACCTCCAGGACGAGGGCGAGCTCTGGCACCTGCGCGAGTACGCCGCCCA
The DNA here is from genome assembly GCF_042881985.1 of Streptomyces sp. NPDC058246. Taxonomy (NCBI): domain Bacteria; kingdom Bacillati; phylum Actinomycetota; class Actinomycetes; order Kitasatosporales; family Streptomycetaceae; genus Streptomyces; species Streptomyces sp. NPDC058246. Next base: position 35,561 of record NZ_JBHVWZ010000032.1, on the reverse strand, counting down.
GCGATCGCTGTACCACCTCAAGGAGGCCGACCCGCACGCCTGGGTACTGCCCCGGCTGTGGGGCCGCGCGAAGGCCGGCATGGCGGCCGTGGAGTTCGACGAGTTCGGCGGCGGTCGCGCCGAGCGCGTGCACGCGCGACTGTTCGCCGACCTGATGGCCGACCTCGACCTGGACACCACGTACGGGCACTATGTCGACGTGGCGAGCGCCGAGGCCCTCGCCACCGTGAACCTGATGTCCCTGTTCGGCCTGCACCGCGCGCTGCGCGGAGCCCTGGTCGGCCACTTCGCCACCGTCGAGATCACCTCCTCCCCCGGTTCACGCCGGCTGGCCCGGGCCATGCGCCGCACCGGAGCGGGACCGGCCGCCGAGCACTTCTACGACGAGCACGTCGAGGCCGACGCCGTGCACGAGCAGGTCGTCCGGCGTGAGGTCGTCGCAGGCCTCCTGGAAGAGGAACCCCATCTGAACCGTGACGTCGCCTTCGGGGTGAACGCCACCGGCTATCTCGAAGACCGCCTGGCCGCGCAGCTCCTCGGCGCATGGCGGACCGGCGGGTCATCACTGCGGACGCCCGTCTGACCGGCCCGCCGTCCCCGCCGCCACCGAACAGTTTCTCCGCAGGACAGGTCCCTCCGACCTCCGCGGGAACCGGATACGGATACGGAAACCCCCTGATGACCTCTGTGACTCTTCCCGGCGTCTACGCACCACAGGACGACACCGACCTCCTCCTCCACGCCCTCCTTCAGGAACCCCTACCCCACCGGGCCGCGGTCCTCGACGTCGGTACGGGCACGGGCGCCGTCGCACTGGCCGCGGGGCGGCTCGGCGCGCTCGTGACGGCCGTCGACGTCTCCTGGCGAGCCGTCCTGAACGCGAAGGTCAACGCGGTGTTGGCGCGTATCCCGTTGCGCGTGGTGCACGGCGATCTGCTGGCTCCGGTGGGCGGCCAGTCCTTCGACCTGATCCTCTCGAACCCGCCGTATGTGCCGGCCCCCGCAGCCGCCTGCCCGCGGCGGAGCGCGGCCCGGGCCTGGGACGCCGGGTACGACGGCCGTCTCATCCTGGACCGCATGTGCCGGGAGGCGCCCGCACTGCTCCGCCCGGGCGGCGTACTGCTCCTGGTCCAGTCCGCACTCAGCGGAGCCGAGGAGAGCCTGCGTCAGCTGCGGGCAGCGGGCCTGCGGGCCGACATCGTGGACCGTCGCCACATCGCTTTCGGGCCTGTCCTGCGCTCCCGGTCCGGCTGGCTGCGCAGCCGCGGCCTGACGGCAGGCGACGACGAGAAGGAAGAGCTGGTGATCATCCGTGCCGAACGCCTCAGCTGACCGGCCCCGCCGGATGCCGAACGCCTCAGCGGAACGGCCTCGCCGGATCACGGCGCGGCGCGAAGGCCCGTTGCTCGTCGAGGGCCCGGTCGAAGTCCTCCTGGAGGACGGCACGACCGTGTCGTCGGACCGGTTCTGCGTGGCTCTGTGCACCTGCCGACGCAGCAAGATGTATCCGTGGTGCGACACCAGCCACCGCAAGCACACGACGGCCGCCGGTGTCGACGACCCCGGACCGGGGGCGTCCGGCTCCGGCTGATGGCCGTTTCACCACGACCGGAGCCGGTGACCCCCTCCACCGCGACGCACCACCACCCCCCTCTAGCCGGCCCAGTAAATCCGGGGACGGGGCCAGAGCGGTCGAGCTGACGGACAGCAGCGGCAGTCGAGCTGACGGGACGGCAGCGGCAGTCGAGCTGACGGGACGGCAGCGGCAGTCGAGCTGACGGGACGGCAGCGGCAGCAGCGGGGTCGAGCCGTCGAGCCGGCCGCGGGCATCGAGGCGGTGCCGCCCGCACTGCGCGAACGAGCGGCACCGTCGGCCTGGCCGTCCCGCCGGACCTAGTCCAGCGGAAACGGACCTCACCAGTAGTGGCGACGGCCACCCACGGCGTGACCGACCCCGCCGAGAATCCAGAGGATGAGTCCGATGACCAGCAGGACGATTCCTATCGTCCACAGAATGCCGATTCCCGTGAGGAATCCGACGACCAGGAGAATGATCCCCAGGATGATCATGGTGGCCTCCAGAGCACTAGAACCCCCTCAGCGCCGAGTACCCCCTCGCGAAGGTGTGACACGCGGACGAAATCCTGTGCACGCAGAAGAAAAATCGGTGCCCGCCGGGTGGGGAACAGGGACCCCGGAAGGGGGACAGGGACCCCCCGGGAGGGGAACAGGGACCCCCCTGGGTGGGGAAAAGCCAGAGACCCCGGCGGATTCTCATGCCGGGCCATCCGGCTACTCCGAGGCGCGCGGCCGCGGGATTCTGAGCGTGAAGGCCGTCGAGCCCGGGCGGCTGGTCAGTTCGACGGTGCCGCCGTGGGCGCGGACCAGTGAGCGGGCGACGGCGAGACCGAGCCCGCTGCCGCCGCGGTCGCGGCTGCGGGCCTTGTCGACGCGGTAGAAGCGGTCGAAGACGCGCTCCTGGTCGGCGGCCGGGATGCCGGGCCCCGAGTCGGCGACCCTGACGACCGCCGAGTCGGCCGTGACGGACAGCTCCACGCGCACCCGTGTACCGGCCGGGGTGTGCACGGCGGCGTTGGTGAGCAGGTTGTCGAGGACCTGCCGGATGCGCAGGGGATCCAACCGCAGTCGCACCGGGTCGGAGCCGATCGTCGCCGTCAGTTCGCGGTCCGGGTGCCCCGCGCGGAAGGCGTCCGCCGCCTCGCGCGTCAGCTCCGCGAGGTCCGCGTCCTCCAGCCGCACCGGCGTCTCCACCTCGGCGGCGTCCAGGCGGGCGAGCAGCAGCAGGTCGTCGAGGAGGACGCCCATCCTGGCCGCCTCGGCGCGCAGCCTGGCCAGGTGCTTCTCGCGTTCCTCGGGCGCGTTGGCGGCGGCGTACTGGAAGAGGTCCGCGTAGCCGCGTACCGACATCAGAGGTGTACGCAGCTCGTGCGAGGCGTCGGCGACGAAGCGGCGCAGCCGCTGTTCGGCCTCGGTGCGCACGGCGAGGGAGTCGTCGATGTGTTCCAGCATGGTGTTGAAAGCGGTGCGCAGCTCCTCGACCTCCGGTCCGCCGCTGCCGCCGTCGGCGCGTACCGGCAGCCGCGCGGAGTCGGTGAAGTCGTGCGAGGTGATCCCGCGGGCCGTGTGCGCCATGTCGCTGATCGGCTTCAGGCCGCGCCGCAGCACCGCCCGGCCGAGCACGACGAGCGTCAGCAGGGCGGCCGCGAAGGCGATGACCTGGACCGTGATCAGCTGTCGCATGGTGGCCTGGAGGTTGTTCATGGGGGCGGCGGTGACCAGGACGACGCCGGGCTCGACCTCGCAGGCGCGCAGCTTGTACATGCCCTTGCCAGCGATGTCCGCGGTGCGCAGGATCTCGTCGGAGCCCGCGGGCGGCAGCGCCTCGGCGGTGGCGGCGAGGACGGCGGAGTCGGCCGGCACGTCGGCGGGCTTGCGGAGCACGGCGGTGCCGCCCTTGACGTCGTACACGGCGGTGTACCAGCCGTAGTACGGCTGCCGTTGCACGGTGCTGTGTGCCTGGGCGTCCTTGGACTGGGCGACCTGGACGAGCTTCATCTGCTCGCCCAGCTGCCGCTCCAGGTAGTCCCGCATGTACATCGTGAGGGCCGAGCCGACGAACGCGAACACGACGAGGGACAGCACGCCCATCCCCAGGGCCAGCCGGGTGCCCAGGCGCAGTCTGCGGTGGGTCCCCCACAGGCGGCGGATCACCCGGCGACCTGCCGCACCACGTATCCGACGCCCCGCACGGTGTGGATGAGCGGCGCACCGCCGGCGTCGACGCCGTCGAGCTTGCGGCGCAGTCGGCTGACGACCAGTTCCACCACATTGGAGCGGCCGCCGAAGCCGTACTCCCAGACGTGGTCGAGGATCTGGGCCTTGGTCAGCACGGTGGGCGACTTGCGCATGAGGTAGCGCAGCACCTCGTACTCGGTGGGGGTGAGCGTGAGCGGCCGGTCGCCGCGCCGCACCTCGTGGGTGTCCTCGTCCATCGTCAGGTCCGCCACCCGGAGCACGGACCGCTGGAAGCCGGGTCCGGCGCTGCGGCGCAGCACGGTGCGCAGCCGGGCCATGAGCTCCTCCACCGCGAACGGTTTGACCAGGTAGTCGTCGCCGCCCCGGGTCAGCCCGGCGACCCGGTCGGCGACGCCGTCCCGCGCGGTGAGGAACACCACCGGCACCATCGTCCCGGACTGCCGCAGCCGGTCCAGTACGGCGAACCCGTCGAGCCCCGGCAGCATCAGGTCGAGCACCACGATGTCGGGGTGGAACTCCGCGGCCCGGCGCAGCGCATCCTCGCCGGAGTACGCGGTGACGGCCTCCCAGCCCTCGTAGCGGGCGACCGTCGCCACCAGGTCGGCGATGGGAGGGTCGTCGTCCACGACCAGCAGGCGCACTTTTTCCACCTGCCCATAGTGCGTTACCTGTCTCCCGAGGCCATACCTGCGGTCCTCCGTGATCCACATCGATAAAGACTTGAAAGTTGTCCGACAGGAAAACGACAGCTCCCACCGGGCAGGCTCGGTGTCCCCACCACCGAACGAGGAGTTGCCCTCCGTGACCACGGTCGAACGTGTCCAGCCGCCTCCCACGGTGGTGCGCCCGAAGGTGGTGGCCCGCACCGGTCTCTACGCCCTGCTGGCGACGAACGCGGTCGTGGTGACCGTGTTCTTCGTCCAGGCGGGGTTCGCCTCGAACGCCCTGATCGTGGTGGGCCGGCTGGCCGGGCTGTACGGCGCGCTGCTGATGGCGTTCCAACTGCTGCTGATCGCCCGGCTGCCCTGGCTCGACCGCCGGATCGGCATGGACCGGCTGACCTCCTGGCACCGCTGGGTCGGCTTCGGTCTGCTGTGGACGCTGCTGGGCCACGCGGTCTTCATCATCTTCGGCTACGCGCAGCCGTCCTCGGCGGGGCCGGTGGACGAGCTGGTCGAGCTGGCCACGACGGTCGAGGGCGTGCTGCGGGCGATCGCCGCGCTGACCCTGATCCTCGTGATCGGTGCGGTGTCGGCGCGCTTCGCCCGGCGCCGACTGGCGTACGAGACCTGGCACTTCATCCACCTCTACGCGTACGTGGCGGTGGTGCTGGCGTTCACGCACCAGGTCGCGGCCGGTACGACCTTCACGTCGTCGTCCGCGGCCACCGCCTACTGGTGGGGGCTGTGGGGGATGGCACTCGGCTCGGTGTTCCTGGGGCGCGTGGTGCTTCCGGTGTGGCGGAACCTGCGGCACCAGCTGCGGGTCTCGGCCGTCGTGCCGGAATCCGACCACGTCGTGTCGGTCTACATCACGGGCCGGGATCTGGACCGGCTGCCCGCGCGGGCCGGCCAGTTCTTCCTGTGGCGGTTCCTCACCAAGGACCGCTGGTGGCAGGCCAATCCGTTCTCCCTGTCGGCGGCGCCGGACGGCCGCGGGCTGCGGCTGACCGCCAAGACGGCCGGGGACGGCACCGCGGCGCTGCGCCATCTCCGGGTCGGGACACGGGTGTTCGCCGAGGGCCCGTACGGCGCGTTCACCACGCTCCACCGGACCCGGCCGGACACCCTGCTGATCGCCGGCGGTGTGGGCATCACCCCGATCCGGGCGCTGCTGGAGGAGTTGTACGGCCATGTGGTCCTCATCTACCGGGTGGCCACGGACCGGGACGCCGTACTCCTCGAGGAGCTGCGGGAACTCGCGGACGTCAGGGGCGCCGAGCTGCATCTGGTCACCGGCCCCGCCACGCCCGACAAGCTGGCGCCCCGCGAACTCGCCCGGCTCGTGCCGGACGTGGCCGAGCGGGACGTCTTCGTCTGCGGGCCGCCCGGCATGACCGGAGCCGTCCTGCGCACCCTGCGCGACCTGGGCGTGCCCAAGCAGCAGATACACGCCGAGCGCTTCAGCCTGGCCGGATGAGGCGAGTGAGAGAAACCCCGATGAGGGAAGCGAGAAAACCCCAGTGAAGCGTGCACTGCCCGTCCTGGCCCTGACCGTCGCGGGTCTGATCCCGCTGTGGCGCTACGCGCCGTCGGCCGACACGACGTCGACCACCACGGAGGCCGCCGAGCCCACCCCGGCTCCCTCGTCGTCGGCCGCGTCTCCTTCCGCCGCGTCGTCCTCGGCCTCCCAGGTCGTCCAGGGCAGCACCGTCAGCACCTCGAAGGGCCCCGTGCAGGTGGAGGTGACCTTCGAGGGCGACAGGATCAGCTCCGTCCGCATGCTCCAGCAGCCGAACCACCCGCAGACCGCGGCCGCCGTACCGAAGCTGATCAAGGAGACGCTCCAGGCGCAGAGTGCCGACATCGACACGGTGTCCGGCGCCACGATCACCAGCGAGGGATACGCCACCTCGCTCCAGGCCGCCCTCGACGCGAAGGGCGCGTGAGGTGCGCCGCGTCGAACACGTCATGGGGTTCCCGGTCTCGCTGCGGATCGACGACGAGGATGCCGTCGCGGCGGCCGCGGACCCGGTGTTCGCGTGGCTGCGCGAGGTCGACGCCCGGTTCAGTCCCTTCCGCGCGGACAGCGAGGTGTCCCGCCTGGACCGGGGCGAGCTGAGGGCCGATGAGCTCAGCCCCGAGCTGGTCGAAGTCCTGGATCTGTGCGAGGAGTACCGGGTCGCGAGCCGCGGCGCCTTCGACGTACGGCTGCCCGGCCGCGGTCTCGACCCCTGCGCGATGGTGAAGGGCTGGGCGGTGCAGCGGGCGGCGGAGCTGCTGGCGGCGCGGGGGGCGAGGAGGTTCTGCCTTAACGCCGGTGGCGATGTGGTGACGTACGGCGGCCCCTGGCGGGTGGGAGTGCGGCATCCCGAACGGGCCGACCGGCTGTGCACGGTGGTGGAGGTCACCGACGGCGCGGTGGCGACCTCCGCGCGGTACGAGCGGGGCGATCACATCCTCGACGGGCGCACCGGCCGTCCGGCGACCGGGCTGCTCAGCGTCACGGTCGTGGCGCCGTCGCTGACCGAGGCGGACGCGACGGCGACGGCGGCGTTCGCCCTGGGCGCGGAAGGCGTCGACTGGGCCGCCGCGCGGGAGGGCTGTGAGGTGTTCGCCGTCGACGCCGAGCGCGAGGTGCTGCGTACCGCCGGTTTCCCCGTCGCCTGCTGAGCACCGCGGTTCGGGCGGCCCGCGACCGCCGTACGCGTCCCGGCTCCGCCTCCGACTCCGCCTCCGCCTCCGCCTCCGCCTCCGCCTCCGCCTCCGCCTCCGCCTCCGCCGGGCGGAACCGCCTTTCGTACAAGGAGTTACGAGGAGTTACGAGGATGACGTGGCCCTACGAGGTGGTGGGTGCCGCTCACCCCATGTGCACCGCCCACTGCATCCACAGCGGGAGCAGGAAAAGGGCCGCGACCGAGCTCTTGATCACGAGGGACGCCGACATGTCGACGCCGACGTCGTAGCGCTGGGCGAAGATGAACAGGTTCTGCGGGGCCGGCATCGCGGCGATGAGCACGAGGTACTTCAGCCAGTCGCCGTCGACGCCGAAGACGCCGGCGCAGACCGCCCAGGTCATCAGAGGAAAGACCACGCACTTGAAGGCTATGAGCCCGATCTCCTCCCGGGTGGTGCCCCGCACGGTGAGTCCGCTGCCGCCCAGGTGCAGCCCGAGGGCGAACAGCGCGACAGGGGACGCGCTGTCACCGACGAACGAGAAGCCGTCCAACACCGCCTTCGGCACATGCAGCGACAGCAGATTGAGCAGGATGCCCGCGTTGCAGGCGAGGACGAGCGGCGTGCCGAGGGAGGCCCCGACGGCGCGCAGCAGCAGCCGGGGGCCCGTCCCCGGGCCGGCGTCGCGTTCGGGCCGGCCCAGCTCCATGATCGAGATGATGACCAGGGTCAGCACGCAGACCTGGAACAGCAGCACCGGGAAGATCGGGGCGGCGTTCCCGAAGAGCGTGATGAACACCGGTACGGCGAAGTAGGCCGTGTTCACCTGGACCCCGGCCATGATGCGCAGCGCCACGCCCCGGGGATCGCGTACGCCGCCCAGGCCCGCGAGGACTCCGATCGTGAGCACCGCGAGCGCGGCCGTGGTCGCGTACGCCAGGATGGCGCGCCAGTCGAAGAGGGCGCCCAGGTCGCTGCTGTAGATGTTGCCGAAGAGGTAACAGGGGACCGCGAAGAGGAACGCGTAGTCGGCGAAGGCCCGCGAGCTGTCCGCGGGCACGACCTTGCGGCGCGCGAGCAGGACTCCGCAGCCGAAGGCCATGACGACCGGTACGAGTTTCTCCAGTGCGGTCAGTGCCCCCATGGACGTACAGCCTCCCCGGCGTCAGTGAGGGCACGGTATCCGGTGATCAGCTTCCGGATCACGGAGTTTCCGCCCCCGGCCGGTGGCCCCGGCCTGCCACGACACCCCAGCCGTGATCCGTGCCCGTTTCGGTGCGTCCAGCGGGCGGCCCGAGAAGGGACAGAAGAGATGCGGGGGTGCAGGGCTTGACGTGAGAGCAGGCGAACCGGGAACCAGCGGGGTGCATACATGACGTCAACTTCCAACGTCGTCCACCAGTACGCGCTGCTGCGCGAGCAGATCACCGGGCGCCTCGCGCCGGAAACGGACGGCGTCCCCACTTCCCGCACGCCGTCCGGCGGCACCGCATGCTGGAGCAGATCCGGGACGCGGCACGGACCGGCCGGAAGGTCACGCTCTGATAGCAGGACCTGTAAGAGCCCACCGTCGCGCTCACCGGTCACCTGCGGAGCCGGAGGTGGGGCCGGGGCGATTCCCGCAGCACGAGGGGCTATAAACTCAGCGTATACACCGCATGTATAGTCGCCGCATGCCTTCTCTGACCACGAAGACGAAAAGACCGGGTGCCAGGTTCCGTACGGTGACGACCGCGTTGTCCGCCGTCGTCGCGCTGGCCCTGGCGCTGACGGGGTGCACGACCGTCCCCACCACCGCGCCGAGCGCCGTCCGCGCGCAGCCCGCGGCCGATGGGCAGGGCCGCTTCGGGACGGTGGACTGCCGGAAGGCCAAGTGCATCGCGTTGACCTTCGACGCCGGCCCGAGCGAGCACTCGGCCCGGTTGCTCGACATCCTCAAGGAGAAGCAGGTCCCGGCGACGTTCTTCCTGCTCGGCAAGCGGCACATCGCGAAGTACCCCGAGCTGGTCAAGCGGATGGCCGACGAGGGACACGAGGTGGCGAGCCACACGTGGGACCACAAGATCCTGACCCGGATCAAGCCGGAGCAGATACGCGAGGAGCTGCGGAAGACCAACGACGCGATAGACAAGCTCACCGGGCACAGGCCGACCCTGATGCGGCCGCCGCAGGGGCGGACGAACGACACGGTGCACAGGATCAGCCGCGAAATGGGACTCTCCGAGGTCCTGTGGAGCGTGACCGCCAAGGACTACAGGACGAGCGACCCGAAGCTGATCCACAAGCGCGTGCTGCAGCAGTCGTCCCGGGACGGGATCATCCTGCTGCACGACATCTACCCGGGCACCGTGCCCGCCGTGCCCGGGATCATCGACGCCCTCAAGGAACGGGGGTACGTGTTCGTGACGGTGCCGCAGCTACTGGCGCCGGGGAAGGCCGAGCCGGGGACCGTGTACCGGCCTTGACGGGTCCCTCGCCCTCGCCCTCACGGCGGGGTGTCAAGCGAGCCGTACCCCTCTCATCTTCGGGCCGACTGCCTACGATCACCCCGTGGTCCTTTTCCTGCTGGAGCGCGTGACTCCCCATCCCGTCGACCAGAGCTGGCGGCGCCTCACCGACTGGCCCCGGCACGCGGACGTCGTACCGCTGACCCGCGTCACCGTGCGCACGCCCCCGCCGACGCGGCAGGGCACGGTGTTCGTGGCGCGCTCGGGGGTGGGGCCCGTCGCGTTCGACGACCCGATGGAGGTGGCGGCCTGGCAGCCGCCGGAGGTCGGGGGCCCGGGGAAGTGCCGGCTGGTCAAACACGGCAGGTCCGTGACGGGTTGGACCGAGATCGAGGTGCACCCGGCGGCCGGCGGGGGCTCGCGGGTGGTCTGGCGGGAGGACCTGAGCGTGCGGTGGCTGCCCGGGATCGCCGATCGACCGCTGGGGTGGGCCGCGCGGTGGATGTTCGGGAGGGCGATGGACGGGCTGCTGCGGCGGGGGTGAGGGCGTGCGGCGGTCTGCGTCGCGACTCCCGGCGCCTCTGTCGCCCCTCGACCCTCCAGCCTTCCATTCCTCCAGCGCTCCAGCCCTCCAGCCCTCCAGCCCTCCAGCCCTCCAGCCCTCCAGCCCTCCAGCCCTCCAGCCCTCCAGCTTCAGCCTCCGGCCGCCATCCCGCGTACCCCAGCTCTCAGCCCTCAGCCCCCATCCCGCGTACCCCAGCCTTCAGCCCTCCGCCCCCGGCGCCCGGCGCCCGGCCCCCAACCCGCATACCCCAGCCCCAGCCCCAGCCCCCGCCCCAGCACTCGCCCCCGCCCTCGCCCCCGGCCGCAGCCGCCGATCGCCGGCCGCTACGGGCGTCAGGCCCCTCCGAAGATCGGTGGCTGGGCGAACCGCACGAGCTCCAGGGCCTGTTCGGGGAACCAGTCCCCGGCTGCCGGGTCGATCATGCCGCGCTCGGGATCCTCGGGTCCCGGCGTACCGCGCAGGCACAGCCCGTCCGACTCGCCGGGTGTCTTGATCCACAGTCGGGCGTCCTGCAGGGGGTCGCCGGTGCGCAGCGTGGGGCGGGCGCCGAGGCCCCGGTTCGGTGGGTTGCACCAGTCCTGCGGATCCGGATAGGTGGCGGCGGGTGGCGTCCACGGGCCCTGGCCGTTGCGGCTGGAGTCGGTGACGAAGTGCTTCATCCGGGACGGGGGCGTGTGCACATGCGCGTCGAGCCAGGCCTGCGCATCGGCCCGCGGCCACCACTGGTGGGGGCACTCGGCGACGTCGCCGCCCCCGTCGACGTACGCCAGACACGACGAAATCAGCTTCCCGTACCAGGAGTTGGCGTCGTCGGTGTTGTAGTTCGAGGCGTTGGTGTAGAAGCCGGAGGCGTGCGCGACGCCGCCCTTGATCAGGCGCGGCACGATGGAGTTGACGGTGTGCCAGCCCGGGTGCCCGGTGTCGAGATAGACCCGCGTCCCGGCCAGGGGCTCCAGCTTGTCCACCGCGTAGTTGACCTCCAGGTACCGCGCGGCGGTCTTGGTGCCCTGCGCGTCGTCCTGGCCGCAGTCGGAGGGCAGTAGCGCGAGGGCATCGGGTTCGAGGGTGACGATCGCGGCGCGGCCCCCTATCCCCCGCGCCACCGCGTCGATCCACTGCTTGTACTCCGCCGTGTCGGCCGCGCCGCCCGCGGAGTAGTTGGAGCAGTCGCGGCCGGGGATGTTGTAGAGCGCGAGCACCGGGATCGCGTCAGCGCGGTCCGCGTCGCGGACCACACCCCGGATCAGCCGCTCCACCTGGGCCGGGGACTGGTCGCCGAACCAGACGGCCTGCGGGGTGTTCACCATGGCCAGGACGCCCGCCGCGTCGAGGAATCGGCCGGCGTGGGCGAGGTCGATCGCCTGCTGGTACGCCTTCGGGTTGGCGTCGGGCACGTAGAGGGCGGGGCCGTGATCGATGGTGTCGGCGGCCCGTGCGGGTGGGATGCCGAAGAGGGCCGTCAGCCCGACGCAGAGAGCGGCAAGCCATGTCGAAGCACGTCTCATCTGGGTTCACTCCTGGGTCGCAACGGTCACCGGGGACTTGCGGGAGCGCTCCCACAGGAGACTCGCCGAGGGTCATGCCCGCGTCAATACATCCGGCACGGGGTTCGTGCGACACCCGCGCCACAAGGTTCGTCACAGCACGCGGCACAAGGTCCGTGCGACACCCGCGCCACGCGGTCCGACACAGCACGCGGCACAAGGTCCGTGCGACACCCGCGCCACGCGGTCCGACACAGCACGCAGCCCACGCCCTGCTCGCTACCTGCGGCACAAGATCCGACCCAGCACACGACCCACGCTCCGTGCGACCCCCGCGGCACGGGGTTCCTTCACGCCCGCGACACACGGCGACGGCGACGGCGACGGCGACGGCGGCATGCGAAAGGGCGCCCGCCACGGTCAGTGGCAGGCGCCCTCTCGCATGAACCGGTCAGGCCACCGACCCGATCCGCCCCGCCGGCACCGACTCCCCGTCGTGGTGGATCGGGGTGTGCGCGCCCGTGAGCGAAACGCCGCTGCCGCCGCGCCGGTGGGCGACGATCTCCGAGGCGATGGACAGGGCCGTCTCCTCCGGTGTACGGGCACCGAGGTCGAGTCCGATCGGGGACCTGAGCCGCGCCAACTCCATCTCGGTCACGCCGACTTCGCGCAGCCGCTCGTTCCGGTCGAGGTGCGTGCGGCGGGAGCCCATCGCGCCGACGTACGCGACCGGCAGTCGCAGTGCGAGCTGAAGCAGGGGGACGTCGAATTTGGCGTCGTGGGTGAGGACGCACAGCACTGTTCGGGAGTCGACCTCGGTGCGGTCCAGGTACGTGTGGGGCCACTCGACGACGATCTCGTCGGCCTCGGGGAAGCGGGTGGCGGTCGCGAAGACCGGGCGGGCGTCGCAGACCGTGACGCGGTAGCCGAGGAACTTGCCGATACGGACCAGCGCCGACGCGAAGTCGATCGCGCCGAAGACGATCATGCGGGGCGGCGGGACCGAGGACTCCACCAGCACCGTGAGCGGTGCTCCGCAACGAGAGCCCTGCACTCCTATCTCCAGGGTGCCGGTGCGCCCCGCGTCCAGGAAGGCCGCCGCTTCGCCGACCACCGTGCGGTCCAGTTCCGGGTGGGCGCCGAACCCGCCCTCGTACGAGCCGTCGGGGCGTACGACGAGAGCGCGGCCCATCAGCTCGGCCGGTCCCGACACGATCCGCGCGACCGCCGCCGCCTCCCCTGTCGCGGCGGCGGCCAGCGCGGTCGTGAGCACCGGCCGGGCCGGGTCGCCTGAGCGGACCGGGGTGACCAGGATGTCGATGATGCCGCCGCAGGTGAGGCCGACGGCGAAGGCGTCCTCGTCGCTGTAGCCGAAGCGTTCGAGGACCGTTTCGCCGTCCTCCAGAGCCTGTTGGCACAGTTCGTAGACGGCGCCCTCCACGCAACCGCCGGAGACCGAGCCGATCGCCGTGCCGTGGGAGTCGACGGCGAGGGCCGCGCCCGGCTGGCGGGGTGCGCTGCCGCCGACGGCCACCACGGTGGCGACGGCGAAGTCGCGTCCCTGCTCGACCCACCGGTGCAGCTCTTCGGCGATGTCCAGCATGTCTGGGTCTCCTTAACAGCGGTTGCGTGGCGGGCGGGCCCGGTGCGACCACCGGGCCCGGGGCGTCAGTGGACGCCCATCCAGCTCTCTATCGGGTTCAGGGCGAAGTAGACGAGGAAGATCGTCGTCAGGCCCCACATGAACGCCCCGATCTCCCGGGCCTTGCCCTGGGCGATCTTGATGGCGACGTAACTGATGACTCCGGCCGCGACGCCCGCGGTGATGGAGTACGTGAACGGCATGATCACCACGGTCAGGAAGACCGGGATCGCGGTGGCGCGGTCGGCCCAGTCCACATGGCGGGCGTTCATCATCATCATGGCGCCGATGACGACCAGCGCCGCTGCCGCGACCTCGCCGGGGACGATCGCCGTCAGCGGGGTGAAGAAGAGGCACGCCGCGAAGAACAGGCCGGTGACGACCGAGGAGAGGCCCGTACGGGCACCCTCGCCGACGCCGGTCGCCGACTCGACGAAGACGGTCTGGCCGGACGCGCCGGCGACACCGCCGACCGCACCGCCCGCGCCGTCGATGAACAGCGCCTTCGACAGGCCCGGCATCCGGCCCTGCGCGTCGGCCAGTTTGGCCTCCGTGCCGACGCCGATGATGGTGGCCATCGCGTCGAAGAACCCGGCGAGCACGAGGGTGAAGACGATCATGCCGACCGTCATCGCGCCGACCTTGCCCCAGCCGCCGAACTCGACGTTGCCGAAGAGTGAGAAGTCCGGCATCGAGACCGCGCTGCCGTGCAGCTCGGGGGCGCCGCTGGCCCACTGCTTGGGGTCGATGACGCCGAGCCCGTTGAGGACGACGGCCACCACCGTGCCGGAGAGGATGCCGATGAGGATGGCACCGGGGATGCCACGCGCCTGGAGCATGAAGATCAGGAGCAGGGTCGCCGCGAAGAGCAGCACCGGCCAGCCGGCGAGTTCACCGGTCGGACCGAGGGTGACCGGGGTCGACTTGCCCTGGTGGACGAAGCCGGCCTTCACCAGGCCGATCAGCGCGACGAACAGGCCGATGCCCATGGTGATCGCGTGCTTGAGCGCCAGCGGAATCGCGTTCATGATCATCTCGCGCAGCCCGGTGACGACCAGGAGCATGATCACGACGCCGTACATCACACACATGCCCATGGCCTGCGGCCAGGTCATCTGCGGAGCTACTTGGGAGGAGAGCACACCGGAGACGGAGAGTCCGGCGGCGAGAGCGAGCGGCACCTTGCCGACGAAGCCCATGAGAAGCGTGGTGAAGGCCGCCGCGAACGCGGTCGCGGTGATCAGGGCCTTCTGGCCGAGCGTGTCCCCCGCCGCGTCCTTGCCGGACAGGATGAGGGGGTTGAGCAGCAGGATGTACGCCATCGCCATGAAGGTCGTGACGCCGCCGCGCACCTCAGTCGCGATCGTGCTTCCCCGCTGGGATATGTGAAAGTACCGGTCGAGCCAAGACCGTCCGGCCGGGACACGGCTACCCGTGCCCGCGTCCTCCGCGGCGGTCTTCGGCTCCAGTGACTGCTGGGTCATGTGGGCCTACTCCCAAGGTTCAAAGGGACACCCGCGTCAGCCGCCCTGACGGCTGGTCGACCACGAGTGTGGCTGCGGGATTTGGGAAGGTGCTTCGGCCGCACGACCCGGGGGACGGCCCGAGACGAACGATGGGTACTGCTGCTGGTATTGCTGGGTTCTGCCTGGTCCTGCTTGGCCCTGCTGTCCTGCTGATGTGTTCAAGTTCCGCGAGCGGTGCGGTGCTTGAGTACTCCGGGCGGCGCGGCGAAGTGTGACGTTCCCTGCGCCGCCCGGAGAGCCTTGCCCGGTAGGCCTTACGCGGTGCCCGTGAGGTGCTCCGGGCGTACCGGTGTGCGGTTGAGCTCCAGACCCGTCGCGTTCCGGATCGCCGCGAGGACGGCCGGGGTGGACGACAGGGTCGGGGCCTCGCCGATGCCACGGAGCCCGTACGGGGCGTGGTCGTCGGCGAGTTCGAGCACGTCGACGGGGATGGTCGGCGTGTCGAGGATGGTGGGGATCAGGTAGTCCGTGAAGGAGGGGTTCCTGACCTTGGCCGTCTTGGGGTCGACGATGATCTCCTCCATGACCGCCACGCCCAGGCCCTGGGTGGTGCCGCCCTGGATCTGGCCGATGACGGACAGCGGGTTGAGCGCCTTGCCGACGTCCTGGGCGCAGGCCAGTTCGATGACCTTGACCAGGCCGAGCTCGGTGTCCACCTCGACCACCGCGCGGTGCGCGGCGAAGGTGTACTGGACGTGGCCGAAGCCCTGGCCGGTACGCAGGTCGAAGGGCTCGGTCGGACGGTGCCGCCACTCGGCCTCGATCTCGACGACCTCGCCGTCGAGTACGTCCACCAGGTCGGCGAGGACCTCGCCGCCGTCGGTGACGACCTTGCCGCCCTCCAGGAGCAGTTCGGCGGTGGCCCAAGCCGGGTGGTACGTACCGAACTTGCGCCGGCCGATCTCCAGGACCTTCTCGCGCACCAGCTCGCAGGAGTTCTTGACGGCGCCACCGGTGACGTACGTCTGACGCGACGCGGACGTCGAACCGGCGCTGCCCACCTGCGTGTCCGCCGGGTGGATCGTCACCTGGGTGACGCCCAGCTCGGTGCGGGCGATCTGCGCGTGGACGGTGACACCGCCCTGGCCGACCTCCGCCATCGCGGTGTGCACGGTGGCGACGGGCTCGTCGCCCACGACCTCCATGCGGACCTTGGCGGTCGAGTAGTCGTCGAAGCCCTCGGAGAAGCCGACGTTCTTGATGCCGACCGCGTAGCCCACACCACGTACGACGCTTTCACCGTGCGTGGTGTTGGACAGGCCGCCCGGCAGCTGCCGTACGTCGGCCTGCTCGCCGGCCGCGAGCCACTGCTGCTCCGGCGGCAGCGGCATCGCCTTGACGCGGCGCAGGAGTTCGGCGACCGGGGCGGGCGAGTCGACGGGCTGGCCCGTCGGCATGATGGTCCCCTGTTCCATCGCGTTGAGCTGACGGAACGCGACCCGGTCCATGCCCACCTTGTCGGCGAGCTTGTCCATCTGCGCCTCGTACGCGAAGCACGCCTGGACCGCGCCGAAGCCGCGCATGGCGCCGCAGGGCGGGTTGTTGGTGTAGAGGGCGACGGCCTCGATGTCGACGTTGTCGATGACGTACGGGCCGGCGCCCAGCGAGGAGGCGTTGCCGACGACCGCCGGGGAGGCCGACGCGTAGGCGCCGCCGTCCAGGACGATGCGCGCCTTCAGGTGCGTGAGCTTGCCCTCCTTGGTCGCCCCGTGCTCGTAGTAGAGCTTCGCGGGGTGGCGGTGGACGTGCCCGAAGAAGGACTCGAAGCGGTTGTAGACGATCTTCACCGGCTTGCCGGTGCGCAGCGCCAGCAGGCAGGCGTGGATCTGCATCGACAGGTCCTCGCGGCCGCCGAACGCGCCGCCGACGCCGGAGAGCGTCATCCGGACCTTGTCCTCGGGCAGACCGAGCACCGGGGCGATCTGCTTGAGGTCGGAGTGCAGCCACTGGGTGGCGATGTAGAGCTCGACGCCGCCGTCCTCGGACGGCACGGCGAGGCCGGACTCCGGGCCGAGGAAGGCCTGGTCCTGCATGCCGAAGGTGTACTCGCCCTTGACGATGAAGTCGGCCTTCTTGGCGGCTTCCTCGACGTTGCCGCGGATGATCGGCTGGCGGTGCACGATGTTCGGGTGCGGGACATGGCCGATGTGGTGGTCGTCGCGACCCTCGTGGATCAGGATCGCGTCGGGCGCGGTCGCGGACGCCTCGTCCGTGATGACCGGCAGCTCCTTGTACTCCACCTTGATCTTGGCGGCGGCGCGGCGCGCGGTCTCCGGGTGGTCGGCGGCGACGATCGCGACCGGCTCACCGTGGTGGCGGACCTTGCCGTTCGCGAGGACCGGGGTGTCCTGGATCTCCAGGCCGTAGTTCTTCACGTCGGTGGGCAGGTCGTCGTACGTCATGACGGCGTAGACGCCCGGCGTCTTGAGGGCCTCACTCGTGTCGATGGACACGATCTCGGCGTGCGCGACGGTGGAGCGCAGGATCTGGCCCCACAGCATGTCCTCGTGCCACATGTCGGACGAGTACGCGAACTCGCCGGTGACCTTGAGGGTGCCGTCCGGGCGCAGCGTGGACTCGCCGATGCCGCCCTTGGACTTGGTGCCCTGCGTGATTTTGGTGGGCGTACCCGTGGTTCCCATGGTCAGACCGCCTCAGACTGCCGCGCGGCCGCCAGACGGACCGCGTCCATGATCTTCTCGTAGCCGGTGCAACGGCACAGGTTGCCCGAGAGCGCCTCGCGGATGTCCGCGTCGGTCGGGTTCGGGGTGCGCTCCAGCATCTCGTCCGCCGCGACCAGCAGACCGGGGGTGCAGAAGCCGCACTGCACGGCGCCGGCGTCGATGAACGCCTGCTGGACGGGCGAGAGTTCGCCGCCCTCGCCGGTCTGCGAGTCCTGGCCCTTGGCGGCCCACTGCTTGGCCTCGTCGAGCGTCGTGCCGGGCTTCGCTGAGGTGCCGCAGGCGCCGGTGGCGCAACCGCCGCGCTCGGCGCGCTGCTTGGCGAAGTCCGCGAGCCCCTCGACCGTGACGACCTCGCGGCCCTCGACCTGACCGGCGGCGACCAGACACGAACAGACCGGCACGCCGTCGAGGCGGACCGTGCAGGAACCGCACTCGCCCTGCTCACAGGCGTTCTTGGAACCCGGCAGGCCCAGGCGCTCGCGCAGCACGTACAGAAGGGACTCGCCCTCCCAGACGTCGTCGGCTTCCTGCTGACGGCCGTTGACCGTGAAATTGACGCGCATTACGCGACTCCCTCCGTGCGGGCGGCGGTGCCGCGGTAGGACTCCCAGGTCCAGGTCAGGGTGCGGCGGGCCATGATGCCGACCGCGTGGCGGCGGTAGCTCGCCGTGCCCCGGACGTCGTCGATCGGGTTGCAGGCGGCGGAGCACAGGTCCGCGAACTGCTTGGCGACCGACGGGGTGATGATCTTGCCGTTGTCCCAGAAGCCGCCCTCGTCGAGCGCCGCGTTCAAGAACTCCTCGGCGGCCTTGGCGCGGACCGGGGTCGGCGCGGCCGAGCCGATGCCGGTGCGGACCGTGCGGGTCTCGGGGTGCAGAGCCAGACCGAAGGCGCACACCGCGATCACCATCGCGTTGCGGGTGCCGACCTTCGAGTACTGCTGCGGGCCGTCGGCCTTCTTGATGTGGACGGCCCTGATCAGTTCGTCGGGGGCGAGCGCGTTGCGCTTCACGCCGGTGTAGAACTCGTCGATCGGGATCAGGCGCGAGCCGCGGACGGACTCGACCTCGACCTCGGCGCCCGCCGCGAGGAGGGCGGGGTGGGCGTCACCGGCCGGGGAGGCGGTGCCGAGGTTGCCGCCGACGCCGCCGCGGTTGCGGATCTGCGGGGAGGCCACGGTGTGCGAGGCCAGGGCCAGGCCGGGGAGCTCGCCGCGCAGGCTCTCCATGATCTTGGTGTACGGAACGGAGGCGCCCAGGCGCACGCTCCCCTCGCCGACCTCCCACTCGCTCAGCTCGCCGATGCGGTTCAGGTCAAGGAGGTACTCGGGCCGGCGGTGGTCGAAGTTGATCTCGACCATCACATCGGTGCCACCCGCAATCGGCACAGCGGTGGGGTGCTCTGCCTTGGCGGCGAGCGCCTCCTCCCAGCTGGCGGGGCGAAGGAAGTCCATGAGTGGCTCTCTTCATTCGTTTCGTGGGTCGTTCTGTTTGAGCCAAAGATCGTGTGCGGCGTGCTCGGCTCGTTCATGAGTTGTTAACGCGGAGTGAGGTCAGTACACCGCGCCGTCGAACACCGGGGTCAGTCACCGAAACCATGAAGGAGTTGGCTGGCCAGGCCGTGCATCTTGTAGATTCGTATGAACGGAGGTCATCAGTAACCTCTCTGTTTTTCCCTGGAAACAGTGAGCACAACTCTCGAAACCCCAGGACACAGGCCTACACAGGCCCAGGGGCCGGGACCACCGACCCTCGGCACCCGCGGGTCCGCTCCCCGGAGCCCGAGGACCCTCTCGCGGGGGACCTCACCACTGATCCATCGTAGATTTCGAGACAAAGAACGGCGGCGACGAGAATGCGGCTGCGCGCACTGCTGGACACCGACGCGCTGGGCCTGCGGCTGCTCGGCGGCGAGGACGAGCTGGACCGCACCGTGCGCGGTGTGATGACCACCGACCTCAAGGACCCCAGCCGCTATCTCGCGGGCGGCGAACTGGTCCTCACCGGCCTCGCCTGGCGGCACGACGCCGCCGACTCCGAGCCCTTCGTGCGCATCCTCGCGGGCGCCGGGGTCGCGGCCCTCGCCGCCGGTGAGGCGGAACTGGGCGACATCCCGGACGACCTGGTGCTGGCCTGCGCGCGGCACCGGCTGCCGCTGTTCGCCGTGAACGAGTCGGTGGCCTTCGCGACGATCACCGAGCACGTCGTACGGCAGGTCTCGGGCGAGCGCGCCGGGGATCTGGCGGCCGTGGTGGACCGGCACCGGCGGATGATGACCTCGGGGCCGGCGGGCGGCGGTCCCGACGTGGTGCTGGACCTGCTCGGCAGCGACCTGGACCTGCGGGCCTGGGTCCTGTCCCCCACCGGCCGGCCCATCGCCGGTTCGAAGCTCGCCGGGGCCGCGCTGCCGCCGGACGTGTGCGCCAAGCTGGCCGCCGAGCACCTGGCGGCGGCACGCACCGGGCGCCGGGGGCCGCACCGGATGACGGTCGGCACGACGACGTACTCGCTCTTCCCCGTCCGCTCCTCCGGACGCTCCACGGGCGCCTCCCGGGACGTCCGCGAGACGGTGCTCTCCGACTGGCTGCTCGCCGTCGAGGCGGACGCCGGGGACTGGCCGGAGGAGCGGCTCGACCTGCTCCAGGGCGTCACCCAGCTGATCGCGGTGGAGCGGGACCGCCGGGACGCGGCGCGCACGGTGCGGCGGCGGCTCGCACAGGAGGTCCTGGAGCTGGTGCAGACGGGCGCCGCGCCCGCCGAGATCGCGGCGCGGCTGCGGGTCGCCGCGCCGGTGCTGCTGCCGGGCCTCGGCGCCGCGCCGCACTGGCAGGTGGTCGTGGCCCGCGTCGAGTGGGAGGGCGGCCAGATCGAGGGCGGCCCGGTCGCCCAGTCACTCCTGGAGGAGATCCTCGTCGATCCGCTGTCGGCGGGCCCCGAGCACTCCGACCGGATCGCCGTCGCCCACACGGGTGACGAGGCGATCGCGCTCGTCCCCCTTCCGGCGGTATCCACGGAGCACGACGGCTCAGAGGCCGGGCTGCTCGCCGACACGCTCCTGGAGTCCGTACGGGACCCGCTGTCGGCCGGCCTGAACGACGACGGGCGGCTCACGCTCGGCGTCAGCGCCGCCGTGCACTCCGCGGAGGGGCTGCGCGGCGCCCTGGAGGAGGCCCGGCACGCCCGCCGGGTCGCCGCGGCGCGCCCCGGGCGGGTCTGCGCGGCCGGGCACCAGGAGCTGGCCTCGCACGTCCTGCTGCTCCCCTTCGTGCCGGACGACGTACGGCGCGCCTTCACCGCACGGCTCCTGGACCCGCTGCGGGATTACGACCGCCGCCACCGGGCGGAACTCATTCCCACGCTCGAGGCGTTCCTGGACTGCGACGGGTCGTGGACGCGCTGTGCGACGCGTCTTCATCTGCACGTCAACACGCTGCGCTACCGGGTGGGCCGTATCGAGCAGTTGACGAGTCGGGACCTGTCACGCCTGGAGGACAAGCTCGATTTCTTCCTGGCATTGCGCATGAGCTGAGGTCGTGGGCGCTCCGGCCGCACGTCCCCAAGTGCCGCCGGTGTCCCACGACTTTGTGAAATCCTTCACCCACCCCCTTGGCCGGGCCCCGCGATCCGTGCTGAGATGCCACCACTCAACAGCTCAATGGCGTGCTCGGGGAGGGCAACGTGGCGCATACCGCCATGTCTGGTTCCGGAACGAACGCAGGGGACGATCCACTCCAGACCGCGGTATGGCGGCTGCGCTCGCGCGCCTGCTGGGCCGACGCGGCGGCGCTGCTCGAACCGGACACGGCGGGGGCGTCGCTCCAGAGAGCCTCGCTCCTCGTCGAGCGCTGTCTCTACACCGAGCACGGCTGGGCCGAGGCCGAGGACGCGCTGCGTACGGCGGAGGCGGTGGCCCGGAGCGACGACGAGCGGGGCGCGGCGGCCTGTGAGCGCGGGCAACTCGCGTACGCGGCGACGCTGCTCGGGGTGCGCGACCGGGCGGACGAGGCGCGGGCCGCGCTCGGCCGGGCCGCCGCGCTGCTCACGCCCGGGGGACCCGGGCGGGCCCTCCTCGACTTCCGGCGCGGGCTGCTCGCCGAGAACCTCGCGCGGTCGCCGCAGGCCGCGCGGGCCGCGTACCGGCGGGCCCACGCGGGGGCGGTCGCCCACGGCGACGCGCTTCTGCTCTCCTTCACCTGGCGGCACCTTGCCGGACTCGCCCTGCGGGACGGGGAGCTGGCGGAGGCGCGGCACGGGTTCTCCGAATCGCTGCGGATTCGGGAGGAGTTGGGTTACCTGGTGGGTACGGCTCCCGCGCTGGCTTCGCTGGCTGACGCCGAGGTCGAGCCGGAGGCGTCCCGGCTGCGCGCCGAGGCGGGACGGTTGTTCCGGCTGCTCGGGGGAGTGCCCACCTGGCTGGCGCAGCAGTTGACTCCGCCCGCGGCGACGGCCTGAGGGCTCGGGTGGCGGTGTTGTGCCGACACCGCGGGCGGTCGGTGGCCGGTCGCGCCCACGCGACGGAGCCACATGTGTCACAGCCCCCCGCCCCTGGAGGGGCGCTAGTCGCTCTGGACGTGTGCCAACACGTTCCGGGCGAATGTCGTGACCGTGGTGCGGAGTTCGGGGTCGTGGGCCACATAGACGATCACGGCTACCAGGATCAGGAACGTCAGGAAGCCGCCGGCGCCGGAGCCTCCACGGGCGCGGCGACGGCGTTGCGCGTCCATCTGTTGGTTCATGTCACGGAATCGCCGTGACTCGTCGAACCGCTGCTGGGCCTGCCGGCCGGGATCGGGAAACATCGTGGTCGCCCCCGAGGAGAGAAGTGGTCGTGCCTGCACGGGAGAGCACGCCCTCGGTCGGGTACGGGTTGCCCGGGTAAGGGAGTTGTTGCGTGGAGTCGACGCGTCCGTGACGCGGGTGCCGTGACAGGGACGTACCGGCGACGAGCGCGGCCCTGCGCGGCGGCTACGCGCCGGTGAAGTGCTCCCGCACCAGGGACTGTACGACCGTCAGGTCCTCGGCGATCAACGCGTCCAGGAGGGTGGTGTGTTCGGCGGCGTCGGCCACCAGGTCCGCCCGGCCGCGGGAGGCGGGGCCCCCGACGAGCGGCCACTGGGCGCGGCGGTGCAGGTCGTCCGCGATCCGCACCAGCTGGGCGTTTCCGGCGAGGGCGAGCACCGCGCGGTGGAAGGCGCGGTCGGACTCGGCGTAGGTCGCGCGGCAGCCCGAGGACGCGGCGCGTACCGTCGCCTCGGCGAGCGGGCGAAGCTCCGCCCAACGCGTGGCGGCGACGGTACGCGCGAGGCGCAGCATCACCGGGACTTCGATCAGGGAGCGGATCTCCGCGAGTTCGGCCAGCTCCCGCGTGCCGCGCTCCACGACGCGAAAGCCCCGGTTGGGCACCACCTCGACGGCGCCCTCCAGCGCGAGCTGCTGCATCGCCTCCCGTACGGGTGTCGCGGACACCCCGAAGCGTTCGCCGAGCGCGGGCGCCGAGTACACCTCTCCGGGGGCGAGTTCGCCCTCGACGAGCGCGGTGCGCAGGGCGTCCAGGATCTGGCCGCGTACGGAGGCACGCTGCACGACGGGACGGGCGCCCTCGGCAGGGGGGCGCGGGATGGGCGTCTCACTGTGCGTGTGCTCACCGCGCGCCGCGGCACCGGCGGCCGTACCCGTGCCCGTACCGACAGGGCCGCCGGATCCGGCGGAAGCGGCGGAAGCGGCGGGACGGGATGCGGCAGCGGCGCCGGCCGCCCGGCCTGTGACACCCCGCTCGCGGTCCACGTCCGCGGCCCGCGGTTGTGCGGGCACCCGGACGGCCCCCGTGCGGATGTCGGGGACCCCCGCCCCGGCGGAGCCGTGCGCGCTGCGCGGACCGGCCTGCTCCACAGGATCCTCCTCCGGGGTCGGTGGTACTTAGGGGTCATAGCGGCGGTTGTCGCCCGTCCGTCAGCACCATAGGCGCAGATGGCCTCAGTTCAAACATCCCGGATTTCGAGTAAGGTAAGCCTTACCTACAAACGATCGTGAAGCGGTGGTCCCCGTATGTCCGCTCCCGCCCTGTCCCCCACCGCCTCGGCCGTCGCCGGCGCGTACGCCCGGCTGACCGAGGCCTTCCCCGGGCTGGGCGTCACCGAGCTGGGCCCCGGGGAAGCGGCCCCACGGGGCGGGGGGTGGGTCGCCGCCGCCCGGCTCGCGGAGGGCGGGGCCGATCTCGACGCGTTTCTCGCCTGGGACGAGGCGCAGGTGATCCGGGACCACGGGCAGCGGGCGCGCCCCGACGTCGTGGCCGGCTTCGGGCTGCACCGGTACGCCTGGCCCGCCTGCCTGCTGATCACCGTGCCGTGGTTCCTGGAGCGGCGCGTACCCCGCCTTCCTGTGGAGCACGTCACATACCAGCGCACCCTCGGCCGCATGGCCGTGCGCGTCACCTCCTTCACCTGCCTGCCCGACGACCCCGCGGCCGGTCTGCCCGGCGCCCGGGTCGTCCCGCACGAGGAGGCTCTGCGGGAGGAGGTGCGGGCGGCCGTGGCCGAGCACCTGGAGCCGGTCCTGGGCGGCTTCGGCCCGCGCATGCGGCGGCGCGGCCGGACGCTGTGGGGCATGGCGACCGACGAGGTCGTCGAGGGCCTCTGGTACGTCGCCCACCTGATGGGCGAGGAGCGGCGCGCGACGCGCGAGCTGGAGCTGCTGCTGCCGGGGGCGACCCGGCCGTACGTCGGGTCGGCGGCGTTCCGCGAACTGACCGGACCGGGCGGGGAGTCCCTGCCCACCCGCGACCGGGCGAGCTGCTGCCTCTTCTACACGCTGCGCCCCGAGGACACCTGCGCCACCTGCCCGCGCACCTGCGACGCGGACCGGGTGACCAAGTTGACGACCGCCGCCGCCAGTTGAGGTGACCCCGCCGGTCGGACGGGTTTCGGGTGCCCTAAGATCCACTTCGACTGAGACACCCCTCGGATCACGGTCGATTCACAACTTCCTCACGTGTCGCGGGAACTTTCCCTGGAACCATCCGTACGGGTAATCTTATTCGCACTCAACTCCCGTCCCTCGCGCGGCAGTTCGAGCAGAATGTCGCCCTGCGCATCCCCTTGCACTCTCTTGGCGGCCTCTTGCCCCGAAACCCCCTGAGGGCTGACGGGATTGGGCCACTATGGCGGGCGTTACGCCCTATCCCAATGCAAGGGACCCCAGATGAGACTGACCGACATATCGCTGAACTGGCTGCTTCCGGGCGCCGTTCTGCTCCTGGGCCTGCTGGCGGCGGTGGCGGTGCTCGCGCGCGGCAAGCGGTCCGGGGAGAGCACGAACAGCGACGACTCCTGGGAGCGCAGCGAGGAGCGGCGCAGGCGTAAGGAGGCCGTCTACGGCACGGCTTCCTACGTGCTGTTGTTCTGCTGTGCCGCGGTCGCCGCGGCGCTCTCCTTCCACGGCCTGGTCGGCTTCGGCCAGCAGAACCTCGGCCTCTCCGACGGCTGGGAGTACCTCGTCCCGTTCGGCCTGGACGGCGCGGCCATGTTCTGCTCCGTCCTCGCGGTGCGCGAGGCCAGCCACGGTGACGCGGCGCTCGGTTCCCGGATACTCGTATGGACGTTCGCCGGTGCCGCGGCCTGGTTCAACTGGGTGCACGCGCCCCGGGGCATCGACCACGCGGGCGCTCCCCAGTTCTTCGCGGGCATGTCGCTGTCGGCCGCGGTGCTGTTCGACCGCGCGCTGAAGCAGACCCGCCGGGCCGCGCTGCGCGAGCAGGGCCTGGTGCCGCGTCCGCTGCCGCAGATCCGCATCGTCCGCTGGCTGCGCGCGCCCCGTGAGACGTACAGCGCCTGGTCGCTGATGCTCCTGGAGAACGTCCGCACCCTCGACGAGGCCGTCGACGAGGTCCGCGAGGACCGGCGCCAGAAGGAGCAGAACCGACTGCGCCGCCGGAACGAGGAGCGGGTCGAGCGGGCGCACCTCAAGGCGCTCAGCCGCGGTCACCGTGGCCTGCCCGGCCGCGGCGGCGCCCGGCAGCAGCTGGAGACCACTGTGGAGCGCGCTCCCGCCCAGGCCTCCGCGGAGCCTGCCATATCGACCCCGGAGCAGCTGCCCGTGCGCTCGCGGCCGTCCCTCACCCCCGTCCGGAAGAGCACTGAGCCGATCACCGTCGACCTCACCGCGGAGGACGACACGATGGCCCTGCCACGACTCGACTCGCTGGAGCGCAAGCTCAAGGACCTGGAGCAGCAGTTCGGCTGAGTCCGACGCCCAGGGCCGATACCGAGCCCGAGCCCGGACGGTCCGGCTATGTGACGGCCGGACCCGGGACAGGACGAGCGAGCAGGACAACGGCGGCGCGGTGTTCCTACACCGCGCCGCCGTCCAGTTCGAACCACACCGCCTTGCCCACGCCGTGCGCCCGTACGCCCCACGCGTCCGCGAGGGACTGGACGAGGACGAGACCTCTGCCGTGCGTACCGTCGTCGGCGATCGGTACCCGCGGCCGGGGCCTGCGCCCCACGAAGTCCCTTACTTCCACGCGGAGTCCGTGGGGCCCGACGGTGGCCGTCAGGATCGCGTCGTGGTCGGTGTGGATGAGTGCGTTGGTGACGAGCTCGCTGGTCAACAGCTCGGCTATCTCGGACCTTCCCGGTTTCCCCCAGTGCCGTAACAGCTCCCTCAGTGCCCTCCGGGCCTCGGGCACCGCGCGTAGATCCGCCCTGCCCAGTCTGCGCCTGAGCTGCGTGCCGTCCGGCTGGTCGGGCACCTCGTCCGCCGTTTCCTCCACTGCCTCGGTGGAGGAGGCCCCCCTGGTCATGGGACCACCTCCTCGTGCCTGCCTCTTCATGACCCCCGCCTGCGTGCCGATGTCGGTTCCCCTCCTACTCGAACACGTTCACGGGGATCCATGCCCCATCGGGAACGCGGCAGTCATGTCGAATGGTCAACCACCTGCCGTACGGTCACGGATGCGCGCCGCGCCCGCGGGGAAGTGACACTGTGGACAGAGCCGTCCGAGCGCGAGGAGCCGCCGTGCACGACGACCGTTCGCTGGTGGAGGGGCGCCTGGAGCGCGCGCTGCGCCAGTTCCTGCGCCCCGCGCAGTACGCGGACCGGATGCCGCTGGTGCTGTCCGTGTGGCACGTGCCCGGCGAGCCGGTGCCCGTGGACCAGGCGCTGCAGGCCACGTACGAGACCTTCACGACCGGCACGCTCTGGGGAAAGCCCTGGTCGACGAGTTGGTTCCGCATCGAGGGCCGGGTGCCCGAGGAGTGGGCGGGCCGCCGGGTGGAGGTGGTGGTCGACCCCGGGTTCACGGGTGACGGACCCGGTTTCCAGGCGGAGGGGCTGCTGTACGACGCTGCCGGTGTCCCCCTCAAGGGCATTCACCCGCGCAACCGGCACCTGACCGTGGGGGCACCGGCGAGGGGAGGCGAGGCCGTCCATCTGCTGCTGGAGGCGGCGGCCAACCCGGCCGTCCTGCACGGCTTCGAGCCGACGTCCCTCGGGGACGTGCTGACCGCCGGCGATGGGCCCGTCTACCGATTCGCGGCTGCCGATCTCGCCGTACTCGACGAGGACGTGTGGCAGCTGGTGCTGGACGTCGAGGTGCTCTCGGAGCTGATGCACGAGCTGCCCGCGGACCGGTCGCGGCGGCACGAGATCCTGCGGGCGCTGGAGAACATGCTGGACGCTCTCGACCTGCACGACGTGTCCGGCACGGCGGTGGCCGCCCGCGCGGAGCTGGCGGACGCGCTGTCCCGGCCCGCGTCGGCGAGCGCGCACCGGATCTCGGCGGCCGGGCACGCCCACATCGACTCGGCGTGGCTGTGGCCGCTGCGCGAGACGGTCCGCAAGGCCTCGCGCACCTTCGCCAACGTCACGGCACTGGCCCGTGACTACCCGGAGCTGGTCTTCGCCTGTTCGCAGGCCCAGCAGTACGCCTGGGTCAAGGAGCACCAGCCGCACATCTGGGAGCGCATCAAGAAGGCCGTGGAGGAGGGGAACTGGGCCCCGGTGGGCTCGATGTGGGTCGAGTCGGACGCCAACATGCCGGGGGGTGAGGCGCTGGCCCGGCAGATCGTGCACGGCAAGCGGTTCTTCCAGGACGAGCTGGGTGTCGAGACCGAGGAGATCTGGCTGCCGGACTCCTTCGGGTACACGGCAGCCTTCCCGCAGCTCGCGAAGCTCGCGGGCGTCCGCTGGTTCCTCACCCAGAAGCTGAGCTGGAACCAGACCGACAAGATGCCCCATCACACCTTCTGGTGGGAGGGCATCGACGGCACCCGTGTCTTCACCCACTTCCCGCCCGTGGACACCTACAACTCCCAGTTCCACGCCCGCGAACTCGCCCACGCGGAGCGCAACTTCGCCGACAAGGGACGCGCCACCCGTTCCCTCGTCCCCTTCGGCTGGGGCGACGGCGGTGGCGGCCCGACCCGCGAAATGCTGGAGAAGGCGCGCCGGTTGCGGTCCCTGGAGGGCTCGCCGCGCGTCGAGATCGAGAAGCCGTCGGCGTTCTTCGCCGCCGCCGAGGAGGAGTACGGGGCGCACGCGCCGGTATGGTCCGGCGAGCTGTATCTGGAGCTGCACCGGGCCACGTACACCACCCAGGCCAAGACGAAGCAGGGCAACCGCAGGTCCGAACACGCCCTGCGCGAGGCCGAGTTGTGGTGCACGACGGCGGCCGTGCGCGATCCCGCGTACGCCTACCCCTACGACGCCCTCGACCGGCTGTGGAAGACGGTGCTGCTGCACCAGTTCCACGACATCCTGCCGGGGTCGTCGATCGCGTGGGTGCACCGGGAGGCCCGGGAGACGTACACGCGGGTGCTGTCGGAACTGGAGGAGATCACCGCGGAGGCGGTACGGGCACTGGGGCCGGGCCCGCGCGCGGTGCTGAACGCCTCCCCGTACGAGCGCACGGAGGTGGTCGGGGACGGACTGGTGACGGTGCCGGGCCTCGGCAGCGCGCCGGTGACGGCCGCCGCCGGTGAGGACGTCCGGGCCGAACGGGCCGGGGAAGTCTTCCTGTTGGAGAACTCCTGGCTGCGGGTGACGGTCGACCGCGATGGACTGCTCACCTCCGTCCGGGACCGCGCGGCGGACCGCGAAGTGCTCGGCGGCCCGGGCAACCTCCTCCAGCTCCACCCGGACCATCCCAACGCCTGGGACGCCTGGGACATCGACCGCCACTACCGGCGGACCCACACGGATCTGACGGCCGCGGAGTCGGTGGATCTCGTGGAGTGCGGGCCGCTGCGGGCGGTGGTGCGCGTCACCCGGGTCTTCGGCAAGTCCCGCGTCACCCAGGAGATCCGGCTGACGGCCGCGAGCCGCCGCCTGGACATCGTGACCGAGATCGACTGGCAGGAGTCGGAGAAGGTCCTGAAGGCCGCCTTCCCGCTCGACGTGCACGCAGAGCGCTCCGCCGCCGAGATCCAGTTCGGACACGTGCACCGGCCCACCCACACCAACACCAGTTGGGACGCGGCCCGTTTCGAGATCTGCGCGCACCGCTGGCTGCGGGTCGCGGAGGACGGATACGGCGTGGCGGTCCTCAACGACTCGACGTACGGCCACGATGTGACACGGGCGCCCGGACCCGAGGGCCTCGGCACCACCGTACGGCTGACGCTGCTGCGCGCACCGCACAGCCCGGACCCGGAGACGGACCTCGGCACGCACCGCTTCACCTACGCGCTGCTGCCGGGGGCCGGGGTGGGGGACGCGGTCGCGGAGGGGCTCGCGCTCAATCTGCCGCTTCGGGTGACCGAGGCGCCGGCGCTCGCACCCCTGGTGAGCGTCGACAACCCGGCCGTCACCGTCGAGTCGGTCAAGCTCGCGGAGGACCGCAGCGGCGATGTGGTGGTACGGCTGTACGAGTCCCGGGGCGGCCGGGCGCGGGCCACCCTCACCACAGGGTTCCCGGTGGCGCGGGCCGAGGTGACCGACCTGCTGGAACGGCCGCAGCGCGAAGCCCCGGCGGACTTCGAGCTGCGGCCGTTCCAGATCCTCACGCTGCGACTGCGGCCGGCCTAGGGCTGTCCGGCGGATCGTGCCGGAGACGCGGGGCTCGGCACGCCTGTCCGCGGCGTTGCCGTCGGTTACCTGCGGATCAGGTCGCGGGACAGACCCTGGGCGCGGCGGCGCGCTACTTGCCGCCGATGCCCTTGTCGCCGATGTGGATGATCTTGTGGTTCCGGTTCATGTCGACGACGAGCTTGGTGGTCGTGCCGCCGCCCCAGGTCAGGGTGATCCCGGCCTCCGTGTGGTCGGCCGTGCCGTTGTCGGTGACCTTCCACTTCAGCGGGACGTTCTGGGCGTGCAGGATGCCGTCCGCGTGGTTCTTGGCCTCCCACGCCTCCACCTTCTTGAGGTAGGCGGACTGCACGTAGTACTTCCGCAGTTCGGTGGCCAGCTTGCCGCCGTGGCGGTCCGGGTCGCTCTGGGCGTCGATGTAGGCGCCGTAGAAGTCGGCGATCCGGGTGATGTTGTCCGCCGGCTTGCCGCTGATCGTCCGCTGCGCGGCGGCCGCCCCCGGGGTCGCCTGCGCCGAGGCGCTGAGCCCGAGCGGGAGAGCGAGGGCGGCGGCGAGGCCAACGGCCAGGAGAGCGGCGCGACGAGCGGGCTTGCGTGCGGTGGTGTTGCTGTTCATCAGTGGATGTCCCCGTTTTCGGCTGGTGCGAACGAATGGTGTCGAAGCCGCGAGCCGCCCTCTCGACCCCCGTGGCGCGAGGGCGGCTCCCGCTGCCGCCGGACGGTCGTTCGGGCGGCGGTCGGTGCGACACCAAGAGCATCAACGGCCCCTCGGGGCATCCGCAACAGCCGCCGCCCTGTCCGCAACGGTGGAACCATCCCAGGCCTGCTGACGTGCACCTCTATGGAGTGCCTGGGATGCCGTCCCGGGACGGAAAACGCCCCTCCCGACCAGACGGGCGGCGACCAGTACGGGGGAACGGTGTCCACACGGGACGACGTCGAGGAGTTCGCGGCGCTGCTGAGGCGTCTGAAGGCACGCACGGACCGCAGCTACGGTGCGCTCGCACGCCGGCTGAACATGAACACCTCGACGCTGCACCGCTACTGCGCGGGTGACGCGGTGCCGCTGGACTTCGCGCCGGTGGAACGGTTCGCCACGATGTGCGGGGCGACACCGGCCGAGCGGATCGAGCTGCACCGGCTGTGGATCCTGGCGGTGGCGGCGCGACAGCGGGGGCGGACGTCCGGGGCGCCGGGGACATCCGCGACGCGGACACCCGAAACGGAGACTTCCGCACCAGAGGCATCCGCACCGGAAGCACCGGAACCCGTCGAGGACGACGCACCCGCGGCGACGGCGACCGCGACGACCCTTCCCGGCCCGAGCCCGGCGAACCGCGCCCCCTGGTACCGGCGGCGCGTCGCACTCACCGCGGCCGTGGTGACCGCGCTGCTCGCGACGCTGGGCAGCCTGTCGGCACTGTCGGCGGACCGTTCCTCCGCCGGCCGCGACCGGGTGTCCGGCGGGTCCTCGGCGACGGCACCCGGCGCGTCCTCCCCGAAGGCCTCCGGTGGACGGCACGGCTCACCGACCCCGTCGGCGAGTTCCTCCGCCTCCGCCGGCGGTGGCCGGAGCTCCGGCACGACCTCGCCGAAGGCACCCGGCGCGGGTCGCGGCTCGGCGTCACCGTCCGCGCGCTCCTCCGCCGGCTCCCCCACGGCCGCGCCCCTCACCTGGACCGCCGACTCGCAGCTCTGGCAGCTCGGATGCAGCCACGACTACGTCATCGACAAGTCACCCGAGCAGGTCCCGCCGCCCCCGGCCCCGCAGGACGCCGAGACCTGGGCCAAGACGCAGAGCGCGGTGCACGGGCACGAGACGCTGGTGGAGATCTCGGTGCAGGGGCGGACGGACACGGCCGTCGTCCTGGAGGCGCTCCGCGTCCGGGTCGTCGGGCGAGCCGCCCCCGCGCAGGGCACGGTCTACGCGATGGACCAGGGCTGCGGCGGAGACATCACACCCCGTTCCTTCGCCGTCGATCTGGACGTCGACCGGCCCATCGCCCACCCGGTCCCGGGCAGCGACACCGGCAGGACGGTCCCCGCGAGGAGCCTGCCCTACCGGGTGTCCGCGAAGGACCCGGAAGTGCTGCTGGTCGACGCCCGGACCGAGAAGTGCGACTGCCGCTGGTACCTCGAACTCGACTGGTCCTCCCAGGGACACAGCGGCACCCTCCGCATCGACGACCACGGCCGCCCGTTCCGCACCAGCGGCATCAAGGGCCTGCCGCACTACTGGTACTCCGGCCGCCGCTGGACCCCGCTCACCGGCTAGGAGGGCCAGTCCGGCGGACGCCGCGTCTCCGGCACGATCCGCCGGACAGACCGCAAACCTGTCCGGCTCAGGGCCGGGGCACGTTCCGCAGGTTGGAGCGGGCCATCTGCACCATCCGGCCGACCCCGCCGTCCAGGACGATCTTCGACGCGGAGAGGGCGAAGCCCGTCACCATCTCCGCGCTGATCTTCGGCGGGATGGACAGGGCGTTGGGGTCGGTCACGATGTCGACGAGGGCCGGGCCCTTGTGCTTGAAGGCGTTCTTCAGGGCACCGGCGAGATCCTTGGGCTTCTCGACGCGCACGCCGTAGGCGCCGCAGGCCTGGGCGACGGCGGCGAAGTCGGGGTTCTTGTTCGTGGTGCCGTACGAGGGCAGCCCGGCGACGAGCATCTCCAACTCGACCATGCTCAAAGAGGAGTTGTTGAACAGGACGACCTTCACCGGCAGGTCGTACTGGACGAGGGTGAGGAAGTCGCCCATCAGCATGGAGAATCCGCCGTCGCCGGACATCGACACGACCTGCCGCTTCCGGTCAGTGAACTGGGCACCGATCGCCATCGGCAGCGCGTTCGCCATCGAGCCGTGCGAGAACGAACCGATCACGCGACGACGCCCGTTGGGCGAGATGTAACGGGCCGCCCAGACGTTGCACATCCCGGTGTCGACCGTGAACACGGCGTCCTCGGCGGCGAGTTCGTCGAGCACCGAGGCGACGTACTCCGGGTGGATCGGGACGTGCTTCTCGACCTTGCGCGTGTACGCCTTGATGACGCCTTCGAGCGCGTCGGCGTGCTTCTTCAGCATCTTGTCGAGGAAGCGCCGGTTCTCCTTGGGGCGGACGCGCGGGATGAGACAGCGCAGGGTCTCCTTCACATCGCCCCAGACCGCGAGGTCCAGCTTGGAGCGGCGGCCGAGGTTCTCCGGGCGGACGTCGACCTGGGCGATCTTGACGTCGTCGGGGAGGAACGCGTTGTACGGGAAGTCGGTGCCGAGCAGGATGAGGAGGTCGCACTCGTGGGTGGCCTCGTAGGCGGCGCCGTAGCCGAGCAGTCCGCTCATGCCGACGTCGAAGGGATTGTCGTACTGGATCCACTCCTTGCCCCGCAGCGCGTGCCCGACCGGGGACTTGATCTTCTCGGCGAACTCCATGACCTCGGCGTGCGCGCCCGCCGTGCCGCTGCCGCAGAAGAGGGTGACCTTGTCGGCCTCGTCGATCATCGCGACGAGCTTGTCGATCTCGGTGTCGCCGGGGCGGACCGTGGGCCGGGAGGTGACGAGGGCGGTCTCCAGGGGCTTGTCCGGAGCGGGCTGGGAGGCGATGTCGCCGGGCAGGGAGACCACGCTGACGCCGGACTGGCCCACCGCGTGCTGGATCGCGGTCTGGAGCAGCCTCGGCATCTGCTTCGGGTTGGAGATCAGCTCGCTGTAGTGGCTGCACTCGCGGAAGAGCTGGTCCGGATGGGTTTCCTGGAAGTACCCGAGGCCGATCTCGCTGGACGGGATCTGCGAGGCGAGGGCGAGGACCGGGGCCATGGAGCGGTGGGCGTCGTACAGGCCGTTGATGAGGTGCAGGTTGCCGGGGCCGCAGGAGCCGGCGCAGGCGGTGAGCTTGCCGGTGATCTGCGCCTCGGCGCCCGCGGCGAACGCGGCGGTCTCCTCGTGCCGGACGTGGATCCAGTCGATGGCGGAGTTCCGCCGGATGGCGTCCACGACCGGGTTGAGGCTGTCGCCGACCACGCCGTACAGGCGCTTGACGCCGGCGCGGACGAGGATGTCGACGAACTGTTCGGCGACGTTCTGCTTGGCCATGCTTCACGCACCTCTTCGCAATCCATGGATCCCTTGGATCCATGAATTCACAGGGCGCGCGGTTACGCCTCCCAAACGGCAGCGGCTGTCCGATCGTCGGCGTACCCCTTCACCCGCACCACGGTGTCGGCGAGGAACGCGGCCAGACCGGGCGGTTCCCCGGTCGACCACCGCGTCGTCAGGTGCTCGACCAGCTCGGGCTCCCCGCGCAGCGGCTCCGCCAGGCCTCCCGTGCACAGCAGCAGCGTGTCACCCGGGCGGGCGACGGAGGCGCGGAAACGGAAGGGGTCGCGGGGCGGCTCGGGCGCCGGTTCGTACGGGCTCGGGGGCGTCGTGATGCCCAGGTCCATGGTGAGCCGGTCGCCCTCGGGGGTCTCGTGCGGCAGCGAGCCGAAGCCGACCACTGCCTCGCCGGTGGCCTCCGCGACCCGTGGCTCTATGTCCTGCCACTCGCCGTCCCGCAGCCGGAACAGGCCCCCGGCCCCGACGCCGAAGAAGACCCGCGTACGGCACTGCGGGTCGGCCGGCAGCAGCAGGCAGCGCAGGCTGGCGGTGTACTCCTCGGGTTCGACGCCCTGCTCGGCCGCGCTCGCCCGCAGCTTGCCGAGGCTGCGGTCGGTGAGCCGGTGCAGTCCCGACTTCAGGTCCCCGCGCCGGGCGGCCCGGATGTCCTCGGCCAGCCGGGCGTGACTGCGCCCGACGGCCCGCCCGATCCACTGGCACGCCTCCGCGGCGGCCCGGTGCGCGCCCGGGGTGGCCCGCGCGCCGGTCGCCATCGCGACGAGCACCAGTGCCTGCTCCCCCGCCCCGAACCGGGCGGTGAGCAGCGAGTCCCGGCGCGGCTCGCCCCGGTAGCGCGCGGAGTCCCCGCGCACGGACACCGCCCGCAGGGTGCTCGTCCCGTAGCGCGCCCCGTCCAGCACCGTGTCGGCGACCAGATCGTCGAGGTCGTCCGGGTCTGCGGGCGGAAGCGCGGTCGGTTCGGCGTCGTAGGTGGGCGGCCCCGAGCCGACGTGGTCGACGACCGGGGGCTGTCGGGGGACGGAAAGACCGGATTCGGGTTCGGGTTCGGGCGCGCGGGGCGGGGTGTCCCGCGGGGCGAAGGCGGGCTGCGGGGGCGGGCCGTCGGACGGAGCGAACGGCACGGTGTCGCCAGGGGGCACCGCGGGGGGCGACGCGGGGGGCGGTGGCACGGCCGCCCGCGCCGGCGGCGAGGCCGGTGGTACGTCCACGGGTGCCCTGGACGCCGGCACGGCCGTGCCCGGTGACTCCGCGGACGTACCGCTCAGCGGCTCTTGGCGCATACCGCCGCCCGGTTCCTGCGAGCGGAACCCCGGCGGTGTCGGCCCGGGCGGAAAGCTCGCGGGAGGCGGCGGCTCGACGGGCGGCGGCTCCCACGGCGCGGGCTGCCCAGCAAGCCCCCCACGCTGGAACGAACCCGAACCCGCCCCGGAGAGGTCCCCACGCTGAACCGGACCCGAACCAGCACCCGCCCCAGAGACGTCCCCACGCTCAACCGGACCTGAACCGGCGCCCGCCCCGGAAGAGTCCCCACGCCCGAGCGAGTCCGCATCCACACGTGCCCCAGAGAACCCACCACGCTCAACCGGACCCGAACCGGCACCCACCCCAGAAGAGTCCCCACGCCCAAACGAGTCCGCATCCACACGTGCCCCAGAGAACCCACCACGCTCAACCGGACCCGAACCGGCACCCGCCCCGGAAGAGTCCCCACTCCCAGGCGAGTCCGCGTCCGGACGTGCCTCAGCGAAGTCACCGCGCTCCCACAGGCCGGAGCGCGGTGTCGCGCCGGGCCAGCTCCCGGAAACGGGGGCGGGGACGGAATCGAAGGCGCCACCGCGCTGCTCCGGCACGACAGGCGGCTGTTCCGGCTCGGCGGGAGACGAGCCCGGCACGCCGGGAGGCCGCCCCGGCCGCGGTGGGACGTCGCGCGGCGGCGCGCCCGGCCGCCGGGCGGCGGGCCCCCGCCCCGCGG